>DLVL01000022.1 GCA_003444085.1 Kosmotogaceae bacterium | reverse complement strand
ACTCTACCTGCCCTTGGAACCCTTTAACTGCATCTCAATCCTGTTCTCTCTTACACACTCCACCCGGTTTTTTTTACTTCGTCTCTTACCAGGTTCACAAGCTTTGACAGGTAATTACTGGAGAAGTTGAATTCTATACCTGCTGTCCTGTAGAGCTGATCAAGCGGTTTAGAATAACCGAGTTTCAGGAAATCCTCGTACTGTGAGATGGCCTTTTGCGGATTGGTTCTGTAATTTCTCCATATGGCCAGGGCTCCAAGCTGAGCGATCCCGTATTCTATGTAGTAAAAGGGGCTGGTAAATATGTGTATCTGCATAAGCCACTGGAGCTTCCTCTCTCTCTCAAGACCTGACCAGTCTGCTCCTGTGTTAAATCGCTCAGAGAGTTTCAAAAAGTAGTCATCTCTCTCTTTGGTGTTGTGGTTCGGATTTGTGTATATCCACTGTTGAAAAGCATCTACTGTAACACACCAGGGCAAGAAATAGAGCGTGCCAAGCAACTGATCCCTCAGAGCTTTCTCGAGATCCTGCTTGTCATGATAGAACTCTTCCAGATGATCCATGGTGAGTAATTCCATTGCCATCGAGGCTAACTCCGCAGCTTCGCTTGGATAGTCTCTGTATTCAGAGATCCTTTCTGATGCCGTGGAAAAACTGTGCATTGCATGACCGGATTCATGAAGAATTGTTCGGACGTCGCCGTTTGAACCCACAGCATTCATGAATATGAAAGGAGCTCCGGTCTCACTCAAGGAATAGTTGTAACCCCCAGGTCTTTTGCCTTTTCGGTTCTCAAGATCAAGAAGCCCTGCCTTTCTCATCGTGTCCAAACGTTCGCCGAACTCTGATCTGACCCTTGAAAGAACATTCACGGCTTTCTCAATCAGTTCTTCTTCTGTCTTGAAGGGCTTCAATACTTTCCCATCAGGGTCAGCAGCTTCATCCCACGGTCTGATAGCCTCCAGTCCCATCTTCTTTGCCTTGAATCTGGTAACTTCTCTGAGAAAAGGGACTACCTCTTCTTCAACTGCCCTGTGGAATTTCATCACGTCACCGACGCCGTAAGAAAAACGTCCTTTCTTCTTATGCATATAGTCTCTGTAGTTATCGAATCCGGCGATTCTCGCTTGCTGGTCTCTGAGAGCACGAAGCCTGTCAAAGACGTCGTCAAGCTGAGGTTTTAATTCGCCAAGTTTGCTCATCAGGGCCTTCCAGGCTTCCTCTCTAAGACTCCTATCCGACTCTTTAAGAAGGTTCTTCAGCTGTATCAGTGTTTTCTCTTCGCCTCTGAACTCGACAGTCGAAGACCCGATTATTTCGCCATGGCGATTAGAGAGCTTCTTCTCCTCTACTTCAAGAGGTATGTTCTCTTCCCTGAACAGTTCGATATCATTGTTCAGGATCTTCAGATAGTTCCCGAATCTGTTTTCATCAAGATCCTTCTTGAATGGAGACTGGTATATTTTCTTTCTTATCATGAAGACCAGGGGCTTGCTTTTGGCGATCACTTGCGCATAGAAACGGTTATACTCCTCTTCGTGCTCTTTCTCAGGGAACCGGGTCATGCTTATGTAACGCCAGGCGAGAGCCTCATCAACGATGTCCATAAGCTCGCTCATTTCATAGATGAGCTCTTCCAGATCATCAACAGAAGAGACTTCTTTGTCAAGGATTCTTTTGATCTCGGGTTCCAGTGTTTCCCAGTTTGACGGCTCAAATGCCTGCGAAAAATACTTCCGTTCTCTCTTCTCGATAGCTTCCATGGTATCCTCCTTATGCTCAAGAGTTCATCAAGATTCTAACATTTTGCTTAGCCAACTTAACGGCAGTACTGCCAGATATTGTAAGTAAAACTTACCAGTTTGTCACCCAGTGATATAATCCTTTTGAAACTCTTTGGAGGAGGTTGTTTTGTGGATACTAAACCAACAGGGTGTATCTGCTTCTTCGGAGCATATGATCTTGATGCCACACATTCGTTCTACTCAGATTCTCTGGGACTCGAACTCTGGAAAGACCAGGGAGTATGTCGCATATACTCAGTGCCTGGTGGAGGGTACCTGGGTTTCTGTGAGCATATGACAGTCAACGCTTCTGACAAAAGTCCTATTATCACACTGCTCTTTGAAGACGTTGATCAAGTATACAGAAAACTTTGCACAGCCAAGCGTTCAGTCGCCAGTAAACCCCAGTACAACAAGAAATTCGGGATCTATCACTTTTTCATGGAGGATCCAAATCACTATACCGTGGAAATTCAAAAGTTTCTGTGACCAGATTCCAGACATTGGAAGCTGGCGCCTGTATGGCACCGGTCTTTAGAAAACATCGTTATTACGGGATTATCTTCTCTGAAATCGACTTTGCCTGCAGGAAGAGCAACAGGTAGTCGCGTCCTCCGGCCTTCGAATCCGTTCCTGACATATTGAATCCACCAAAAGGCTGAACCCCCACAAGTGCACCAGTACACTTCCTGTTGAAGTAGAGATTACCGACGTAGAAGTCCCGTTTTGCTCTTTCGATTCGTTCGCGATCAGTTGAGTAAAGAGCACCGGTCAACCCGTACTCTGTTCCGTTCGCAATTTCAATGGCATCATCGTAATCTTTCGCCTTAATTAACGCTGTTACTGGTCCAAAAATCTCTTCCTGGGCTACTCTAGCATGCCTATCAACACCTTCGATCACGGTCGGTTCTATGAAGAAGCCGCTCAAACCTTCAGCACGTTTACCGCCAGTGACAATCCTTCCTTCCTTTGACCCGATTTCGATGTAAGACAATATCTTGTCCATGGCCTGTCTGTTAATAACGGGGCCAAGCCAGTTCTCCGGGTTAGCAACGTCTCCTATTTCTATCTCTTTTGTCAACTCCACAATTCTTTCGAGTAGCTCATCATAGACGGATTCAACCGCGATAATGCGGGATCCTGCCGAGCATTTCTGGCCCTGAAAACCGAATGCACTCGTTACCGCTCCCCGTGCTGCTGCATCAAGGTCTGCTGTTTCGTCGACAACAACAGCATCTTTTCCACCCATTTCCAGGACGACTCTCTTAATCCACAACTGGCCTTCCTGATGCTCTGCAGCCAATTCATTTATTCTGAGACCTACTTCTTTGGATCCTGTGAAGGCGATGAATCTCGTTCTTGGATGCTCCACAATGTAGTCTCCGATCTCTGCACCGCTTCCCGGAACGTAGTTGACAACTCCATCAGGCAGTCCCGCTTCTTTGAGTATCTCAACAAACCTGGCGGCAATGATAGGCGCATCGCTTGCAGGTTTCAGTATCACAGTGTTTCCCGTAATTGCAGCGGCAGTGGTCATTCCTGCCATAATCGCACACGGGAAATTCCATGGCGGAATGACTGCTCCTACGCCTAGGGGTATGTATTGCAAAGTGTTGTACTCGCCTGGCACCTGAACAACCGGATGCGGGGAAGCGTATCTCAAAGCTTCTCTTGCATAGAACTCCAGAAAGTCAATTGCTTCTGCAAGATCTGCATCGGCTTCCAGCCAATTCTTGCCGGTCTCAAGAATCATAGTTGCATCGAGTTCGTACCTCTTCTCTCGCATAATCTGTGCTGCTCTGAGGAAAGGTTTCACCCGTTCTTCTGCCGGGGTATTCTTCCATATCTCAAAAGTCTTCCAGGCTGTGTCCATAGCCTTTTCAACGATTTCCCGATCTGCCTTTGGAACGGTCCCGACAATATGATCCGGATTCGAAGGATTTACGGACTTGATCTCCTTATCGGTCTTCAGTTTCTCTCCACCTACCATCAGGTAGTATTCCTTCTGCTCAGCTGATACTTTTTCAATTGCATTCTTCATCGCTGTCCTGACTTTTGAGCTCTTCAGATCGATATAGGGCTCGTTGGAAAACGGTGGAATTATCATGTAGCTCGTTGATTCTGGCATAAGATCCCTCCCTTATACTACGTTCTTCTCTCTTTTGACTTCTCCCGTGAATCTATCAAGTCCCAGATTGGACAGATCTACTTCTTTTGGTGAACCATCAATGATCCAGTCTGCGAGACCTTCACCAACAGCTGGAGCAAGCATGAAACCATGCCCGCTAAATCCTACGGCGCAGTAATAATCAGAGACGTCTTCTGCTTTGTCAATTATGGGCTGGGCATCAGGAGACATGTTATAAAGCCCGGCCCAATGTCTCAATACTCTAACTTTCTCTAGGAACGGGAATAGTCCGGGCATCTTCTTGCTCATCTGGGTCAGGAATCTCCAGCTTGGATCGTGATTAAAGCTCGGTTTTTCGTCTTCGTCCCCCTGACCCATCATTATATTGCCAGAGACAGTCTGCCTCATGTAGAAGTTTCTGCTGAAACTGATAATCATCGGATCCAGGATATGCTCGAGGGGTTCGGTAACCATTATCTGATGCCTGTATGATTCAGTCGGTATGTCAACTCCTGCCAAAAGTCCAACCTGGCGAGAAAACCCACCTGCAGCATTGACAACAACGCCGGTCTTTATGTAACCTCTGTCTGTCTCCACACCTGTTATCTGCCCGTTTTCTACGTCAATACCCAACGCACGGGTATGAGTATATATCCAAGCACCGTTCTTCTTCGCGGCCCTGGCGTAAGCGAAATTCGCAAGGTGAGGATTTGCATGGCCATCAGTGGGACAGAATGAAGCGGACTTCACATCATCCACCACAATGTACGGAAAACGCTTCTTTACCTCGTCAACAGATAGGATCGATACTTCCAGGCCTTCTTTCTTCTGCATTTCAACATTGTTTCTGAAAAGCGTCTCTTCTTCTTCATCGAAAGCCAGCAGAAGATAGCCGCCCTGAACGTATTCGATGTCCGCACCGAGTTCCTTCTTGAAACTCTCAAAGTGTCTTACACTTCTCATAGCCAGCCTGACGTTGGAAGGTTCACTCCACTGCTGTCTGATTCCTCCTGCACATCTTCCCGTCGAACCGCTCGAAAGGTAGTTCTTCTCAAGAACAACAACATCTCTCTGCCCTTTTATTGTGAGGTAGTATGCTATCGCCGTTCCGACTATCCCACCACCGATTACAACAACAGATGCTTTTTCAGTCATCTTCTGCACCTTTCTGCCTGGCGATTGAGCCAAGTGTTGAGGGTATTGATGGAGGTCTCAGAACACCGAAAGAGAGTTCTTCAATAGATTTTCCTGTCTTCCTGGAAAGAATCCTCAGAGCATTAAGCCTGCACGTTCTTCCACCACATGGACCCATCGAAATCCTGAGCTTGCGTCTGAGCTCTTCAAAATCAGTATATCCTTCATCAATCGCAGCCTCAATATCACTAACAGTGAGTTCTTCACACCTGCAAACAAACGCATTATCTTCTTGCAGAACTGGGCGGATGCTTCTTACTTTGTCTGCCAGTTCAAGCGGAGTCTTCACATAGACACTATTCGTTTTGTGCGGGCTTCTGAATACCCTCTGAACGGTTCCCTCGGCAAGCATTTCACCCTGTCTGCCGAGCAGGTGCACCTGGTCTCCTTTTGAGGGCAGAGGAATGAACTCATAAGGAATCCCGATCAGTGCACTATCTTCATCTGGAAGTTCCTGAAGCATGAAAATAGCAAGTCCCGGGCATTTGGTCATACATATACCGCAGCCGTTGCACTTATCATAATCGATCACCGGAACATCATTTATGTTGCCGCCCACAACAATGGCACCTGTTGGACAGCTCGTTTCACAAGGATTACACGGAATGGCTTCGAAGCACTCGATTATTGGACGAAGCTTTCCCCTGTACTTCTGTGGATTATTGAGGTTTCCAGTCCTGGATTCCCCCGACGAAACATCGAATCCAAGCTTTTGCAAACCTTCTCGAACTCTTGCAGATATGGGCCCGTTACGAAATCCAACGAGTTCTTTCTTAAGTCTGCTCACCTTGTTCTCATCCGTACTTCCTTTCAAATCTCGCACAACTGACAAACCGGCGATCCTGCCTTCTATCATCGCTGTTGTTGCTTCTTCTATCCCGCTAACATCCCCCGCCACAAAGAAGCCCTCTGCAGTGGCACGCATGTCTTCGTCTCTAACAGGAACGTAACCGCCGAGTTCCGCAACATATCTTATCTGACCGCCGGCCTGAGCTATGAGCTCTACGGACGGATTTAATCCTACCGCTATGCAGACTGTGTCTACTACAAGCTCCCTTGCTGTTGAGGGAATTGGTGAGAACTTCTCATCAACCTCACATATCTCCGCCCCCTCAACGCTTTCAACACCAAGCGCTCGCGTTACTGTATGCTTTAACAATACTGGTATTCCCAATCGCTTAACCTTGTCAGCATGGACCTCGTAGCCGCCTATTCTATCGGCTATCTCCACAATCGCCTTGACGTTCACTCCTGCCTGAACAAGCTGATAACTCACGATCAACCCTATGTTTCCTGAGCCGATCATCAGTACATTCTTCCCGGGCATGATTCCAAACTGATTCATCAGTGTCTGAACAGCTCCGGCTCCGTACACGCCTGGGAGATCGTTATTCTCAAACTGAAGGAACTTCTCCGAAGCACCAGTGGCTACCACAACTCGTTTTGGTCGGAACAACCTGGTAGTGTCCGACGGCAGATGCAGCACCGGTATACCATCTTCATACACTCCAATCACTGAGGATTCCTGGAAGATCTCCACATTCTCAAAATCGACAAGCTCTTCGAGAAGACTTCTTGCAATTTCGAAACCTCTCACTGATGCAAAGAACCCCTCATTCCCGAAAAACTTGTGGGTCTGCTTCACCAGCTGTCCTCCTGCCGTAACACCTTCGTCCACAACAACTGTATCAAGTCCAGCACTGGCTGCTTCAACTGCCGCAGAAAGGCCGGCCGGCCCTGCTCCGATAACTAGAAGATCCGGACTATGCACCAAACTCACCCTTTCCTTTCTGTCTCCTGACAATCATCCCGTCCTTAACGAGTGTGATACAGGTGCGAACGTTTGGCACACCATCAACTTCCATCAGACAGGAAGAGCACTTTCCGATAGCGCAGAAGAATCCCTGGGCTCTTTGCCGACCAGGACTCGCGCGCAGGAACTTGATCCCTTCTGCATGGAGTGCCGCTGCTATCGTTTCCCCTTCAAATGCGGAGATCTCTCTCCCCTCAAATTCAAAGGTGATTTCTTTGCCTCTTCTGAACTCGATTATTGGATGATCTACCAGTCTGCTCACGATGACTCCTCCGAAAATGTCCTTCAAATCAAGTATATGGGCAATCAGCTTAGTCATCAACTGGTGCTATTTTCACCAAGAGCCCGCATAGAGGTGCTTAACTGATATAATCGGGAATAGAGCACTCAGAGATGACAAGAGCAAAATATGTCATGAATATGAGAAGAATGTAGAAGGAGTGATCTTGTGAGTATTATCCTCGGGCATCGAGGGCTTGGTAAAGGAAGAGATGAAAACACTCTGCTTTCACTCATCAGAGCGATTCAGCTAGGTGCAGACGGAGTAGAGATCGACGCCAGGCTGACTAAGGATAATGTCATAGTCCTTTCTCACGATCCTGATTTGAACAGGACTTTGGGGTTGGATATGGAAGTTAAGGAGACTACTTACAGGGAGTTTAAGGAAAAGGGTCTGATCCACGAAGAACGACTCGCTCTACTTGAGCAGGTCTATCTTGAGCTTCCAGACACTGCGATAATCAACGTTGAACTAAAAGATCCAGAAGTAGCAGAGTTTGTTGTTCCGCTTGTTAACAGTTTTGACGCTCTTGACCGCACCATCTTCTCCTCTTTCATTCATGATTGCCTCTTAACAATCAGAAACAGCGACCTGAAAGCTAAGATAGGACTCTTGTTTTCAGAGCATGATGATGCTCCTGGCTTTGAGAATAGAGTGATGGAGAGAATTGAGAAGATCAAGCCCTACAGCGTTCATCTTCCTGTCGCTTATCTGAATAAGCTGGGAAGGAAGAAGGCGGCCGAGTTTCTCAACACCATAAGAAGAAGCAAGACAGCTGTTGCTTTGTGGACGCTCAACGATGCTGAGTTATTCAAGTCATTTCAGAATCTGTGCGATATCATAATAACTGATCATGCCGAGGAGTTTTCCAGTATTCGGACTGACTGACATTGGGTATAGAATCACAGCGACTCTGCGGTTGTGTTATCAATCTGAAGAAACTGAGTCACCCTAGAGGCCCCTGAAAAAGGGGTTGCTAACCAGGATTTTGCTTGCTTTGGCTTCAGGGCCATGACCTGGCAAAACCCTGATATCCGGATTCTCCGCGAAGTACTTCTTTAGAGAGATCAGCGTTTTTTGCATCTCAATCGTACTTCCACCAGGTAAATCGGTTCTCCCTACTGAATCAGAGAAGACTGTGTCTCCAGTGAACAGTATTCCATCTTCGAGCTCATAGCAGACTGAACCTGGGGTGTGCCCGGGTGTGTGAATATACTTCCATGGCTCAGGAAGACTGTCGGGACTGCAAAGTTTGTCAGATTCTGCACTGAGTGTCTCCAGGCCTAGGTAGTAACCGAGGTGTTTCTCAGGGCTCAGCAGGCTCTCTTTTTCAAGGGCATGAAGATAGACACAATCATAGTCAAGTCGTTGCAGTGCACAGAAGTGATCAATATGTGCATGTGTCAGCAGTACCGTTACTTTTCTTTGCCCAACGAGCTTAACAATGAAGTTTTCCGCTCCCTCGCCTGGATCAATAACGAAAACCCTGTCTTGAAGCTCCACAATATATGTGTTTTCATCAAGCAGTCCCGATACAAATCTCTTTACCATTCTCACTCCTCCAGAACAAGCATGTCGCACACAAGGAGTCTGTCAGGTTTCCAGGCAAGCTTTGCCTTTCTCAATCCTGGAACTCCCATGTCTTGCTGCCTGTTAATATACTCGAATTCATTGCAGATATCAGTTGCAGTATCACGGATTAGCAATGCATAAATCCCATCGTATTCGGGAGCAAGCTCTGCTTTCTCAACAAGCGTAACGTAAGTGTTCCTGTTCAGCCTGGTTCCAATCTGGAAGCCCTTTACTTCTCCATCGATGAGTATTAAACCTCCGTACACTGGTACAGTATCCATGATCTCAAAAAGTGTAATTATGGAATCCCTCTCCTGTTCGAGGGTCTCGTTCGACTCACAGTCTCTGAGATGACACCAGTAGTCATGGAATTTCAGAACTCTCTCCCTATCTGATGCTTTTATTCTTACGTACTCGTAATCTGGAAAGGTAGAAAGAAGCTTGTTTATCCTGTTCCTTCTCTTGTGAAAACTTCTTCCTTTAAGCTCTGAAAGCTTCTTAGAGGAGTATATGTACTCCCACTGATCTCTTCTTTCATTTCTGACGAAGCTGAATCCAGCTTCCGAAAGCCTTCTGATGAAAGCTTCATCACAGTCCCTTATATGCACCCTGGAACCAAGAACTGTATCAAAGTAGTCCGAAATCTCTTTCATAACACGGGGTAGTGCCTTTTCATCACATAGCGGAGGAAAAACGCATGGGTTGGCTGCATCAGCCGTGCAGAATACCACCAGTGCATCATCGAGAAGGCAGATCTTTGGGTAATGGAGAAACCTGTAAGAATAAAGATTTGCAAATGCCAGCTTTGAGTTTTCGACTTGAAATTCATCAATCTTCTGCTGAATGATCTGATAGTCTTCCAATAGTATGTCTCTGGGTTTTATGTAATCACCTCCCGAGTATATTGTATAACAAGGTGAAGCTGAGCGTTTTCCAAGCATGATCTGGTTCAGCTTTTCGCCTGTTTTTTATAACACATTCTGCAATAAACATGAAACGTATGTGTGGCGACCAGAAATCAAGCGTTTGTGTTAGCATTATATTTGCGGATGAGGGTGAGAAATGTGAATGAATGCCTGAAAGATATTCTATTAAGTTTCAGTTTACGACCTTCAGCTAGTTTTGGAAGAGACCTGGAGGAGCTTATTCGAAGAAGACCAGTCGGTAAGAAAAACTGGCCTTATTTGCTTGCTGTAGACTATATGCATTCGCTTCTCAAAAGCATACCTCGTTTGCTCAACGAAGAATCCCTTGAAGAGCTTGTGGAGGGCCTATATAGACTCTCTTACTTCTATGCCCTTCATTCAAAGGATCATCTCTCGTATCTTGTTTCGTGTGCAGGTGTTGCTCTCGTCGACAACGGTATTGCCTCTTCCATTGCTGTAAGGATGAAAATGCTTCATATGATGACCTCTTTTGAGATGGGATACGCTGCTGAAACGCTTAGATGGTTTAGACAGCTCAGAAAACTCGATCCCGAGCTGAAATCCCAACTGGATCAAAAAACCCACTTCCAACTCTATAACAATCTGGGACTTGTTTCGAAATTGTTTACAGGTGAAGATCCTATGGTTTTCTATTCAAAGGCTCTGGAGAGCTCTGATGAGCCCATAGAAAGCGCCATGGTAAACATCAACATTGCCAATCACCTCTACGACATAAGTGACTATTCCTCTGCGCTTGGAATCGCCAGACAGGTAGAGAAAGATTCTCTCTCTTCAGAGATCCCCAATCCTGCATATGTCAGAGGAAATGCGCTGATCTGTCAGCTGAAGATTCATCTTCGAACTGGTTCACTTTTTGATGCAGGCCAAGTTGCGGCAAAACTGGAAGCTCTGAGCTCTGAATACCCTGAATGGCTGGATGAACCGCT
>DLVL01000082.1:6685-11572 GCA_003444085.1 Kosmotogaceae bacterium | reverse complement strand
CTTTGCTTTTCATTGGCGCACTACACCCTCTACCTGAACTTGGAACCCTCTACCTGCTTCTCAACCCTATACCCTTGTTCTCAAAATACTCGCCCTTATTAACCGGGTTAAACCAAACGCACTTCTATTTTTGTGCTTCAACTCCTATTGAAGTTCTTTATCGTAAAGGTGCTTGGTATAACCAAATACCTTACCAAACTTCCATGTATGATCATAGAACTTCAAATCCAGCTTCATCTGCATATGTCCCTCAGCAACAAGATCAAGCTTAAGCCTGTTGTCTTCAAAACTTCCACGCAGGGCGAAAGGAGTCTCCATCTCTGGTCGAAGAACACATGCGATTGTCACTCCAGGATATGCCTTGAATCCAACCTCGCTGGTCAGCTTCGGAGACGTGTCATATTCATAGTCAAGAATAATCTCTTCAGAATGGCTGAATATGCCAGTAGCATGACCCCAACTATGTACTCCTACCGGAACTACCTTGTATTTATACTCCACCTCTGCCCCTACATCGTAGTTAAACCCCAGTTCCAACTTGAGTTCAGGTCCAAATTCAAACTCGAGCTCAGCAAGGACTGCAGCCACTTCATAGAAGAAATAGAGAGGCACACTCACCTTTACTGGAATTCCGGAGACGCTAAACTGAACAGAAGGCTCCGCGAGTTTGTATGAATGGTCTTCTTGAAAACCCACGATTCCATCTATATCGAGCACCGAGTAAAGACTCATGGGGAAGGATATTCTTCCTTTCGAGCTGAACTTGTCTACGCTCTGATGCAACGATAGCGATACGTCAACGAACAACTTGAAAACGTTCTTGATCTGCGCAGAAATGTCATCATAGTCAACAATCTCAATATCCCATTCTTTTCTCAACAACACAACACGAACGCTTTGGGGATCAATGAAACCATCTGATAGAGAGTGCTTCATTAATATCTCTGATAGATCTCCTTCAATCTCAATTATCACTGTTCCCAGGGCATCTTCAAGATCAGCCTTTGCTGTGCTCAAGACGATATGCGATGGATCCGAATCGTCAACAGATTCTGTCTTTCTGACAATTCCGTGCTCTGCATCCAGAATAAAGTCACCAGCCGCAAATTCCGGCAGATCATCTGTCTTGACAAAGACTATTTCTTTTTCCGGATCTGTGATCCCATTGGTAACCCTATGATGAAAAGAGGAGTTCACTACATGAGACTTCGGTTGAGTGGAGCTAATTGCCACAACTCCTCTGGGATAGTGAGAACTCTGATTTATTCCCGCTTGCTGTATTCTGAAAACGATTCTGCGAAATTCCTCCTGAAGCTGAATTTCTTCTTCATCGGCCGCTCCCGGACGCTCGTGAATAAACGTCAAAAGGTATGAGTCCGAAATCACCGAATGACTGGCATTGACGCCGGTGTGATACGCAACTCCACAAAAACCCGCATCCTCGGAAGCACTTGAAAACTCAGCCTGCCCTGTTGTCACGCTCAGGAAGACGGATTCTTCTCTTTCGATGATGTGTCCATCTGGACCAAAGAGAAGGTACTCGTACTCAATGTGTTCTTCGTGAACATCCCGGATATACAGATAGCCATACTTCTTGGTGACGACTACCGGAACAAACACGTCGTCACCTCTGTCTTCCCAGCCGTATGTAATGTCCTGGAAAGCAATCAGAGTTCCCTTGGCAAGGTGTGAGTAAGAAGGGTCTGAAGGATTGAACATTAGACTTCCGTTGTAGTATGCACCTAGCTGTAGCTCCTCAAAAGGGATCCTCACTACCAAAGGATGATGCTTGTCGACACAAGACGAAACAGATATCAGTAGAAGAAAAATCAAGCATAATACAAGAGCCAAGGTAACCCTAGCTTTCATAATACCCCTCCTCAAACACGATTAACAACGAAGACAATCGAGATAAGTGTTTGGTTATTTTGAATGAATCAAGTTTATCATATTCTTATTCTTACTTGATTTTTTCACCCATTCTCGCTTTAACGGGACCCCATCACACCTACCCCAACCTCAGCGAGAAAGATTAAGATCCAAAAGAAGATCCAAGGAGGCACTTAGAGCATTCTGAGAGCAGGACACGACGTTCAAAAACCCCGCCATTTGACTGGCACTGTAGGAAGTTTCTTTGAAAAAACATTCGGGAAGATCTGGTTTGGGTCGAGAAAGCTCGTCGAAAGAATGAGCGATAAGTTATTGGTATAGGCCAAACGCCATAAGTTTTCAGCTCCTCGCTTGTCAGAAAAAACATAGTCTGAGCCCTTTTAACGCGTCTATTCGCACATTGTTAACGGAGATGACAATCATCTGAATTAGCTGGCAGTAAGGTATAATCACCTTAACCTGTAGTTTCTGCACATAGCGATTTGCAGACGGCTTGAACACACTTTTGTCTCTGAACTCTCACCCTATGAAGTCATAGGAGTACCAAGGGATTTGCACGGTGCGAGGGCTTTGGCAGAGCGTGATCGCTATCAGTTTGAGTGGTGGGCTCTTGGTAAAGTCGGAGCTCGACCTGCTCAAGACAAGAAGAAGGGTGCTGACAGAGGTATTGATGGATATATTTTCTTTTTTGATGATAACAGCGGAACGGCTAAGAAGATTGCTGTCCAAGTAAAGAGCGGTCATGTAACTGCGAGTCAGATCAGAGACTTGAAAGGTGTTATGGAACGTGAGGAAGCTGCTATACCTGCTTTCGTGACTCTCGAAGATCCTACTAAACCGATGAAACAAGAGGCTGTAACAGCAGTATTCTATGAGCCGTATCATTTTCCGAAAGTTCCAAAAATCCAGATAAGGACTATAGAAGAACTGCAAGAGGGAACGAAGAAACTCGAATATCCTCGACTATTGGATACTACATTTAAGAAAGCACAACGGAAGAAAAAGGGAAAGCAAGAAGAGCAAATAGGCTTTTGATTGACTATAAGACCTTTACTTAGTGTGCAACCCTCCAAGATAAGGAATCGAATCTGAGAGGATCGCACCAGGAATCACCCGATCCGACCGAAGAACGACTCTCCAGAATCGACGTAGACGGCTTTTCATGAAGGCTTTAAGGTGATTATACCTCTGAATAATGCGGCTTCGATGGTATTATCTGAGTATCAAAAGGGAGGGCGGATAATATGAGACGCTTATACTTCTTTTTACTGATTACCGCACTTGTGATCGTACTTCTGGGATGCACAGAGTTGTTTGATAAGCCTTTGCCTGATCCAGTTATTCCAGGAGAAATGGTTTACGTCAAAGGTGGTACATTTATGATGGGAGATGAATTCGGAGATTTGAACACTTGGAGTAAATCTAGTCCAGTTCATCAGGTAACGCTCACCTACGACTTTTGGATGGGCAAATACCCTGTTACCTTTGATGAATACGATGCATTCTGTGATGATACAGGAAGAACTAAACCAAGTGACGCAGCCTGGGGAAGAGGAACAAGGCCAGTGATGCGGGTATCTTGGTGGGATGCTATTGCCTACTGCAACTGGTTGAGTGAGAAAGAAGGACTTCCTGTGGCATACATACTGTATTGGGAACCTTCTCAAGGACAGATGCTTGATGCAGACGGAAACATAACAACAGATATAACGGAGGTAGTTGGATGCAGACTCCCAACAGAAGCAGAATGGGAATATGCTGCAAGAGGAGGAAAGCATCAGTCACCATACAGGTACTCTGGCAGTGACAATATAGGTGACGTTGCATGGTATTGGCGCAATTCAGGTGATGAGTACCTTACAGGTGAATGGGATTTAAACCTCATTGCTGCAAACAACTGCAGAACACATCCTGTTGGAACAAAGCTTCCGAATGCGCTTGGAATATACGACATGAGCGGGAACATTTGGGAATTATGTTCTGATTGGTATGATCGTGATTACTACAGCAAGAGTCCTGGGATCAATCCGTTCAATTACACACCCGGTTCCTTCCGAGTTGTACGTGGCGGTAGCTGGCTCTACGATGCGACGTTCGCTCGAGTTGCGAACCGCTCCGTCACGGGTACCGCTCTTCCAACCTCCGACAGAGGTTTTCGTATCGCAAGGACGGTGCACTGATTTACGCTTTAGCCTTTTCTACTTTCTTACATTTTACAAAAAAGCGTCTCAGAGCGCCGGGGCACGAAGTAGCCCCGCATGCGCGAGTGAGACGCAAGGCAGTCTCGACGTTAAGAATAGAAGTACCTGAGTAAGGCTTATGCAGTAAAGAACTAAGAGCTGTTACTATCTATCGCTGATAAAGTCAGTTGAGAGCTTGACAACTCTTAAGATGCTTCAGGAAGAGTTCATCTTCTCCTGAATGAACCTCTTGATCTCAGATCTCAGGATCCTGATAGACCTTCCTATCTTGAAGGCTTTGAGATCACCGTTCTTCAGAAGCTTATATACGGTCTGCCTGGTGAGTTTTAGGTAGTCTGCTACCTCCTGAATAGTCATTACTTCGTCGAGTGGTTTGGCGTCTTCTGTCATCGAAAAATCACCTTCAGGATCCCCTATTTCTATGTTTGATGAGAGACTAACCCTATGCAACCGAAGAAGACAGAAGTCACATATCCCGCTGATGCCAAGATTTTGTTTTAAGCATAAAGATTCATTGAGACAAAAATGATTGTTCCTGATGGGTTATAGAAGCAAAAAATAGTTATATAAGTTCCTTATAGCCATTATGATAAGAGTCATTTCATATCTTTTTTTGTTTCAAAAAATCTAGCGGTCATACTGTGAGTTTAGCGGTCATTCGTGATATCAGAAGTGCTGAAACTGGCTACTGGTGTGCCCGGGGAGATTTGAACTCCCGACCTCCAGATCCGCAGTCTAGCGCTCTATCCAGCTGAGCTACGGGCACGAAAATGGCGGAGAGGGAGGGATTTGAACC
>DLVL01000082.1:0-6600 GCA_003444085.1 Kosmotogaceae bacterium | reverse complement strand
GGAGGGATTCGAACCCTCGGTAGAGTCACCTCTACACTTGCTTAGCAGGCAAGCGCCTTCGGCCGCTCGGCCACCTCTCCACCGCAATATGGATTCTATCACGCGTCTACAAGTGTGTCAACGAACACCACTGCCCTGGAAATCACGCCCTGTGAACTGTTCAGAGTTCTAGCGTCTTCTTCCTGTACTGAAGGGCCTCTGCAAGGTGTCTGGCCAGGACGGTTTCTTCATCATCAAGATCGGCTATTGTACGGGCTACTTTCAGTACCCTGTCTATACTTCTTCCGGTCAGTTTCATCTTCTCTATGGCGCTCTCAAGCAGTTTCCCTCCCGCTGAATCAAGAGATGCCATCTTCTGAACGAGTTTGTGTGTCATCTGGCTGTTTGAACGCAACCTGAAGGCAGAAAGACGGTCCAGCTGCCTTTTCCTGGCCCTTTCAACCCTTTCTCTTACCTGGAGAGAGGTCTCAGCCGATGTCCTTGAAGCATACTCCTTAAACTCAAGGCGGGGCATATCAACGAATATGTCTATTCTGTCTTCCATAGGACCAGAGACTTTTCTGTTGTAACGTCGTATGTCATTCCATGAGCATGTACACTCATGAACGTTGTCGCCATACCAGCCACACGCACAGGGATTTTGGGCCACCACAAACATGAACCTGGATGGATACCTAACTGTGAGTTTTGCCCGTGCAATTGTCACTGTTCCGTCTTCTATGGGTTGTCTGAGTGCCTCGATCACATCTTTCCTGAATTCCGGAAACTCGTCAAGGAAAAGCACGCCGTTGTTAGCCAGGCTTATCTCTCCCGGTCTTGCGTCTGTTCCTCCGCCGATAATCGCCGTGGTCGATGCCGTGTGATGCGGAGACCTGAACGGGCGTTCGCTTATCAGTCCTTTGTCGTCAAGCAATCCTGCTATGCTGTATATCATTGTGGTTTCGAGAGCTTCTTCCATGGTCATTCTTGGAAGGATCCCCGGTATTCTCCTGGCCAGCATTGTCTTGCCACATCCGGGAGAACCCCTAAAAGAGATGTTGTGCTGGCCAGCTGCTGCAATCTCTGCTGCCCTTTTCGCGAAATCATGACCTTTGACATCAGAGATGTCGGCAGAGACTGCGTGCTCGAGATCAGGTTGCACAAATTCAACAGGTGTCTTCTTCGAATATCCGTTGAGAAATGACACGAGATCTTTCAGATCCCTGACCGCGTACACTTTTAGGCCTCTTACAGCACTCGCTTCGCGAGCGTTTTCTATGGGAAGTATTACAGCTGCCCTATTCTTGCCTTGAGAGAGCGAGAGCAGTATGGGCAGTACTCCCCTGACTTTCCTTAGCGTCCCATCAAGCCCCAGTTCACCGAAAAAAACAAATTCACCAATGTCTCTGTTCAGCACCTCGGCGGCCTGGAGCATCCCTACTGCTATCGGAAGATCCAGATAGGACCCTTCTTTCTTCACGTCGCTTGGAGCAAGGTTGACGGTTATTCGACCCTGTGGAATTCCGAATCCGGAATTCTTAAGGGCGCTCTTCACTCTTTTCTTGCTTTCTTTGACCACAGTGTCACCAAGACCTACGATGTCTATATCGTAGATAACGGCTCTGCGATCGACATCAACTTCAACAGTCACAGGAAGCACATTCAGACCTATCGTTGTAACGGTGCTGACTCCGGCGTAGTTCAACTTCCACCCTCCTCAGGATTCTGTACAGACTAAGATGAAGATGTTCACAATTCTTCTGATTATAGCAGCACATAAGCAGTTGATGTTATACTGATCGGGGTGATTTTTTTGAGGACAAAGAGCCATTATGCGGTAGTAAGAGGTCTGCTCATTAGACAAGGTCGTGTCTTGCTGGTCAAGCACGAACATAAGGACAGATCATCTTTCTGGTGTCTCCCTGGTGGTCTGGTTGAAGAAGGAGAGACGATCAAACAGGCGCTGGTAAGAGAAATCAAAGAAGAGACTCATCTTGATGCTGTGCCTGATGAACTGGTCTTTGTGCAGGAATTTCTTAAAGAGAAAGTGCTTGAACTGATCTTCCTGTGCAGAGTGTTCTCTGGAGAGGCGAAAATCGGAACTGATCCTGACAACCCGGGACAGCCAGTTCTTACCGACCTGGCCTGGAAATTCTTTGAGGAGCTTCCTGTTTTGAATGTCAAACCGAATCGACTGATTCAAATGCTTGTTGATTCTGGCACAGATGCGTTGAGCCTTGCGCAGTTTACCGAGGTATTGTCCAAGGATACGTAAACACTGGCCCGTCTTTCACAAGCAACCTCATGCCATGTTAATATCTATACTATAGATGACGCCATCTTCATCGGCGGCGAGAGGAGGATACACGTGGACTACAAAGTCTACTCAAAGGACATCAACATTACTGACGCTATGAGAGAATACCTCGACAAGAAAATGTCCAAAGTCTTCAAAGCGGTGAGTGAAGACAAGGTTATTTCTATGGATATCCGCATCTCGAAAGAGAGGGCGTTTTTCAGAATCGAGGTCACGAGTCACCTCCCGGGAGTAATGCTGCGAGTTGAGGAAAAAGGAAGCGACTTCTATGGCGTTGTTGACACGCTCTCGGATGCCTTCGAACGACGACTGAAGCGATACAAGGAACGGTCGAAACTGAAGCACAAGGTCACAACGAGAGAGATTTCGGATTCTTTTTCCTTTGGTGAACACGAAAAAGATACTCATGCGATTCAGAGAAAGAAGAGATTCACCATTAAACCAATGACCGTTGACGAGGCCCTATTACAAATGGAGATGCTTGGCCATACCTTTTTCGTTTTCAAGAATGTTGAAACAGATGAGGTAAATGTCTTGTACACAAGAAGGAACGGCTCGGTGGGTCTGATAGAAATGGCTGAATGAACCAAGGGGTCACCGAGAGGTGGCCCTTTCTCTGCGGAGGTGGAACGAATAGAAAAGAGAAAGAGAACACAGACGATAGTATTCAGCAAGATGGAAGAGGAGATCAGAATTGCGGTGATCGACAACGGCCATCTTGATGAAGTTTTCTTTGAAGAACTGGACAATGACAGTGTAACTGGGAATATCTACCTTGGAAAGGTTGAAAACGTTGTCCCAAGCCTTGAAGCCGCGTTTGTAGATATCGGCGTGGGCAGAAATGCATTTCTGAGATTCAAGGATGCTCCGAACAGATCCAAGTTTGGAAAGGGGAGCAAGGTTCTGGTGCAGGTGAAGAAAGACGCCATTGGGACAAAGGGACCTCAGGTTACGCTCAAAGTAAGTATCCCCGGGCGAAGTGTAGTTTACACACCGTTTTCAAAGCACGTGGGCGTGTCGAAAAAGATCACTGAAGCCGCGGAAAGAGACAGACTTTACAAAATTGCAAAAGCTGCTTTGATCGAGAAGGAAGGCGTGATTTTTAGAACTGCTGCTTATGGTGTGGGCGATGAGAACATCAGAGATGAGATAGAAAGACTCAGGACAAAGTGGAAAGAGATAAACGATTCCTTCAAGAGGAGCAGAAAACCCAAGATACTTTACGAAGAGTCCAGTCTGGTTGAGTACATCCTGAGAGAACGTCTTACAGAGAATACAGCGGAGATCGTAGTAGACACCGAAGACCTCTGGCACGATGTTGTCGCTGGCGTAAGCAAATTCAAGTCGGGCTTCAAGCCCGTTGTACGCTTTGTTGAAGGAGACTCCTTCATCACTGAAGGCGTATACGAGAAGATCAAGGAGATATATAAGCGTATCATACCCCTGGAGAGCGGGGGAAATGTTGTAATAGACAGAACCGAAGCCATGACTGTGATCGATGTTAACTCTGCCAGTAATGTTTCGGGAGAGGATGTTGCAGAAACCTCGCTGGTCACAAACCTTGAAGCAGTCTCACAGATTGCCAGGCATCTGCGATTACGCAACATCGGCGGGATCATTGTGATAGACTTCATCGATATGAAGACTGATGAAGACCGCACGAAGATTGTCAACACATTCACCGAAGAACTGAAGAAAGACAAGGCGAAGTCATTTGTGCTGGGCTTCACTAAACTCGGGCTTCTTGAGATGACCAGAAGACGCTCCACTGCTGCGATTGGAACGAAACTATTCATATCCTGTCCCGTTTGTAAGGGGACCGGGGATATTGAGTCTCCGCGCGTTACCTTCCAGAGACTGGTAAGGGATCTTGGAAAGCTGTTTGAAGACAAGTCAGTCAAGCGTGCAAACGTGCAAGTATTCCACAATCTTTCAGGAGTACTGACCCCTGAGGTACAGAAGAAGCTGACAAAGACGTTTAAGCGCACACTGTCATTTACTTTTACGTGGCCGATCCCAGCATCATTTGAGATCAAGGGCTCAAAGAAGAATGGCCAGGAGTGAAATCCTGCTCCTGGCCGTTTTGGTGGGTGCGACAGGGATTGAACCTGTGACCTCTTCCGTGTGAAGGAAGCGCTCTCCCGCTGAGCTACGCACCCTCAAGGGATTCTATCACCCGGTCTAATACTACGTCAATACGTCGATTTTATTGCTGGGTTCTACCCTGGACAGTCCCCGGTTCAAGCACTCTTATAGGAGTGGAAAATAGCAGCCTGGCATCTTCCAGGGAGAAGACTGCCTCAAAATAGACGGCTGTGAAACGCTCGGTTTGATCCAGAGCTACCACATCGATTGCGCTCTTGAGAGTCTGTGAATTCCACCTGGCCTGCCTCATGTCTCTGCTGTCGCTGTGTGCAGTGTAGATTCTTATCTCTGATAGCTCCCAATCATCTTCATGCAGGTGCAATGAAAAGGAGTGCTTTGCAGAGTCTTCATTCAGCTGATAGACTGCTGAAATAGCTGGAAAACCCACCTCTTTCTCAAGTGCCACGAACATTGCCTTTATGGAGAAGAGCACCCTGGATATATCTGCGTCGTGTCCGGCGTTGGGAGCGTATACCATTCCTTTCTCTCCGACAAGACCATGGAAGTAGAGTTCTGCCGCGTCTGCAGGCCAGTAGGGATCGTTAGTGCCCACGACAATAATCTTGGGCACTTTGATGTCTTCTCTGTAGGTGTAGGGGTCGACCATTCTGAACAGAACCTCTTCTCGCTCTCCTTCAAGCGAGTTAAGAACACCTGTTTCAACATACTCTCTGATCGACCGGCTGTAATCTCCCCAGGCAACCAGCTGGTGTTCCATCTGATCTTTGAGGTTGAGTGTGTCGTAAGATATCGGGATTATTCCCAAAACTCTTTCATCAGTAGCTGCTGACAACCAGGTGGTCCAGCCTCTTTTGGAACCTCCCGACACAATGAAGCCTTCAACGCTTTCCCCTTCCTTTGCCATGACATCTTCAATCACATTCATGGCAGCTACTGTGCTTCTTACCATTGGAAGAAGTGCTGGCCACTCAGAGTCTCCGCTTTCCAGAAACTGCTTGAACGTGTAACTGATGAGCCAGTCCTCCCGCAATCCGCCAAACAGCGGCTGATTTGGAATATCAAAGAGCATCGCTACTCTTGCAGAATTGGCATTAGCAGCCATTGTAAATGGAATAAGATCTCTCTCCCTGAAGCGATAATCAGCTGTAATGAACAGAAGAATAGTATCAGTCATAACTTCTCTCGGTGTCAGGATCAGTATGTGATTCTTCCACTCCATTCCCATCCATTCGTGAGCAGATATCTCGTAGACCACGTAGCTATTTGATCCGATCTGTCCAGAGGCTTTCTCTTGCAGGTTAGCGTCTTCTGCAGTCTCAGGTAATGCAACTTCCCAAACAAGCCCGGGCAAGGAGAGAGATAGAGCAACAATTGAGAGACATAATGAACCAAAAATCAAAATAGCCTTTGTCATGACCTATCCACGTCCAGTGAGCCATTGATCTTTTCGGCGATCGCTTTCAAGTCTCTTATGAGGGAAGAGGGAGAAATGATTCTGATTTTTTCCTTGGAAAGCCAGTCCACAACATCACTCACACTCCAGAAAAAGAACACAACTTCCTTTCCCTTGATTAGAGCAGAACCCTTCATCATCTCTTCATCGGTGAAAGCTCTTCTTGAGCCAAGCAATATCTCTTCTCTGAACCTTGCCCTTGTAAATCCGGCAGAACTAACCCTTTGTAATTGGACGAGTTCCGGACTTTGACGGTTGTCAAGAAAACCGAAAGCAACGAGTTCATCTGGAGATAGGCCGTAGCAACTGAAGAGATGCTTGGATTTGTTATCCAGAGTAATTCTCAACACTGTTCTTTCATTCAGTGCTTTGCGAAACATCGAAACTGTTTCTGCAACAGTTCCAGAGAACGTTACTGCTGCATTTGAACGGAGCGCACTGTCGAACAGCACAGGGAAATCGTATCTGGACGTGTATCGGTAACCCATGAACTTCCTGCTGTGCTTTATGGGAGCTCCCAGCACGTGCTTCATGTAATGAATGTCTTCATAAACCTGAGACCTTGAGATCTTCAACGCCTGGGCAATTTCAGAGCCTGAAGGATGTCTGTTGTCCTTCAGCCGTCTGTGAATCCATTGTAGCCGGGAGTGTCTGGACAAGTCGTTCCACCTCAATTACAAGTATACCTGCAAACAAGTGCGGATGAGAAGAGCAGGTTTGAGGTGCAGTTGAAGGTTTCCAGAAT
>DLVL01000095.1 GCA_003444085.1 Kosmotogaceae bacterium | reverse complement strand
TTTCAAGAAGAATACCTTCAGCCGTAGAAACCTGGTAAAATTCTCCCTTGCCCAGGATGAAACAAAGAGGTTTTGGAACTGACGACATGTTGATTACTGTTAAGTAGTGGTCTTTTGAAGCCACAGTAGATTCGAGCATATCTTGCCGCATCCTGTTTGTCTGATCGAGCAGCCGGCTGAGTTCTTGTTCTGTCTTAAGATACACTTCCCTGATCGATGAGCCAGGCAATATGTCATGGAATTCGTTTCTCAAAAGGATATCCCAGCACTCATCCAGATCATCGTGCGGATACTCGTTTTCACTGCACAAAATAGTAGCCAGATATTCTGTTATATATAGATCATCTTCAGCTCTTTTGTGAAGAATCTTGGTTCGTGACTGTGATGATGCAGTGCCTCTATGTTTCTCGAGATACAGTTCCCCGTCCCATATCGGAAGATCATATGAGTCTTTTTCCAGCGAAGTGAAGAACTCTTCTACTTTTCGCATCTTCAGAACAGGCAGAAAAGGGAGGTCTTTCATCCTGAGGTATTGCTCAATCATCTCATCGGTCGGTCCCCCTCCGCCATCACCGTATCCGTTGGATAGGATTGTCTCCATGTGAAGGTCTTTGTCTCTGTAGTTCTGCCAGGTTTGCATAACATCTCTTGCATCCAGATGCCCGTTATAGCCTTCATTGGGATTGTTAAAACTGTGGTATATCACCTCTGAACCATCAATTCCCCTCCACCTGCAAAGATCGTATGGGAAGGGATTGGTATCGTTCCAGGTCAGTTTGGTTGTCACAAAGAAGTCGATCCCAGCGCTTCTAAGTATCTGGGGGAGTATCCAGCTGAAACCAAAAGCATCAGGTAACCACGCAACCCTGCTACGTCTTGCAAAATGCCTCTCAAAAGACTTCTGACCCATGAGGAACTGACGAATCAATGACTCAGGTCCAGGTATGTTTGCATCGAATTCAACCCACGATCCTCCAACTGGCTCCCAGCGGCCTTCCCTCACAAGCTCTGAAACCTGTTCAAAGAGAAACGGATCGATCTGGTGTAGATCCTCGTACATCTTCGCTGAAGATTGAATGAACACGAAATCGCTGAATTTCTTCGAGAGTCTCACAGCATTTGCGAACGTTCTTCTGATCTTCCTCTTCGTTTCTTCGACTGGCCACAACCATGCGTAGTCTATATGAGCATGTCCGAAAACTGTCATGGACCCATTGTTTGGATAGATATCGCGTATTCTTGCGAGCCCTTTCCAGAGCTCGACACCCGCACGTAGAAGATCTGCCTTGCATTCTTCCGGAAGCCCGACAGTGTGTTCGTTGTTGAGAATCGGAGGCGCCCAGATACGACTCACTTCAGAATACATTATTGGATCGTCGACAACACTGGATCGGTAGCTATCGGTGTCTCTGGGAATATCTATCATTGAAATCGTATTATCGAGCAATTTAATAAGCCGATTTGACAATCCCTGATCGCCGGACCATCGAATAAGTTCCAGCGCCTGCTTCATATCGAAAAGGACGTCGTAAATGTCTTTATCGATTAGAGATAGTCTACTCTCCCTGAACACAGGATATTCGACTGGTCTGCCAAAAAGGCTTCTGGGAACAACCTCAACAATCAGTTCATGCTCTTGGGAATCACATAAGCAAGAAACATCAATATCATGATGCTCCTCATTCAGCTCACCAAAACTTCTGCCATCAACAATAACAAGTGATTCTCCACCAAAGTCTCCCCTGAAAAACAACCTCTGATGCTTCTCTAAGTGATCAAACCTGAATCGTTTTGAGAAATACACAGGAAAAGGCTCAGGGCTCCAACGGAAACCTATCTCCACAGAGTTTTGTTCAGTTTGTTTTGCTACGCAGCCTCTTGAGAAATGCCAGTTGTTCAGAGTATTCTTACTGACGAAAGCGTAGTGATTCAACTCTGAAATCATCCTTGATAACCTGAGATAAGCTTGTTCTGAACTCTCCAGCACCATGACACCCCTCTCTCAGAAAGCTCTTGTGTGAATGCCGGAACGTGCCCGAATCAGCAGAGGAAGCTACGAATAACTTCCATAGCCAGTGCAAAACCCCAGATGACAAGTGTTCATCATGCCAGCACGAGAGTTCCTGAGCTATTCAGAAGGTACAGAAACAGAAATCGAAGACGTGTACTGGTTTGTGGACAGTATTTCTCCGTCCCTGACAGAAGATAGCTCAATGACAATTCTGTAGTTGCCTGGCTCCACCTCAAGAGGAACGCTGATTATCTTTGCAGGGTAAGTGAAAGCCTGAGTTACAAATGCGTCTCTTCCTGGCATTCTGAGAGTTGCATTTACGTGTATTTCATACCCTTCTCTTCTGACTGAGTCCACGTCAATCGAGTATCCTCCGGTGGGTTTTTCGCCTCCAAATATGCCAATGAGCACATTCTCTCCCACCACAAATCGTCTCTCTTGCAGAACTTCTTCATCAACCTTCCTGAAGACTTCCATGCCCTCTGAAAACATTCTGGGCGTTCGTGAAGGAGTAATGACCTCAAAATCCATGAATACCTCCTCCTCCTGTTCAATCAGAACCAGCTGCAAGCCAAAGAGCGACAAATGTGAAACGTTTGCGGGAAGCACAAACAGGTGAGGCTTGAGGCGCAGATAGATTCCATCTCGGGTTAGCTCAATATCTCTCAAGAGATCGTAACCACGTCCAGATACTATGATGGTGCCGATCTTGTCGTGTATGACTTCTTCAGGTGCAAAGAGCCATCCTTTTACGATTAAGGTTGTTGGTCCCTGCCTATCGTTGTTCAGCAAGAAGTACTGAAACTGTGCAGATCGAGTTCCAAAAGACTCGAAGAGGCTATCGGGAATTTCTTCATTTACTTCGATTATCATAGCGTTAAAAGTAGCAGTACTGTTTCCCCAGGCAAGGGCTGTCAGAAGCATTGACAACACTACCATTGCAGTGATGATTCTCTTTCTTGTCATAACAAACCTCCTTCAGACAGCAGTATGAGATGACCTTTAGACAGTGACCTATCAGGTGATGTTCCTGAAGATAACCTCTGCTGATATAATCACAGTGTATTACGCCGCGGGGAGGTGCGTCAATGGCTGAAACCAGTAAAGAACTGTTCGGCAGGGTTGTTCTGGGTCTGATCCTCGTTGCACTTGGACTGGTGTTAATTTTCGTGGGACCCGTGATGGACAACTTCTGGGTGATGTTCATATGGGTCCCCGGGTTACTGATGGAATTTGGAGGGTTCAAAAAGAAACAGGAAGGGTTGCTTGTGCCTGGAGGAATCCTGCTGATGGTAGCCTTAACTCTGACTCTCGACGTTCTTTACAAGGGTTTCATCAACTCGGGCGGCTGGGCTTTGTTTGTACTCGCTCCTGCGGTAGGTCTCTTTCAGCTGTATCTGTTCACCGGTAGAAAAAACACAGGTCTACTGGTTCCAGTTAGTATTCTCACTGCAGTTGCCGTTGTTTTTTCTATCACATCGTTTACAGATCTTGGAGGGACTTTCTTGATCGGTCTTGTGTTAATTATTGCAGGTGCTGCCATGATGATCTCTCAGGTGATCAGAAGAGGCAAGAAAAAGGAGAGAGAAGATCTGTGAAAGCAATGATCCTTGCTGCTGGGGCAGGAACAAGACTCAGACCTCTTACAGAATACTGTCCCAAACCGATGCTTCCCATAGTGGATAGACCCGTCATAGACTTTCTTCTGGAGTTGCTCAAGAAGTATCGTGTCAGTCAGCTAATGATCAACATTTCACACCTTGGCTGGAAGATTCAGGACTATGTCAGGGACGGTTCAAGGTATGGTCTGAATGTCGGATATTCATTTGAAGGCTACTTCGATAGTGGCGAGCTTGTAACGGAACCAATCGGTTCCGCTGGGGGGCTTAAGAGGATTCAGGATTTCTCTGGTTTTTTCGATGAAACTTTTGTTGTTCTTTGTGGTGATGCGATCGTAGATATGGATCTCAACTCCGTTATCAGCATACACAAAGAAAGAGGGGCAATCGCAACAATAGCTGCAACACACGTTCCACTTGAGAATGTGTCAAATTATGGTGTGATTCTGTGCAAAGACGATGGAAGAGTTGTCAGCTTCCAGGAGAAACCTGCACAAAAAGAAGCAAAATCGACGCTGGTTAACACAGGAATCTATTTCTTTGAACCTGAAGTCTTTGATTACATACCTTCTGGATCTTTCTACGACATCGGCAGTCAGCTCATACCAGATCTTGTTTCGCGAGGAAAAACGG
Source organism: Kosmotogaceae bacterium (assembly GCA_003444085.1). Lineage (GTDB taxonomy): Bacteria > Thermotogota > Thermotogae > Petrotogales > Kosmotogaceae > UBA9910. The sequence goes on along the minus strand of DLVL01000095.1, from coordinate 20,512 downwards.
TTGTTGCAGCGAAAACCGACATCTCCTGGTTTGATATCGGCAGAACCACCGATTATCTTGAAGTACTGGGTACTGCGCTTGAAAGAGGTATTCCAGGATTTCACCCTGGAGGAGTAGAGATAAGTGAAGGTGTCTTTGTGGGGGCTGGGGCATCTATTGAACCTCATGTAGAGATTGAGCCACCTGTATATATCGGAGGAAGCTGCAAGATCGGCAGGAACAGCGTCATTAAAGGCCCATCAATACTGGGAGCAAATTCCGTCGTCGGAGAAGGTTGCGAAGTCGTAAGCTCAACCATTATTGATTACACGCGCATCAGTTCACACACGTCAGTAAGAGATCTTCTGATCTCTCCTGATTTCGTACTGGACAGAGAAGGAATACCTGTCTCCCTGGAGAACTCGAAGCTCTACGGAAAGATCAGTGATGCAAGAAAACACTAGAACAGCAGTTCGAGGAGTTCCTCGTAGCTTCTTGCTACCTGAACACCGTTGTTAGAGGGTTCTTTAGCAAATAGATCGAGCAGAATGAACGGCATTCCTGCGTTTTTGGCTCCTGCCCAGTCCGTTTTAAGGCTATCTCCGATGTACACCGACTTGTCAATGGGGATTCCAGAAAGCTCTGAGGCATAGTGAAAGATACCCGGATGAGGTTTTGTGAAGCCTGCTCGTTCTGACGTCACCACAAAGTCCAGATATACACTTAATCCAGCGATCTCTATTCTTCTCAATTGAACAAACTCAACGCCATTGGTTATTGCTGCCATTCTCTGACCCCGGTCACGCATCTCTTCAAGGAAATCAATAGCCCCTGCAATTGTTATTCCTTGTTCGGAAAGGAGTTCAAGGTACCGCTGAGAAGCAACGTCGGGGTTCTCTTTCACGTTGAGTCTATCGAAGTACTCTCTAAATCTTCCTACCAGAATCTCGTCTTTCTTGCAACGACCAGTATCCAGCAGATCCCACCATTTTTCGCTTATCTCTTTGTAAAGCTCGCACTCGCCTTCTGTCAGTTTCCTATCATAATCATTGAAAAGTAATCTTAGAGCGTTCTCCTCCGCAGACTCAAATTCGAGCAGCGTGTGGTCAAGATCGAGATATGTGATTTCGTACTTCATGTCTATCACATTCTGAGAAGAACTTTTAGATGACCTGGCGCATAGTCAAATGCCTCAAGAGCGTTGTCAAAAGGGAAGATCCTGTCTATCAGTTGCACCGGTTTCACACTCTTCTTTTCAAGAAACCTTATCGCATCTTCAAATCGACCGCATCTTGAACCAACTATCTTGAGTTCATTTACGGCAACTCTGGACAGATCGACGTTTGGTATATGAGAGTATGTGCTCTTCAAGACGATTGTACCGGCAGGTTTGACTGCTGAAAGTGCAAGAGCCATTCCCTGCTCATTTCCAGTCGCCTCTATTACTATGTCGTAGCAGCTCTTCAGATCGGGCTGACCTTCGCTGCTTATTGTATTGACGTTACTATCAAGCATTGCGAACCTTTCAGGATGTCTTCCCACCATTGTGTGTTCAATTCCGAGAGAAGATGCTGCCATCGAAATGAGAAGCCCAAGTTTCCCATCGCCGATAATCAGAACCATTGAAGAAGGCTTTACCCAGACTGATTCGAACACGTGGTACGCTGCAGCCAGTGGTTCGACAAAGGTGGCCTCTTCATCGGGAACAGTCTCTGGAATCAGGTGAAGATTATCAATGGGAAGAACAACGAACTCAGCAAAACAACCATCACGATTATTTATGCCTATTACGCTGAGATCTGAGCAATGCTTCTTCATTCCGTTCATGCAGTACTCACATGAGCCACAAGCCACATTGATCTCACCAACAACCCTCTTCCCGATCAGGGTCTCATCACTGCAAAGATCCACAACACCGACAAACTCGTGACCGAGCACTCCGGAAAAATCCATGTATCCCTTTGTGATCTCCAGGTCTGTATTGCAAATTCCAGCGAGTTTAACTCTTATTAGAGCCTCGTCCTGCCTGGGCTGAGGCAAATTGATTTCTTCTAAATGAAGCGAACCGTCAAAAACCAGAGCTTTCATAATTGCTCCTTTCACAACGCCTGTTCCATATCTGCAAGTAAATCTTCCGGATGTTCCAGTCCGGCAGAGATTCGCACTGTCGATTCTGTGAAGCCAAACTTCTCCAGCTCACTACTCGGATAGTCTCTATGAGTCATCAGAGCGGGAATCTCCACCAGGGACTCGGTATCTCCTAAACTTACCGCCAGTTTCAAAAGCTTCAGTTTCTCAACAAAGCTTCGCGCTGCATCAAGACCACCGTGAAGCTCAAAACTGACGATTCCTCCATATCCCGTCATCTGTTTTGCAGCTATGGAGTGTCCAGGATGATCTTCTAATCCTGGATATATGACTCTTTTGACTGCATGGTGGCCCAGGAGAAATCTGGCAATTGCGATCGCGTTACTCTCATGCATCTTCATTCTTAGCGGCAGTGTCTTCATTCCTCTCAAAATGAGCCAGGCGTTGAAAGGACTCATAACACCACCCAGTTCACACATGTATCCGAATTTCAGGTCTGCGATGTACTTCTCATCTTTCGAAGTGGCGATTCCACCAAGCGTATCTCCGTGACCGGATAAGTATTTCGTGGCACTGTGGACTACTACATCGGCACCGTGATTAAGTGGCCTTTGAAAACACGGTGATGCAAACGTGTTGTCGACAACAACCTTTATACCGTGCTGATGTGCAATTTCTGCAACTGCCGAAATGTCTATTATCTCCATTGAAGGATTAGTGGGAGTTTCAAGAAAAAACACTTTCGTGTCTTTGGTTAAAGCTTCTTCTATCTCTTCAAGATTTGTCATATCGATGTATCTGGTCGGAAGATTGAAAGAAGGTAGAAGACGCGAGGTCAGGCCGAAAGTCGATCCATAAAGATTTCTGTGAGCAACAATTTCGTCTCCAGCCTTTGCAAGCGACATAAGAACAGTCGATATCGCAGCCATACCCGATGAGAAAGCAACCGAATCTTCTCCTCCCTCGATTGCGGCAAGACGTTTCTCGAACAGATTGACTGTAGGGTTTCCTCCTCGAGTATATACGTAGGCTTTTCGCTTGAAGGAAAACGTGTCGTCTGCCTGTTGAAGATCAGTGAAAGTAAACGTGGACGTCATGTAAATGGGAGGATTCAGAGACTGATTCTGCTCTGATTGTTCAGCACCATGAATGGCGAGGGTCTCAATATGGAAAGGCAATTCCTTCATATCATCACCAGCTTTCGTGCGGGATTATCGAACATCACGGCAACTACAGATTACCATACAATGATAGCCCTTTCTCGAAAGCTTTGCCACTGAACTCCTTAACAGAAACGGCCCTGACAGCCGCTGGTCTCTATGATAGTATGAATGTAGTTAGCAAATCAAACTTGTGGAGGCTACGTTGAAGAAGAACGTCAATCTTTTGCTTTTCTACACTTCTCTGATGATGACTACGAACTTTATGTACCAGGTTGTCTTTAATCTCTTTTTGAGGGACCTGGGTATTCCAAATAGTGCCATAGGCAACATTACCTCTGCGGCTCTGTGGGGTTCGGCATTGCTAGGGCTTGCTGTGAGTGTTGCAGCAGATATGATCGGAAGGAAAAAGATGCTGGTGCTTGCTGCTGTGATTGTTCCTATATGTGGAATCGCGATGGCATTCACTACGAACTTCGCTGCTCTGTGGATATTTTCCTTTCTTAAAGGTGGTTTCAGAGTTGTAGGGCACACCGTGATCCTTGCAGCGATGGCTTCTTTTACAGGCACCGGAGAAAGAGCGAGGATGTTCGGACTCAATGCGGGCTTAATGATGGGCAGCGGTGTGCTCGGCAACTTCCTGGGTGGCCTTGTGGGTGATCTGGCAGGAATGCAGAGTACGCTTGTTTTGTCCATGATTATGCACCTTACATGCCTGATACCTGCGATAGCTATCGATGCTCCTCAGACGAGGTCAAAGATGAAAGATCTCTTCGATTTTAAAGGACTCAACCCTGAGCAGAGGAAAATATTGGGCTACTTCTTTTCATCAACTCTGGCAGTAGGATTTGGAGCGGGTCTATTTATCCACTTTGGGAACCTCATATTCAGGGATTTGTTCGCCCTTTCTGCAACGTTGATAGGCGTGATTCTTTCTATTTCACAACTTGGCACAGCCGTTGGGTCATCACTCTCTCACGTCTTTGGAAGACGCTTTGGCCCTCTGAAATTCGTTCTTGTTATGCAAGTCATGGTTGTTCCTCTCATGTTAGCCATGGCCTTCATAAGAGAGCCATTTACATTTACCACGTTCTATTCTTTGAGATTTGTATTCATGAACATAACAACCCCCATCCTCTCTTCTGTCACTTTTTCTTTTTTGCCTGCAAATAAGCTATCGACGATTTCCGGAATCAACGGATTGCTTAACAATGTAGCCAGGGCGATTGCTGCAATGATGTTTGGTTATGTTGTTGGGGTGGAATCCGAAGGCTATACTTCTCTGTTTCTTGTCAGTGCGGCGTTCTATGCAGTCGGTGCAATAGTAGCGTTTCTGATCTTCAGGGAATTCGAAAACAACGAGATAACGAAAAGCCTGTATCAAAGGCCTGTATCAGCGGGAAGCCAGCAAAGGTGACGATGAGATACGATTGACTGGAGGCGAGTGTATGATCTACAAAGCTCTTGGAAGCACCGAAGAGAAAGTACCAGCCATCGGATTAGGCACCTGGGCAATAGGTGGTGAAGCAACTCCTGACTACTCAAAAGACCGGGAGCTGATCGACGCAATAGCAGCCGCAATCGACATGGGATATACACACATCGATACAGCTGAGTATTACGCTGCAGGACATACGGAAGAGCTTGTTGGAGAGGCAATGAGACAGTACGATAGATCAGATCTCTTTGTAACCTCGAAAGTCTGGCCTGACAATCTTACGAGGGAACGATTGCCGGCTTCGCTGAAAGGATCTCTGAAGAGGTTGGGTACAGATTACCTTGACCTTTATCTCATACACTGGCCCAACAGGCAGGTACCACTAACGGAAACACTTGAAGAAATGGCTAAGGCTGTAGATGCCGGTACTGTTAGGTTTATAGGAGTGTCGAATTTCGATCTACCACTTCTGGAAGAAGCTGTTGCGGCCTCGAGATATCCAATTGTGTGTAATCAGGTTCTGTATAATGTCGAGGACAGGCAACCTCGCCATGCCCTGTTGCCATACTGTCAGAACAATGGCATTACCCTGGCAGCTTATTCACCTATCAGAAGAACCAATCTTAGCAGAGAAGCAGAAGAAGTGTTAAAGGCTGTTGCCAAGAATCATGGATGTAGCATTTATCAGATAATGATTGCATGGCTGATATCCCAAGAGAATGTCATAACCATACCCAAATCGACTACGATCAAACATCTTAAGGAAAATCTCGAAAGCGCCACCATAAAGCTTTCAGAAGGTGAGATAAGCAGAATAGACAAAGAGATTGGCTAAGGCAAGCACTTCAATGACCATATCAGAATAGAACCTGCTAAACAGATTTTCAATATTGCGTTTAGGCAGCTTCATACCATACTGAAAAAGCTGATTTCACCAAAACAACTATGAGGACGTCAAGTACCAAGAAATGCAATGAGAGACTACTGCACATTCGTTGAAAGAAGGTCAGCAGATACAAAAATCAACCATTCCCGAGGAAATTCGATTCGACAACCGTAATACCTTTTTCTGTAATGGATACTCCGGTAACGGAATCAGCGAGCTTGATGTAATACTCCTGCTCAAGCTGCCCGGAAATCTCCAGTGCTTCCTCTTCAGATATTCCGAGCTTCTGTGAGAGAGCTTCCAGCGGCACGACAGTCCGCTTGTCTCCCTGTGCACTTTCATAGAGATCAGATAAAAAGCTCTTCTGAATTGAACTTAGTTCTGCTCCGTCCATCATATCCCCCCTGTCCTGATCAGAAAAGATCATCGGGCAGTAGGAAGATTATATAGCATGATCAGGGTGTTTCTCAAACGAGGCATCATTTGTCAGGCTTCGAACTCTTGTAGCCAGATTGTATGTGCTCCGGCGCACAAGTCTATCAGAGCGCAAATCTCAGTGATATGTAGAGAGTTCCCATCAGAAGAACTAAGAGCGTAGGAAGCAACGAGAATTTCAGGTACTGATAATAAGTAACACTTGTGCCCATGTGCTTTTCCATCAGACCAATTCCAACCATATTTGCTGCAGACCCGGTAATCGTTGCTGATCCGCCAAAACAGGCTCCGATTGAAATTGCCCACCAGATATCTATCGGAATCCCATGACTTGCAGTGAGGGTTCTCATGATGGGTATCAAAACAGCCACGGTCGGGACAGCGCCGATGAACGCGGATAGAACCGCTGTGATCCATAGAAGAAGAATGAAGAAGAGCGTCTGATGAACAGCCACAGCGGAAAGAGCCGAGGATAGGACATCTGATACCCCGACCACATGAAGAGCAGAAGAAAGAAGAAACAGACCCACGAAGAACAGTAAGGTATCCCATTCGACGTCTGATGCGATATCCGAGAATCCCTTGCCTGTGAGAAACAACGCTGCCGCAGCTCCTGCAAGAGCTATTAGTGATGGTTCATATCCCAAGACGCCATGAAATGCAAAGCCCACTAACACAATTATGAATACCGCAAGAGAAACCTTGAGTTCTTTTTTTGAAAGTATAGCTTTTGATGGATCCATACTTGGTATATCACTTGATCTAAAACTCTTGTCGGTAAAGTGGCGAAATACGCGCAAATCCATGAAGATTACGATGAAGAGAAGCATTAGCATTGCTATCGGTCCGACAGCCAGGAGAAAGTCTATAAAACCTAACCCGGAAGCAGACCCGATCAGTATATTCGGCGGATCACCAATCAGAGTCGCAGCACCACCGATGTTTGCGGCTATAATCGCTGCGAATGTCATTTGTACAGGGCTCTTCCTGGTGATATCTGCGATGAAGAACAGTATTGGAGCAAACAGTATGATAGTGGTCACGTTGTCCAGCAAGGCCGAAAAGAGACCTATTGTGAGCAAAATGAGAGCAATGAGAAGCCTGATTCTTCCCCGGGAAAACCTGATGACTCTCACAGACGCATAGTGGAAAAACCCGCTGCTTCTGAGAACACCTACGATTATCATCATACCAATCAGCAGTCCAATGGTGTTGAAATCAATCAGCTCTCCGACTCTTTCAAAGCTGAAGTCCGAAAAGACCTTTGCAAAAGCTAGAATAAGCCCCGCGGAAAAAGCTATGACAGATCTTCTGAACTTGCTGAAAATGATCAGCAAATAAGCAGCTACAAATACCGCAACAACAAAGCCGATCAGCATCGTCTCACCCCAACAGTCAGTATACACCAGGACGAGTCACGATAATGAAGGTGATCTTATGCCAATCTTACCAGAGAAGACACAATGTTTTCGGAAGGCAGAGTCAAAGCGATGTAGATGTACGAGCAGTCTGACTGCTAGAATGCGTATCTGAGAGCTATATATAGTTCCTCCAACGAGAGCGATTAATGCCGGAGGTAAAGAGAATCTGAGAAACTCGAAGTACGTTACTCTTGCCTTCATATACTTCTCCATCATTCCAAACCCGACCATGTTGGTCGCATCTCCGGTTATTGTAATACTGCCTCCAAAGGATGCACCGATAGAAATGGCCCACCAGATATCCAGGGGAGTGCCATAATCCATCGTTATGGTTCTTATGATGGGGATGAGTACGGCGACAGTTGAAACTGCTCCAAATATGGCAGTCAGAATGGCTGTGATCCATAGCATGAAGATGTGGAAGAATCCTTGGTATGAAGCCAAAGCAGAAAGATTCGTAGAAAGAATGTCGGCAATTCCAACAACATTCAGAGCTGAGGAGAGCAAGAACAGTCCGATGAAAAAAACAAGGTATCCCATTCTATTTCAGAAGCAAGTTCGGAGAAACTCTTTCTTGTGAGTAGCAAGACCGCAGCCGCTCCACTAAGCGCTATTACCGAAGGTTCGTATCCCAGGATCTCGTGAAGAGAGAATCCGACCAGAACTCCTGCAAAAACCGAGAGACAGATCTTCTTCAGATCCCGTTTCGATCGAATCGCCTTAGAAGGGTCCTTCCCGGGGAGCTCTTTCAGCTCAGTCTTGACATCTTCGAGCTTTCCGAAAATCCTTCTGTCAGAATAGATGGCAAACAGCAGAAGCATTCCTACTGCAATCGGACCTGTGGCTGTTATGAAGTCAACGAACCCAAGATGCGATGCTGAACCAATCAACATGTTGAAAGGAGCACCGATTAGTGTTGCTGTTCCTCCGATATTCGCGGCCATTATCGAAGCAAATACGATCGGAATCGGACTCTTTCCAAGAGAATCAGCGATCAAGAAGATAATGGGAGCAAAGAGGATGATAGTTGTTACTTTATCCAGAAGTGCAGAGAATACGCCAACCATAAGAAGCAGTGAAAAAAGAAGCAACCTGGTTCTGCCTTTAGAAAGCTTCATGACACTGTTTGATAGATACTGAAATAGACCCGTTCCTCCAATAACACTGGCGATAACCATCATGCCGATAGCAATCCAAGCGTTTTGAAATCAATCAACTCTCCAATTTCTTCAAACTTATATTCTGAGAAGATTTTGGCGAACACAAGCAGCATTCCAGCAGAGAAAGCGATGGTCGATCGATTGAGTTTTCCTATGATTATCATGACGTAGGCGGTGACGAAAACTGTGACTACAAAGCCCACATACATCGACTTACCCCATTCCAAAGTATAGCATCAAACGGGCTAAAATGGCCAAATATGACAGTGGATAAATCTTTCAGAAGCGCCAAAAAGACTTGACTGAATATCCGGCACATCCAAATGAACAGAAGTTTGATAATTCGATCACAAACCGTCGGATATCGGAGTGAACAGAAGAAAGACGACTCTAACCCCACTTCATTGCCTCTCTTCTCAGAAGAGCGGAAGACTTGCCTTTTGACTGATTATAGAGAAGCGACTATTATTGAGAGTGAAACGTTTCATATCAATATAGGAGGTTATCAGATGGGCAAGCTAAGATTGGCGATCTTTGGTCTTGGAAACTGTGCAAGTTCTTTGATCCAGGGGATCTACTACTACAGGGACAATAAGACAGACCTCGGGCTTCTGTATCCAGAAATCGGTGGTTACCGTCCGCAGGACATAGAAGTAGTAGCAGCTTTTGATGTAAACGCCCAGAAAGTAGGGAAAGATATATCTGAGGCAATTTGGGAAGAACCAAACAACACCGAGAAACTGTGGGATGTCCCGAAGACTGGGGTGAAGGTTCTAATGGGTCCAGTTATGGACGGAGTTCCGGGACATCTTGCACGAATGATGGAAGTGGCAGACGAGAAGCCAGTCAATGTGGCCGAAGTACTTAAAGCAGAGAAGGTAGATGTTGTGATGAACATTATTCCGACCGGTTCTCACGATGCCACAGAGTATTATGCAGAACAGACGATAAAATCTGGCGTTTCATTTGTCAATGGAATCCCTGAACTGATTGTCAGCAAAAGCTCGGAGTTCGAAGAAATGTCAAAAGTCTACGGAGTTCCGCTTGTCGGAGATGATTTCAAGAGCCAGCTTGGAGCTACGATTCTGAACAGGGAAATAATTAACCTGTTTCTTGCAAGAGGCGTGAAACTTGATAACGCGTATCAGTTGAACTACGCGGGCAATACCGACTTTGTGAATCTGGTCTTCAGAGGCGAAACCAAGCATGTAACCAAGACATCAGCTTTGAAGTCTCTTCTTCCCTATGAAGCTGAAATATCCACCGGGTTCACCTACATTCCTGTTCAGAAGGACAGAAAGATTGCTCGTATTGAACTGAATGGAAGGAAGTGGGGTGGGGCTCCTGTAAGAGTCTCTACCGAATTGAGTGTTAACGACAGTGCTGATGCCGGTGGAGTAATGGTTGACATGATTCGCTGCGCCAAACTTGCTCTTGATCGTGGACTTTCGGGAAGACTCGAATCCGTTTCAGCGTACTATGCAAAGCATCCACCAGTACAGCATCCCGATCATATTGCAAAACAGATGCTTGATGACTTCATTGCAGGTAAGAGGGATTCGTGAATCATGCTTAATGGGTTCATTCCGGATGTAGCCGTAGTGGGGCACATAATCATAGAGACGATTGTATTCCCAGACGGTGAGATTATAACTCCAGTTCTGGGGAGCCCAGCTGCCTACAGTTCTGTGGCAATGAGCAAACTTGGTACGAGAGTACTTCTCTGTACGAAGATCGGCTCTGATATGCCTCCAGAATTAGTGGAGCCTTTCAAGAAGACAGGAGTAGACATCTCGGGAGTGAAGACGCAGGGGAAGCACTCAACTTCAAACAAGCTTGTCTATACCCATTTTGAAAAGAAGCGGATTGAGTATATGTACCGCGCACCAACGATACTGGCAGATGATCTCGGAGAAGCTGCGATAAGAGCCAGGCTTCTTTATGTGTGCCCTATGGATTTCGAAGTCCCGATTGATGAAGTATGTAAGTTGGGAACCAGGCATGGACAAATCATCGTTGATATGGGTGGATACGGTGGAGCTACATCGAGCAGTCATCAACACGGCGATGATAGGAAGCTGGAGGAGCTCAGATCTCTTTTTGAGTTCGCTTCTATTGTGAAGACGAGTCTTGAAGATGCAAGCCTGATATTCGATGCAGATAACAGCCCTATTTTGGCAGACTCGTCTGAGCGCTTATACGCAGAGAGATACATGGAACTCGGTGCGAAAAGACTGGTTATTACGCTTGGTAGTCGTGGGGCTTATTACTGTGACCATGAGGGCGGGGAGTATTTTTCTCCTTTCAAGTGTGAGTCCAGAGATACCACAGGAGCAGGAGACACTTTTGCTGCAGGTTTTGTTCACGAATTCCTGCGGACGGGAGACATTTCTGAAGCCATAAGATTCGGAAATGCTGTCGCGTGTATAGTGGTTCAGAAAACAGGAGGCGTTGTTCCCAGCCGAATGCCTGATGAGAAACAGGTTATAGATTTTGTTGCTACTTATCCTAATTTATCCAGAAGCAAGAAGGAGGACAGAGCATGCGAACAGTAGGAATCGGAGTTCTTGGAACTGGCAGTATATCGGAAATCGCCCATTTTCCATCGATTGCTGAGATACCTGAAGCCAGGCTTGCGGCAGTTTGTGATATCGATGAAGCTTTGGCGAAGAAGGCTGCCGAAAAATGGGGAGCTGAGAAGTGTTACAAGACGTACGAAGAGATGCTGGCTGATCCAGCAGTGGATCTTGTAGTTATTGCCACGCCCAACAGCGGTCACTATGAACAGGGCATTAAAGCAGCAGAAGCAGGAAAACATGCGATTGTGGAGAAACCTCTTGCATGTACAAATAAGGAAGCCTGGGACCTGGTCAATATCTTCAAAGAAAAAGGGCTCCTTCTAATGGTAGGAACTAACCAGCGTTTTTGGTTGCAGCATGAATATGCCAAGGAATTGATAAGTTCAGGCGTAATCGGAAAGGTTCACTTTGGCAGAACATCTTTACATGAAGGCTGGGGTCTTTACCACGAGAAAATCTCATACACCAAATTCCGCCAGACACCTGAACTGGCAGGTGCCGGTGCCGTCTTCGATCTTGGAGCACATCGAATCGATCTTCTGATCTGGCTCATGGGAAGCAAACCCAAAAGAGTATGCGGATTTGCCAAAAGAGTTGCGACTCCCGAGCAATACACAAAGCTCGATGACCTCTACCTTGCAGTAATCGAGTTCGAAAGTGGAGACTATGGAATCGTTACAGGCGACAGATACTCACCTGCTGTGTCAAATATCGGTGAGTTCTACGGGGAAGACGGAACGATTTTTGTCAGTTCAGAAGCCCAAAACCCCTTCCAGACAGCACCTCTTGCGATATTCACCAACAAGGACTATGACTGGGAAACCATGCCCGACATTATCAAGCAGTACAGACACCCGCAGTTATTCTGGGCTGAAGACATCCTTAACAAGCCCGCGCCAAAGCGATGGGTCACAATAACTCCTCCAAGAGAGTGGGCATACAAAAGAATGATTGCTCATTTTATTGACTGCATTCAGAACGACAAAGTACCGATGATCCGCCCCGAAGATGGAGCAATTGCCACAGAAGTAATGTGTGCACTCTTTAAGTCCATGGAAGTGAATGGTTGGGTTGATCTTCCTCTAGAAGAAGAGGTGATTCCACCTTTCTACAACCCCAGTTACAGGAGGTAACTCTTATCAAAACGGAGGTACAGTTAATACAGCCGTTCGGAAATTGGACCATAAATGACTGAATTTCGTAAGTAACGAAGAGATCTTCCAATTTAGAATTGTTCAAAGGAGAAGATAACATGGACGGAGACAAGGCGACACCGCTTCTTTCTGTCAGGAATATCGACAAGAGATTCGGAGGGATCACCGCACTAGACAACGTTTCTATGGACTTCTTTGCTGGCGAGACGCACTGTGTTATTGGCGAAAACGGAGCGGGGAAGTCGACTCTGATGAAGATAATCAGTGGTATCTACTCGAAAGACTCAGGAGAGATTACTTTTGAAGGTAGAAACGTTGAACCGAAAAACGTATGGCACATGTTCCAAAACGGTATCGCCATTGTCTTACAGGAGCCAGGTGTTGTTGGCACTCTTACTGTAGCTGAAAACCTGTTTCTCAATAACGAAAAGCAATTCTCTCGGGCAGGTGTGTTATCTCTTTGGAAGCGTAAGAAGGCTGCTGAGAAAGTACTGAAGAACATCGGAGTCGATTATATTGATGTCACCAAGAGAGTCTCAAGTCTTCCCTATGAACAGTGGAAACTCCTCGAGCTTGCACGAGCAAAGACAAACCCCGGTCTTCGCGTACTCATCATCGACGAAACTACAGCTGCGCTAACCATTGATGGTCAGAAGATTCTATTTGATCAATTGAATGAAATGAAGGGCGAAGGCGTGGCTATTCTCTTCGTTTCACACAGATTAAAGGAAGTCTTCCAAATCGCAGACAGAATAACTGTTATGAAAGATGCCAAACATGTGAAGACGCTGATTCCAGATGAAACCAGACTCGATGATCTGCCTTCTATGATGGTCGGTAGAGAGTTGAAGCATTATTACAGAGACGACTGGCAAGCTTCTCATGACGGTGAACTTCTGATATCGGTTCGCAACCTTAGCGTTAGTGATTCTATACGAGATGTCAGTTTCGATCTTCATAAGGGAGAGATCCTCGGGATCGGAGGACTTGTCGGTTCGGGCATGCACGTTCTTGGCAGGACGCTGTTTGGGCTTCAGCATTACACCGGGGAGATCTCTGTGAATGGTCAGGTCGTTCATCTGACCAGTCCAGGAGTTGCCATGAAACATGGGATAGGCTTCATACCGCGCGAGAGAGACAAAGAAGGTCTCATTCCAATGCACACAATCAAAGACAATATTTCTCTTCCGAACATGAATCTTGTAGCTTCAAGAGGTATGAAGCAGCTTGTCAGTCTTCAGAAGAAACGCCAGCTTGCCAGAGATTACATGAAAAAGCTGAGTATCAAGGCTCCAAACGTGAACACATTGTGCATAAACCTTAGCGGCGGCAACAGGCAAAAAGTGGTTGTTTCCAAATGGCTTGCCAGAGACACGGACATTTTTATCATGGCTTGCCCGACGAGAGGTGTGGACGTTGGGGTGAAGGCGCAGATATACAGATTGATGGAATCTCTCAAGGAACAGGGAAAAGGAATCATCATGATAACTGAAGAGCTTCCAGAGCTAATCGGTATGAGTGACAGGATACTTGTGTTCAAAGAAGGAAAAATATCCAGGGAGTTCGAAAGATCGAAAGAACTTGATGAAGAACAAGTTGTTGTTGGGATGATCTAGGAGAGTTATGTCAAAGTGTTCGTGACTCTCTCAGATCAGTCAGCATAAAATCCACCGGGAGGTGTAAGAATGAAGAAAGCTGTTTTGTTGATTCTTGTGGTGTTGTTAGCAGTATCAGCCGTAACCCTTGCTCAGAAGCTGGTAGTTGGGGTATCTGTTCCGACCCTTGCAAATCCTTTCTGGCAGAACTACGTGGGCTTTGTAAACAATGTGGCTGAGCAGCTCGGAATTGAGGTAAGGATTGTCGACTGTGAGAACAACGAAGGAAAGCAGATCATGGATATCGAGAACCTTATTGCTGCGGGAGTTGACGGCCTCATCGTCACACCGCAGACTGCACAGGTTGGCCCTGCCATTATCAGAAGGGCAGAACTGGCTGGTGTTCCCATTGCGGTTACCGACAGATGGCCAGGAATCGACCCGACTGAATATGCCTGGGATGGTTTTGTTGGTTTCATAGGTCCTGACGATGCCGATACCGGATTCAAGATAGCAGAAACACTTATAAAGGAACTCGGCATGACCAATATCGTCGGGATCAACGGAGTACACGGTGCGTCAGTGGCTGAAGGACGCTATGCAGGTCTCGCACAGGCGGTCGAAGCATATCCAGAGACAAACCTCATTGCAGTCGAATGGATAGGGGAAAACCCTGATCTCGGGATTCAGGTCACTGAGAACTTCCTGGCTGCATATGGTGGGGAATTCGCTGGCATATGGTGCTACAATGATGCCCTGGCAGTTGGTGCAGTTAGAGCGCTTAGAGACGCGGGACTGGGCGAAGCCCTTCAGAACAGGGAGATCGCCGTAGTCGGTATGGACCTTAATCCCGACGCAGTTGAGAGAATCGAAGAGGGCTGGTACTACGCATCCTTCGGAGGTCACTGGCTGCAAGGTGGTTTCGGACTCATAATGCTCTATGACTACATGAATGGCAAGCCTCCACTGCCTGAATACAGGGTAGTCAGACTACAGCTCATGAAGGTAACCCAGGATAACGTAGCAGACTTCAGGGAACAGTTCATATTCAACCCACCAGAAATCGACGCAACAGAACTCAGTAGAGCTCTTAACCCTGAAGCAACCGGAAGATACTTCTTCGAGATAGCAATTCAGTAGTCACACCCCCGGAGGCCACGGCCTCCGGGTTTCCCGCTTATGCATGTATAAGTCAGGAGGTCGAAATGTCACAGCATAAATTCAGAGCGAATCTCAGGATAATTGTTCCGTTTCTTTCACTGATAGCGGTTATGGTGTTTTTCACGGTTCTGGATCCCGGCAGATTTTCCAATCTGAGAAACTTCAGACTAATTCTGCAACAGAGCGCAATCACGATGACTGTGGGATTCGGTGTAACCTTCGTCATTGTCTCTGGAAGTATTGACCTATCAGTTGGGTCTGTTCTTGCTCTGGCAGGAATGATCGGTGGAACAGTTGCATCATCCAGTCCCTTACTCGGAGTTCTGGCAGCACTTGGAATTGGTGCCCTTTGTGGACTCATAAATGGAAGCGCCTTTTCTCTACTCAAGGTTCCTTCATTTATTGTAACGCTTGGGATGCTTCAGGCAGCCCGAGGGTTGACCACCATTTATTCGGGGGGATTTCCAGTAATGATGTCCGACAATACAGTCTGGATGGGGAGCTGGCCAGGGATCTTCTTGATTGCGATGGCAGTCTTCGCTATAGCAATGTTTCTCTACTACTTCACAAGATTCGGTGAGTACGTCAGGGCAATCGGAGGAGACGAGACTGTTTCAAAAATGTCCGGGGTACCCATTCGCCTGTATAAAATACTTCCCTTTTTGCTTTCAGGTGGATTGGCGGGACTTGGCGGGTTCATGATGGCGAGCAGGCTGGGGGTAGCCAGTCCGACCATTGGTGTTGGTTATGAACTTGATGTAATAGCTTCAGTAGTTCTTGGTGGGACTCCTCTAACTGGCGGCATAGGGAATATCTACGGAACGATAATAGGTGCTGTGATAATGGCTAGTATCGGAAACGGGCTCGTAATAATGGGTGTTCCATCTCCCTGGCAACTTGTAATAAAGGGAATCATCCTTGTAATGGCGGTATTCATATCGCTTGAACGATCCAAGATAGGTAACATCAAATAATTCCGACAGAAAACAAGATTGACTCCAGGGAGTGTATTGACTGTGAAATACTCGGATAACAGTGTTCTTGAATACATAAGAGAGGTACTGAAGAAAGAATCGGATGCGCTGAGGATTCTTGTGGATAGCCTTGATGATGGTTTTGTCAGAGCAGTGGACCTGATTGTCAACTCCAAAGGACGCGTAATTGTGACCGGTGTAGGAAAGTCGGGACACGTTGGAAACAAGATTAGCGCGACTCTTGCGAGCCTGGGAACACCGAGTCATTTCGTTCATAGCGATGAGTCGTTGCATGGAGATCTTGGAATGGTTGCTCCTGAAGATGTTGTCATAGCAATTTCCCATAGCGGCAGGACAATGGAACTCATGGCGATGTTACCAAAAGTCAAAATGCGAGGAAACAAGATAATCGCCATCTGTCGCGATAGAGACAATGCGCTAGCGCGAATAGCTGATGTTGTATTATGCACGAGAGTTGAGCACGAAGCAGACTACTTGGATACAGCACCCACAGCCAGCTCAACAGTAACTCTGGCAATTGGTGATGCACTGGCTGTTGCGGCAGCAAGGGTGAAGGGCTTTTCGCAAGACGACTTTCTGATGTTCCATCCAGGAGGAGCACTGGGGGAAGATCTTAGCAAGGTTCTTGGAAGTTGATATTGAGGAGGAAGTTATGAGGAGCTACGGTAAAAAGCCACTCGATGACAGCAGAATACAGCTACTGGAGGATATGGCCAGGAGATGTCGCGGTGACATTTTGACGATGACCACGCTTTCAGGCTCAGGACATCCAGGAGGTTCGATGTCTTCAATTGATATATTCTTATCTGTATACGCTTTTGCAGATATCTCACCTGAAGATCCTTTCAATCGTCAGCGAGACAGAGTTGTAGTAAGCCACGGGCATACATCTCCTGGTGTTTATGCTGCTCTTGGTAGACTCGGGTTCATCGACATTGAAGAAGCGATAGCGGGTTTCAGACATCCTGGGACAGTTTTTGAAGGCCACATAACCAGGGGTATTCCCGGAATCGAGTGGACAACAGGCAATCTTGGCCAGGGCCTCTCTGCTGGAGTAGGAATGGCGCTTGGTTCAAAACTCCTGGGCAACGGAAGCCATGTATATGTTGTTATGGGAGATGCAGAGCAGGCAAAAGGGCAGGTAGCTGAGGCCAGAAGGACTGCCATAAAATTCAATCTGAAAAACATCACGGCGATAATTGACTATAACGATGCTCAGATATCTGGAAAAGCATCGCAAATCATGCCGGTAAACATCGAAAGAGAATACAAAGCTTCAGGGTGGCGAGTTATCAATGCTGACGGTCATAGTATTGTGGCTCTCTGGGAAGCTTTGCTTGAGGCGGAAGAAGGTTCGCCGACGCTGATCGTTGCGCGAACAAAGATCGGAAAAGGTGTTTCGTTCATGGAAGATGAAATTGGCTATCATGGAGTTACATTGACCGAGAAGCAGTATATTGATGCAATGAGCGAACTCTCGCTTGAACCGACTCTCGAAAAATACAAGAAGAGTCGAAAAGAACTGCAACCGGGTCACGTTCGTCCTGATGTTGACAACTATGTTCCAGATGTCTCAATGGGAATTCCTAGGGTCTATTCTGAGAAAACCGACAACCGTTCTGCGGCTGGAAAAGCAATACTCGATCTGGTGAAATCAAATCCAGATGTTCCTCTGTTTGCAGTCGACTGTGATCTTCTGGGTTCAGTGAAACTGGATTCTCTTGCGACTGAGTATCCGGACAGAATCGTCGAACTTGGTGTTCAGGAACATAATGCAGCAACACTGTCCGGTTCTCTTTCGACCTGTGGGATAGTACCCTTCTTCGCAGATTTTGGGATGTTTGGGATCGACGAAGTTTACAATCAGCAGAGATTGAATGCAATAAACAAGACAAACTTGAAGCTGATTTGTACACATGTCGGAATAGATGTAGGGGAAGATGGGAAGACTCATCACTGCATTGATTATGTTGGAGCAATGAACAATCTGTTTGGCTGGGAGCTGATTGTCCCCGGAGACCCAAATCAGACTGACAGAGCAATGCGATATGCAGCTTCGGTAAATGGCAACGTCCTGATTGCTGTTGGAAGATCAAAAGTCCCAATCGTGACTAACGAGCACGGAGCAGCTTTCTATGATGCTAACTATGTCTTCGAATATGGCAGGATTGATCAAATAAGAACTGGTACTGATCTCTTCATCCTGTCATATGGGCAGCTTCTTCACCGCGCCATCAAGGTTTCAGACGAACTCAGAAAGGAAGGCATCTTCGTGGGAGTCGTCAATGCTTCATGCCCATCTGATCCGGACGTCGAATCTGCCCTTTCGTTGATCGAAGACAGTAAAGTGATTGTCTATGAAGATCACAACGGAAGAACCGGGTTATTTGCTGTCTTGTCCAGGATCTGTGCTGAGCATGGACGGTATCCAGCGCGAATGATCTCTCTGGGTATTGATGACTACGCGCTTTCTGGACCTGCTGAGATGATTCTCGAAACCAGTGGTATTTCTGAGAACCACCTCAGAAGTGCGATTATTGAGATGAGAAGTCAGTAAGTGAATACGCGGTTAGACACGGGAAACACTCCGTTCAGGCGTTCAGAAATCCGCCTTTTGAAGGACCTCATCACATGAGCAGTGCCTTGCGCAAGCGCCAGTAGACGAAAATCCTCCTTATTAGAGTGTTGAGGTCCTCTTTCTCTATCTGAAACAGGTGACAACAGAAGGTTCGCTTCAGCCTGTCTTCATTAACAATGTAAAGCTATCGTCACTTCTATGTTAGAATCAAAGAAGACACGTTAATTTCAAGCAAAGCTCTTTTTGGTAACGTTGTGGGGGGTTGCATGAAAGGTAGAGAGGTTCCGTCAATCAGAGACGTCGCTGACAGGGCCGGTGTATCGATAGCGACAGTTTCGTATGTTCTTTCGGGAAAGAAGAAAGTTCGTGAAGAAACCGCGGAGAGAGTCTACAAAGCAGTAGAAGAACTCGGATATGTTCCGAACATTATGGCACGAAACCTGAAAAAGCGTGTAACAGGCATCATCGGCATTCTTGTGCCTGACATCAGAAATCCTTACTTCCCTGATATTGTCGAAGCTGTCTCAAGAGTTCTCCCAGAAAAGGGTTACGAAATCCTTGCGGCCAGTTCGGGGGAAGACCCCGATCGTCAAAGGAGCATCCTGGAGTCTTTTCTTCAGTACAGAATCGCCGGTGTTATTGCTATGCCCGCAGGATCACCAAAAGTGGTCCTTCCTGAGTTCTCTCGTGTCATGAAGACTCTGCCGCTTGTTCTGCTGGATAGAGATATTCCGGAACTGAAGTGTGGAAAGGTTCTTCTAGACAACGTGGATGGGTCGAGAAGACTGGTTTCATATCTTCTGGACAAAGGGCACAGACGTATAGGGATAATCACACCGCCTTTGTTTCTTTCGATAGGTTGCGAGCGTCTGGAAGGTTACAAGAAGGCTTTTAGAGAAGCAGGACTCAGAACGAGCAGTTCGCTGATCTTTGAAGGTAACCTCTTTGCCGACTCCGGTGAAGAAGCGTGTCAGCATTTCATGAGACTCAGCAGGTCAAGGAGACCTACTGCTATAGTTTCATGTGGTGATATGATGACGCTGGGAGTGCTCAGGACAGTGAGAAAGCTGGGCATCAAAGTCCCAGAAGACCTGTCTCTTGTCAGCTTTGACAGAAACGAATACTTCGAAGTCTTTGAACCAAGAATCACCTATCTCTCTCAAGACACGGAGCAATTTGGAAGGCATGCTTCTGAGCTTCTGACTCAGACTATAACAACGTCCAAACAGGTAAGCAAAGAAGTCAGGATAACAGGAGAGCTGGTATTGGGTGAATCTGTCAGGTCGTTGCGTTCAAAGACCAGTAGCATGGCAAGGCATAACTAGCATTGGCGAGGATCTGGGGACTTGAGTATTGCGGGTGAGTAAGAGCATGAGAGAAAGCCCCGTTATTCAACAGCAGGCTTTATTACCTGTCTTTGAAAGTCTTCTGAATTCAGAAGAAGCTTCGGTCCGGTACAAAACACTTGCCTGGCTTATCGATGAAGAACCTTCAGCGGATGCGCTTGAGAAAGAGAAGCTAAGAATTGCAGGATCACAGAGAGTGAAGACTCTCCTTTCCGAGAGAAACAGTTCCGGCGAGATTCCTGTTCATCCCTATAAGAAGTGGTACGGAGCCCACTGGGTACTCGCCATGCTTGCCGAGCTGGAATACCCTGCCGGGGATAATTCTCTGTTTCCCTTACGCGAACAAGTCTACAAGTGGCTATTCTCAACTTCCCATGAGAGATCAATTGTGAGAACAGACGGAAAGGTGAGACGATGTGCTTCGCAAGAAGGGTACGCGCTGTTTTATCTTCTGAAACTCGGACTCGACGATCATCGCACTGATGAACTCGCCGGAAAGCTTATCCAGTGGCAGTGGCCCGACGGAGGCTGGAATTG
>DLVL01000061.1 GCA_003444085.1 Kosmotogaceae bacterium | reverse complement strand
AATAGTTTGATTTGACTAAGAGCACCTGAAACTGGAAGCGAAAGGTTGTCTTCATACTGCTCAGCAAAGGCCTAAACAGTGAAGATCGTCCTCAGACACAAGGTCATCGAAACCTTGACTGAGCTGAAATAGTGGTGTAAAATTCTAATTAATACGTACGTACATTTGTATCGGAGGCGATTGCAGTCACTCCAAAGTACAGGGTAATTGAACGCTATTTGCTTGACGAGCTGAGATCCGGCAAATACTCGGTTGGGGATAAGTTGCCGACTGAGAAGGAATTGATGGAGAGGTTTGATGCGAGCAGGGAAACTGTCCGAAAAGCTTTAGATAGACCTGTGCTGAAAGGTTTCGTGGTACGCAGGCCCGGCTTGGGGACGTTCGTGAGCTCTGGAACCGATAATCATCTTGTTGGAATTCTCGTGCAACAGATAACGAGTTATATCTTCCCTTATGTTGTTCTTGGCGCCGAAGACTACCTGTTCAGGAATGAGTACAAGATGCTTCTGGGAAACGCTGCAGAAGATCCCGTCAAAGAAAGGCAAATACTCAACGAATGGATAGAATCCGGAGTGAAGGGTCTTATGATTGATCCTGTATACAGCTCCACCAAGAGATCCAACAAGGATCTCGTAAGGTCGATGGCAAGATCGGGTGTGAAAATCGTTCTTGTTCACAGCCACTGGGATATTGACCAGGTTAGTTGTGTGATACTTGATGATGACTATGGTGGTCGGAAAGCTGCCGAGATCTTTCACGAGTACGGCCATGAAAGAGTTGCTGTGATGTATAAGTCCACTCATCTGCCGAGTGTAACAAGGGCCAGGAGCTTCATTGACAGATGCAATCAACTGGGGTTTGACAGAATCTACGAGAAAGCATTTAATGTCTCGGAGTTCACAGGAGCGCCTATGCAAATTGCTCATGAGCTGCTGGGGCTTCCTGAAAAGATAAGACCGACAGCCATTTTCTGCTATAACGATGCCACTGCGCTTCAGCTTCATCTTGTCGCAAAGAGGCTCTCATTGAGAATACCTGATGATCTGTCGGTAATAGGTTTTGATGATGGTCCTATTGGTGACTTCAGAGATATCCTTACTACTTTTGCTCATCCTAAGGAGGAAGTTGGAAGAAAAGCAGTCGAGATTCTCCTCGAAATGCTGAACGGAGCCAAGCCAAGCAGACACTTAATGAAGCCTGAATTAATAGAGAGAGCTTCAGTTACAGAAGCCAGATAGGGGTGGCCGACATGTTATACGAGAACGAGAAGCGAATCTTACAAGAAGCTCATCTAATGCTTGAAAGATACAACCTGGCTGCCTACACAAGCGGAAATGTTAGTCTCAGAGTCGATCAACACGTAATAATCAAGCCTTCTGGGATTCCCTATTCAAAGCTTATGTATGAGGATATGGTTGTAGTTGGCTTAAACGGGGAAGTCGTTGAAGGCAACAAAGCACCTTCTGTTGATACTGCAACACATCTCCACCTTTTCAACCATCTTGATTGGGCACGCTCGATTATACATACTCATTCAACTTTCGCCACTGTATGGGCGATAATGGAAAAGCCGATTCCTGTCCTTTGCACCGCACATGCGGATGTTTTTGGCGAAGAAATTCCGATAGCTGAGTATGCCCCGGTAGGTTCCGAAGCAATAGGAAAGTCAGCACTGAAGGCTCTCAGGAAATCTGGAACTGTATTGCTTAGCAAACATGGTGTTCTGATCATTGGCACATCAGTAGATGATTCGCTCAAGAAAGCGATCTTTCTCGAAGAAGTTGCCCGAGTAAGCTACTTCAGTTCTGCTTGGGGAAACCCCACATCCTTGAGCAATAGCGAAGTCCAAAGACTTTTCGACCAATACAAGAGTAAATACGGTCAGAGATAACACAGCATCACTAAGTCAGGCAAGTCCTTCACTGTTTTGTACAGACGTATTTGCTGGCATACATCTTAAAGAATACAGATTTTCGACATAAAGACACGTTTAGCAAAGTATATTTGCAGTAATGACCTCTGTGTCTATTCTAGAGATCCAGCTTCTTATTGACTTGATTTGGAACAGATTTCCTCATCTGATAGAATCTCTGATAAACATGAGTTAGTTCTTGCTTTTGCAAGATGAGTTAGTTTATAGAGCATCATTGAAAGCGCTTAACAGACTCGATTGTTTGATAAACTCTATATATGTACGTACCTATATAAGCTTTGTTTCTCTTGTTGCCTTTGCTTTTCTGTGTCTGAGAAGATGTAACTGTGAGAAGGTCTCCTAATACTGAAGCTTATCTCTAGTGGGGAGGAGTAACATGGAACATCATCTGAAGATCGGCATGGCTCCGACAAGGAGAAACGTATTCAGCAAAGAGAGTGCCCTGGAACACAAGAGATTGATTGAGAAGAAACTGACAAGTTGGGATGTGGATTTTGTCGGTCTTGATTGGTTGAACAAGGAGGGCTTGCTCTATGACCAGAAGGATTCACAGAGAGTTGCCGAGAAGTTTAGAAATGAGAAGATCGATGCTCTCTTCCTGCCGCATGTGAATTTCGGAACAGAAGCGGCTGTTGGAAAGCTGGCAAAAGAACTGGGCCTTCCTGTTCTGTTATGGGGTCCCAGAGATGATTCCCCTCTGCAAGACGGAAGCCGCACAAGAGATACTCAATGCGGGCTTTTTGCTACAAGCAAGCTGCTCAGACGTTTCAATGTGCCTTTCACCTATATCGTTAATACGAAGATTGACGACAAAGTCTTTGAGCGCGGGTTCAAAAACTTTCTAGCTGCTGTCTCTGTTGTGAAAGCCTTCAGAAAAATGAGAATCGGTGTCATAAGCACCAGACCCGGGGATTTCTGGACTGTAATCCATAACGAAGGCGAATTGCTGGAACGTTTTGGCATTGAGCTTGTCCCGACAACACTTGTGGACGTGGTTGATTGGGCAGAAAAGTTGACTGAATCAAAAGAAGTGAAAGAAGAAATGGAGCTTCTGAGTCAAAGAGTTGATTATTCTGGTATTGAGAAAAAAGATCTGGAGAAAGTCCTGGCTCTGAAAAGGGCAATGAAGAAGTGGGCGTCAGAGGAAGAACTCAGCGCACTGGCTATTCAATGCTGGAACGCTCTTCAGAGAGCTTTCGGTGTAATGCCATGTTTTGCGCATTCTCTGCTGTCTGATGAGGGTATTCCTGTTGCGTGTGAGACAGATGTTCATGGAGCAATTAGCATGCACCTGGCTCAGGCAGCAACCATGTTTCAAAGGCCATCGTTTCTTGCAGACTTAACAATAAGACACCCTGAAGATGACAATACAGAATTACTGTGGCACTGTGGTCCATTCCCTCTATCTCTTGCCAAATCCAGGCCCAAGATTGGAAGGCACTTCATCCTGGAAAGCCACAGCCCGGGAGTATCCGAGTGGGAAATCGAGGGGGGAGATATAAGCATATTGAGATTCGATGGAGACAACTCTCAGTACAAAATCTTTGCATCACACACAAGAGCAGTATCCGGTCCTTTCAACAAAGGAACTTACGTCTGGGTGAAATTCAAAAATTGGCCTCGAATTGAAGAGAAGCTCATCTACGGACCTTATATCCATCATGTAGCTGGAGTTCATGGCAAGATAGCGCCGGTTATTCTTGAAGCTTCGAAGTACATGAGTGGTGTTGAGTTTGACGATGGAGAGCCCGAAGCAGAAGAACTCAGGCAATGGCTGAGATGCGAAATAGACGAGTTATAGAAGGTGGTATGTGCTATGTATCTCATCGGTTGTGATATTGGAACTCAGGGTACCAAGAGCGTTCTGGTTGACAGGTCAGGGAAGGTGATTGATCAGGCAGAGAAGGACTACGATGTTATAAAGCCCAAACCCAACTGGGCTGAACAGTGGCCAGATATCTGGGCAAAGGCCACGTTTGAGACAATCAAAGAAGTCATCGAGAAGTCAGCCATTCCCAGCGAGAAGATCGCTGGAGTTGCGATCAGCGGTCTGTACGGTGGCTCTGGTGTCCCCGTCGACAAAAACATGCGGGCATTACGTCCTTGCCTAATATGGATGGACCGCCGGGCAACGACTCAAACCAGCTGGGTTAAGGAGAACGTCCCGAAAGACCTGATTTTCCCGATTACCGGGAATTACGTTGATTCATACTACGGGTTCACAAAGATGATGTGGATCAGAGACAATGAACCAGACATCTGGAAAAAGATATACAAGTTCGTGACCCCTAAAGACTTCGTGGTCTATCAACTGACGAATGAGCTGGCAACCGACTACTCTTCTGCGGGGAACATCGGCGGCGTGTTTGATATCAACAGGCTAACATGGTCAGCAGAGATGTGTGACGCACTGAGTATACCTGTCAGCTTCCTGCCGGAAAGAATAACCAGATCAAGCGAAGTCGTTGGAACTATTACTGAGGAGAGCTCCAAACTCTGCGGTCTACTTGAAGGAACACCCGTGATTGCAGGTGGCATAGATGCACCTGTTGCACAACTCTCAGCAGGAGGACTTGATGAGGGCGAGCATGTTGCAATGGTCGGAACATCAACCTGCTGGGGTACCGTTCACGATGGAGAAAGGATGCCATTTGGTCTGGTGAGCTTTCCTTACGTGGTTCATGACACCGAGAGAATCTACTCTTTTGGAGGTTCTGCAACCACAGGTGCTCTTGCAAAGTGGTTCAAAGACGAATTCGGAGAAAGCGAAGAGGCCGTAGCCCTCAGAATGGGAGTGTCTCCGTTTCAGCTATTGGACAAGGAAGTTGAAGACATTCCTGCTGGTAGCGACGGGGTCATTGTTCTTCCTTATTTCATGGGCGAAAGATCACCCATATGGGATCCTTTGGCCAAGGGGGTCTTCTTTGGAGTAACGCTTTACCATAAGAGAGCACATCTTTACAAAGCACTGATGGAAGGTTCGGCATACGCTCTCAGACATAATATGGAGGCGGGAATTGAAGCAGGACTGAAACTGGACGACGAGTGTTCCATCGTTGGCGGTGTTGCCAGATCGTCGGTATGGGACAGGATATTCGCTGATATCACCGGTTTCAAAATGAAGCAGGTTTCAAGCCTTGTTGAAGCTCCTTTCGGTGACGCCTTCCTTGCAGGTCTTGGTGTGGGGTTGATTGATCGACCAGAGCGGATTAAAGAATGGGTTGTACACAAGGAACCTATCGCACCGAATTCTGAGAATCGGAAGATTTATGAAAAGCAGTATTCGATTTTCCGCCGCCTGTATGAAAAGACAAAAGGGCTGATGTGGGAAACGTGACAGAGCGCCTTATGGCTTTAAGAGAAGCTTATAGCTTGTGGCTAATGGCCTGTAGTTGGAGATGTGAGCATAAGGATAATGGATCGAATTTCCGATCGAGCAAAAGCCGGCCCTAAGTGGGCCGGCAATGTGTTTCTTTATACTACACTATATAGGGAAGCGAAATCTTTCGTACTTGAGTCTTTACTTTTTCGATCTGAAGGTCCATGTCTTTTCCTGTTCCTAGGATATCTATCTCTGCAATTCTTCTCCTTCCTCTCATAATCATCCCTCCTTCTTGCTTCTTACTAGATAATATTCCTCCGGATTACCAAAATCCAACAATTATTGAGACTCATTCTCATTAAACTTTGTTGTCTTATAGATTAAGAAAAGGGCACGAGTCTGCTGCTCATTGCCCTCTCTCGGACAGGCGTGATGGAGAGTCGAGCTGTACCGGAATATCCATAATGCTCTTAATCCTGGCTGCAATTGCAACTTGTGTTGTCGTAGTCGACCGTATTGCTGCGAGACGCATCAAATCGAATCTTGATAATCCAAATATAGCTCTTATCGAGATCAACCTTGAAAGAATCTCTAATGACAGCTGTTCGGACAGGTTCAAAGTGTTTTCTTTAGCTGCAGTGGTCTGAGCAATGTCAAGAATAACAGAGTCTCCTGGTTGAGCTGCTGCATTATGCACATGAAAGAGGAGAGCCTGCAGACGAAATCTCAAACTCGGTTATTATCACTCATGCTCTGAGTGGAGATCATTTTTGGTTTTCCTATAGCAGTACGTGGTTAACCGGAGCAATAGAGGATGCTCTTTCCAGCAACAAACAAATGTGTTTTTTGCAACCAAAAACACTTTGCAATTCCAGGTAATTACATTCTGCAATAAACA
>DLVL01000018.1 GCA_003444085.1 Kosmotogaceae bacterium | reverse complement strand
GCAGCTGAGTAATGCCACATTCAGCGGTGATGAAATCTTACGCTTTCTATCCGATAATATTCATCAATCCGTCAATGACTATCTGGAGTTCGGCGTTACTCATCATGCCCAGAGGCTCTCCGAGTCTCTCCACTGCGAGTGTCCTTATCTGAGCGATCTTAACCCACGATATTCTTGGCATGTCTACGCTCTCTATTCTCATTGTCAACGGATATCCTGCCCTGGGTTTCTGGCTGGTTATAGCGAGAGCGATAACCGTTCCGCTGTGTGCATTGAATGCTGAATCGCTGATAACTAAAACAGGGCGAAACTCCGACTGTTCACTACCTCTGGATGAACTAAGATCTGCCCAGACAATCTGACCTCTCAGTACTTCTGCCATGCTTCGTTCACTGCGTCGACGCTTTCTTCTGCTTCAGCCTTCTCTGCTTCAACATCAAGATTCCGTAATTGTTCGTATAGCCGGTTCTTTCTCCAGTTCTCGATCAACTGAGAAATCGCATCTTCTATCGCCTTACTTCTACTTGGTATGTTCTTCTCCTTCACCATCAGGTCAAGCTCTCTCAGAATATCCTTCTCAATCGTTATTGCTACCTTGTCTTTAGGCATTTCTTGTTCTCCTCTCACAAGAAGTACTACATTATATCATACCAGCTCTGCTACAGACAGAATATTTCTGAGCAAGGAAGACAAAGAATGCCTATGAGCGAAGGATTCACCCTCAAGCAGTCGCATACAGTGTTAATATCGTACCAGGAAGCACTGTGAAATCCGAGAGAAGCTGATATGCGATGGCACATAAAGAATCGCCAGAGGTCGAAAGGCTAAGAAGACGAATAACAGAACTCGAAGAGGAGAACGCACATCTCAGAAACCTTGTTAAGAAAAGGCGTTCAGATTCTTCATCTGTATCTGCAATGCTGTCGCCTTCGGAGAAGATAAAGCTCTTCAGGTCACTCTTCTATGGACGGCAAGATGTATATGCAACAAGATGGGAGGCTTCTGGGGGCAGTTCGGGCTATTCTCCAGTCTGTTCGAACCTGTGGAAAGACGGGATTTGCTTTAAGCCAGATATGAAGTGTTCAGAATGCTCTAACAAGAGTTATGCACCTCTTACTGATCGGGTGATCTACAACCATCTGACAGGGAAGATGGTTGTCGGAGTCTATCCTCTTCTGGAAGGTGATTTATGCAGGTTTGCTGCTTTGGACCTTGATGGCAAGAATTGGCAGTCGGATGTAACCGCCACTCTTGAGTTGTGCCGATCGTTTTCCATTCCTGTAGGCCTTGAACGTTCAAGATCAGGAGAAGGTTGTCATCTATGGTTCTTCTTCGAAAGCGCTATTGCAGCATCGCTGGCAAGAAGGCTAGGATTCTCACTCATTTCAAGAGCTCTTGAAAAGAGACCTCAACTTGGCCTTGACTCGTATGATCGTCTCTTTCCGAACCAGGATAGTATTCCCAGGGGCGGGTTAGGCAATCTCATTGCCCTGCCCCTTCAGGGCAAAGCCAGACAGTCTGGAAACACTCTTTTCCTGGACGATTCATTTCAGCCATATGAGGACCAGTGGGGTTATTTATCAAAGATCAAGAAGATGCACGAGGAAACGGTGCGAGAGCTTGTTCGAAGAGTATCACGGCAAGAGTCGGCAGAAACAGCTACATTGCCTAGCCGAGTCAGTATGCCCGATAAGGTCAGAATATCCCTTGACAGTAAGATCAGGATTGATAAAGCTTCTCTTTCCCCTTCTGTTCTTAACAGGGTAATCCGGCTGGCATCATTCAACAACCCTGAGTTCTTCAAAGCTCAAGCGATGAGAATGTCGACCTTTGGAAAGCCGAGGATAATCAATTGTGCAGACGATGATGAAAGCTCCATATCGCTTCCAAGAGGTTGTTTGGAGGCAGTCATTAATCTTCTTGAGAACAGCGGAACTAAAGTCGAGGTTGAAGATAAGCGCTATATCGGGAAACCGAGAGAGATGGTGTTTCAAGGAAGACTAACAAAAGAGCAAGAAGCGGCTGCAGCGGAAATGCTCAGGCATGACTTTGGGATTCTCTGCGCACCAACTGGAGCAGGAAAGACGGTAATTGCCTTCAAAATCATCTCTGAGAGGCAACAGAAGACTCTCATACTCGTTCATAGAAGAGAGTTACTGAGGCAATGGCAAGAAAGAGCACTGGAGTTTCTTCAGCTGCTGCCTGAAGATATCGGGCAGATCGGACTCGGTAAGAAGGAACCTGGTGAAGTGTTGGATATCGCACTGATTCAGACTTTATCTCGTAACGAGAACCTGCTGCATAATCTTAAAGACTATGGTCATATCGTTGTTGATGAGTGCCAGCACATTCCTGCTTTTAGTTTTGAGAAGGTAATCAAGATGATACCTGCGAAATACGTCCTGGGTCTTACCGCTACTCCCAAAAGGAGGGACGGTCATCACCCAATAATGACAATGCAGTGTGGCCCGATACGTCACGCGATTTCCAGAAAGGCAGTAGGATTCTTTGAAAGGACTATTGTGCCCAGATTCACTGAATTCACCGCTGATCAACATCTGAGAACAACGCAGATCTACAAGCTTCTTGAAAGTGATACCAGCAGAAACAGACTGATCGTCAACGATATTATCAGAGCAGTGGATTCTGGTCGGTTTTGTCTGGTCTTATCTGAAAGAGTTGCTCACCTTGACAAACTCTATGAGTTACTCTTGCAGAGTACAAAGAATGTGTTCAAACTTCATGGAAGAATCCCTAGAAATGAAAGAGACTCGGCGCTTGAGAGTTTCAAGAAGTGCAGTGAGAGCGCTGCTCTTCTATCAACAGGCAAATACCTTGGGGAGGGTTTCGATGATCCCCGGTTAGATACCTTGTTTCTTGTCTTCCCGGTTTCATGGAAAGGCGTTCTTCAGCAGTATGCAGGAAGACTTCACAGAGATTATGAGAACAAGCACGAAGTAAGGATTTACGATTATGTTGATGAGAAGATCCAAGTCCTCAAGAAGATGTATGAACGGCGAATCAAGGGCTATCGCGCAATTGGCTACAGGTTGATGAAATTAATGTGAGAAGGAGGAGAGTGCGAGACACAACACTACCGAGACAACGAGAGAAACCGAAGGGACGAGAAGGGCCGAGGAGGCGAGGATAGTCAGTATTAAAATCCAGACACAATCCTTCTTGAATCATCTCAGCTCATCAAGGTAGTGGATTAGATTCTCTGGTTTCAGGTCTATCCGCCTTTTAATAAGCTTTTCTATCCAACTCAGGATTTTGGCAGGATCGGAGCAATGCGAAAAGAGGATGTGTTTCTGTATATGCAGATGACTTGGGTGAGTCTCGAGTGATGGATAGTGGGGTGCTTGAATAGCAACTCCATCTTGACGTAGTAAAACTCTGCTCCTCTTGAAGTCAAGAACCGAGAAGCTCTCGACAATGGAGCTTATCTCAACGAACTTCAATATCCTCAGCATTCAAAGTCTCCAACAAGTTGCGCAGCTCATTAATCTTCTCTTCATAGGCCTTCCATTCAATGAAGTCGTCCCATGAGGAGTAGTCCTCTTCGCTCTCTCTTATGCGTTCATTGAACTGGTTAAAGCTACACCCATACTTCTTTTTGAAAGAAGCTGTATGTTCTGAAAGCAAACTTATCTCCGACATTATTTCCATCTTCTTGAAGGCGACCAGGTCTTCTTTGGATACAACTACCATGTTTTCGCCTCCTTTCACCAGCTAGTCTGATAATCTTCGTCATATAATAGCGTATTGATGACTCTAATAGAAGCAGGAAAATGAAAAGACCGGGCGTGGAAAAACTTGAAGAGACGCCAGTTCCGCGAAGA
>DLVL01000077.1 GCA_003444085.1 Kosmotogaceae bacterium | reverse complement strand
ATGATGTCTGGAACCTTCTTTCAAAGATCAGTATTCCTTTTCCTGTTATATCTTCAACGAAGAATCTCTCCGCCCTCAATGCAGCCAAAAACCTGCAGCATTTTGCTGATGTAAAGGGAGACATGTTTGCATGGATAGAAGAAATGCCAAGGGTAGGACTTGAGATTCTTACTGCACAAGGCGATCAAGCTTCTCGAAAGCTCTATCTTTGTTGGGGTGCACATCACCAGGATGCATATCTATTCACTCACATGTGGTGTGAGACAAATCTTGGTTATCCCGAGCCAAAAGGATCTTGGAGTGTGAATGGAATGAACCCGTACAACACTAATGATTACATGTTTGAAGTCCCAGGAGAATGGGCCGAGCAATTTGCAGACGGGTTGCTTCTTGCGATGGGACGTTATCGAGACGATGGATGGTCCAGATTTCGTCCGTCTTTGTTCGCGATCGCTCCATGGAATCACGGTAATCCTCCCCCTGACGGAACAATCCTTGAATCCATTCTGTTGATAGTATCTACTCAGGCTGGTTTTCCAGCAGCTCAGTTCTTTGACAACCGAAGATAATTACACGAAAACTAGGGTACGATAGAATGGCCTTCAAGTGCTGCACTAATTGCGGTAAAAGCGGAGCAAGAGTTTTTCCTGGCAGTTAAGATATAGCTGCGAATACGGCAGAACATATCAGCGCCTTTGGCACTGCGGAATACGCCTGAGATTTTTTGTTTCACCTTAACCATGCGGATATCTCTTTCCGCCTGGTTATTGTCAAAGATCGCAGGACTACCCTCCATGAAGGCTAAAACCTCATGGCAATGCTCATGTAAGCGGTTGAGCATATTTCTGGTCCGCCCCTCTTTTGGCCGACCTCTTTTCTTTGTCTTGGCAGGGGGCGGATTGGCCTGGTAGCCAGCATCAATTATTTCACAAGAAGAGTCAGGAAAGCGCGACGATGAGAAGGTGGGAGAACCATTGTTTTTTGATTGTTCGTGAACGAATAGCATGCATTAGGTGAATCAGTCAATTATTGTGGAGCAACTTCACTATGCTTGTTTCTCGAAGGAAGTGTCATATAATCAATTCATAACTTCATTCTCAGAAGCTCTGTCAACGATCGGGGAAGCGTTTTGGGGTTCACTTTTCAGGATTCTGCCGTTTTAACGCAGGAACGGCGCCTAAAATGACATCGGGAGGGATCAGCATGAAAGAAAGCAAAAACAAGGAGAGTCAGGAGAAAAGCACCTCATCGAAGATCGATTTTGGCTATCTGAAACGCTTTAATCTCTCAATGGGTCTGCTTCACCTGATTCAGGGTGTCTTGATGTTGTTCTTTGCATTAACTATCGATCGTATAAGTGCCTTCAAGACACCTATCTGGTCGTATTTTCTTAGGTTTGATACCGAACAAATGCGTCTGGTCACCAGCCCGGAGAAACTAGGAGAAGTGCCTTTTGCCATTTTCGTGTCGTTTTTTCTGTTTATGTCCGCTCTGGCGCACTTTATCATTACCATGCCCAGGGCAAATAGCGTCTACAATCGCGATCTCAAGAAAGGGATCAACAAATTCCGATGGCATGAATACTCCATCAGCTCATCGTTGATGATCATCCTCATCGCAATGCTCTTTGGAGTCTACGACATCGGAGCTCTCATAGTGATATTCATTCTCAATGCATCTATGAACTGGTTTGGGCTTCTGATGGAAGAGATTAACCAGTATACCGAAAAGACACGGTGGTCTCCATTTGTATTTGGATGCTTTGCAGGAATAGGCCCCTGGATTGTAATCTTCATGCATGCGTTGGGCAATGCTGATCCTGCTGAAGTGCCATGGTTTGTCTATGCAATACTAGGCACGTATTTCGTGTTCTTCAATCTATTCCCCATTAACATGGTCCTTCAGTACAAGAAGGTGGGCAAATGGAAGGACTACCTCTATGGTGAACGAGTTTACATAGTTCTCAGTCTTGTGGCCAAAAGTGTTCTGGCTTGGCTTGTTTTCTTTGGAGTGATGCAACCGGCGTAGCTAGACTGAGTAGACGTTTCGGCAGTTCTCTTGCCAATTTGGATTCAGAAAACGTAACCCAGTTGCACTACTAAAATCCTCCCGAGGGTTTCTTCGAGTTGCTCCAGGATTCCAACGGCACTTGTTTCGATATCCGTGTGCTTGTTCAACATTAGTCCGATTTCAAGACGCACAGGAGTGAACCCCAACTCAAGATCGTGTCCCAGTGCAATCGCTCGCCCTATGTCAACCTGGAAGAAAACCCTGCCAATGCTAAGTCTTGCGCCGATGTATCCATACCAGCCAATTCCAGGAAAGATGAAGTGAGTATCGACTCCCGTATCTTCTGAAAGTGTCAGCATGAATAACGGTGTAGAGAGGCCTGCAACAAGTGGCCCAAACGTACACCGAGCATCTATACCCGTGACATTTAATCCTACAAAGCCGGACAAAGGAATACCAGAAAGCGATTTAGTTCTTGCAGTAACGTTGTTGATGCCCAAGGACAGGCTCGCAACACACAGGCTAGCAACCACAAACAAAGAGAAAAGTAAGACAAGTGCCTTCAAAGCTCTTTTTACCACCTTCAGACAAATTATAAGCTTCTTCTACGCGAGATGCTGCTCTTGTCGAGTCTCTGCAACAGAGTGAGCACTTCTGATACATTCGCAACCAGTAGAGTGAAACCGCTGTCTGAATAGTAGTTATAATATCTATGCAAACCAGGAATACTCGTTGATGATGAATCAAGAGCGGTAGATCCAGCGGACGGTTCATAATTGCGATATGAAGATTTGGGAGGGACTCTGATGAAGAGAAGTCTGTTTGTTTTGGCATTACTTGTTCTTACAGTGGGTTTTGCTTTTGGCAATGCTGGAGACAACGATTTTGCCGTGGCATCAACTCAAACCTGGTATCAGTTGTCTGTGACTTCTCAACCTTCAGGAGCCAGTGTCTATATCGATGGTGTCTACAGGGGGCGCACTCCGTACAACACCACGCTACTCATGGGGACATATACTCTCAGAGTAGAAGCTAGCGGCTACAGGATCTATGAAGAGCGGTTTACACTGGACAAGAGTACTAGCAAACACGTGAACCTGGTCTCTTCTACCAGAACACATCGTCTTACGGTGTCATCATATCCATCACGGGCTGAAGTCTTCATTAATGGTGCATATGTAGGAAGGACACCGCTCACGATCAATCTGGAAGAAGGAACACATGACATACGACTGTCTCTTTCCGGCTACTGGGACCACTGGGAAAGAATACGATTGACCGGTGATAGGCACCTCGAGGTGACCCTGCAGCCGGAAGCAAGACCGATGATTCGCAGCAACATCTGGTTGGGCAGCATCCCGCTCGACCGTTTTTTGCTCCTTTCACTGGGGCTGTTGTTTGTTCTCATTGCTCTCATGTATTGATTTTTCTGCTGAAACAGCTGCCTCACATTGCGACCTGAACGCTGCAGAACTCCAATATGAGAATACTGCTGTTAGAC
>DLVL01000116.1 GCA_003444085.1 Kosmotogaceae bacterium | reverse complement strand
CCGACGAGGGAGGTGCGGAAGATGAAGGAAGTGAAGAAGACAGCCCTTCATGATGAACATGTCAGGCTCAAGGCAAAGATGGTTGATTTCTCGGGCTGGAGTATGCCTCTTCAGTACCACTCCACTGTGAAAGAACATGAGACAGTGCGCAAGGTTGCTGGTGTTTTCGACGTCTCCCACATGGGAGAGATTGAGGTCTCTGGAAGAGACGCCATAGCTTATGCGGACCATCTCGTTACGAACTCAGTGGAAGTGCTCAAGAATGGACAGATATGCTATAGCCCAATGTGCAATGAACAGGGCGGTGTCATAGATGATGTGCTTATTTACAGGTTGTCCAATTCTTCTGTGATGTTCGTTGTAAATGCTGCCAACGCAGACAAAGACTTCAGATGGATGACCGAGCACCAGAAGGGCTTTTCAGTGAACATCACTGACCGCTCAAACGAATTCTCACTCGTGGCCTTTCAGGGGCCAAGAGCTGAAGAGCTCGTCCAGAAGGTCTCTCAGATTCGTCTTGATGCTATACCCTTCTACTCTTTCACTCGAGGAAGAATCAATGGAATCAAGTGTCTTGTTTCGAGGACCGGTTACACCGGAGAAGATGGATTTGAGTTCTACGTCGACAATGAAGCTGTGATACCACTGTGGAGAAAGCTCCTTGAAGTTGGCGGACCTGAAGGGGTTACTGCAGCAGGTCTTGGAGCCAGAGATTCTCTGCGTTTCGAAGCCTGCTATATGCTCTATGGAAACGAACTCACAGATGAGATAACTCCTGTAGAAGCTGGCCTGAAGTGGACCCTTTCCATGGACAAGGATTTCATAGGTAAGGAGGCCATCGCAGAACGACTCGATAAAGGCACTGAAAAGATCCTTCGTGCACTTGAAATCAGTGGTAAAGCAATCGCAAGACATGGAATGGAAGTCCTTGACGGTAAGGATGTAATCGGATGGGTTACCAGTGGCATGTTCTCACCAACACTTGGAAAACCTCTCGCGTTAGCATACATAGACAAAGGGCGCAGCAAGATCGGATCAGAAGTAGCAGTTAAGATTAGAGACAAAGAAGTCGGTGCCAAAATAGTTAAGAAACCATTTTATAAAGGCTCAGTGAAATCAAAAAAATGAAGGGAGGCACTTCAATGAAGAGATTCACCAAAGAACATGAATGGATTGAGGCAAAAGGCGACACAGGAAAGGTTGGAATCTCCGATTTCGCTCAGGATCAACTCGGAGACATCGTCTATATCGAACTACCCGACAAAGGCAAGAAACTCAAGAAGGGTGATGTGCTTTGCACGATTGAGTCTGTAAAGGCTGCAAACGACATCTATTCTCCTGTTTCAGGTGAAGTCATCGAAATCAATGGCGACCTCGACGCCAATCCCGAGCTCATCAACGAAGATGCTGAGGGAAAGGGCTGGATCGTTGAGATTAAGCTCTCAGATACCTCTGAGCTCGACGATCTCATGACAGAGGAGGAATATCGGAAATACGCAAAAGAGGAAGGCTAGCCATGCATAAGAACCCCTACATTCCTCATTCTGAAAAAGACATAAAGGAAATGCTCAAACAGATAGGAGTTTCATCCATAGATGATCTCTTCTCTGATTTGCCCAAGCAGAAGAACAGCAGCCTGAATATACCCGATTCAAGTGATGAGTATTCCGTGTTCAGGAATCTGAACACCCTGGCCGGAAGGAACACAAGTCTGAATGATATGGCCGTTTTCAGAGGCGGAGGGATCTACTATCACCTTATCCCCTCGGTCGTCTACGCCCTTGCTACTCGTCACGAATTCCTGACAGCATACACACCTTACCAGGCAGAAGTATCTCAGGGAACCCTGCAGCTTCTCTTTGAATTCCAGACGATGATCAGCGAGCTAACCGGACTCGAAGTGGCAAACTCCTCCATGTACGACGGCGCGAGTGCTCTTGCAGAGGCTGCTTTGATGTCTGTCAAGATCACAGGAAAACGCAAAGTGCTTCTGGCTGAGTCTGTCCATCCTGAGTACAGAGACGTGACGAAGACTTATTGCTATGGCCAGGACATCGAAGTTGGAGCATTCGCCTATGACAAAGAATCCGGGCAGGTCGATCCGAAAGATCTCGAGTCCATGTTGAACGACGAAATCTCAGCTGTTGCTGTGGGCTATCCGAACTTCTTCGGTGTCGTTGAAGACCTGAAAGCGCTGAAAGAGGCTCTGCCTAAAGGTGTTCTCCTGATAGCAGTGGTCAATCCGATGGCACTTCCGATTCTCGAAGCACCTGGCAAACTTGGGGCAGATGTTGTGGTTGGAGAAGGCCAGCCACTGGGTAACCTGCCAAACATGGGTGGTCCTGGATTCGGTTTGTTTGCAGCTCGCAAAGAGTTCATAAGAAAGATGCCAGGAAGAATAATCGGAGAAACGGTTGACCAGGACAACAACACCGCATATGCGATGATCCTTCAGACCAGAGAACAACACATAAGACGGGACAAAGCTACCTCAAACATATGTTCAAACCAGGCCTTTAACGCACTCGTTGCTTCGATCTACATGAGTGTGATGGGCAAAGAAGGACTTGTTGAGGTCAGCAGAAGGTGCTTCGACAGGGCACACTACATCCATGATAGAACAAAGACTATGGACGGACTTCATCCCGTATTCACAGGTCCATTCTTTCACGAGTTCGTTGTTCGTTTTGATGATGCCCTGGACAGGATAAACGACGGCCTTCTTGAACAGAAGATATTGGGCCCCCTGAATATCTCGAACTTCTACCCAGAACTCGAGAACTGCGGCCTGATCTGTACGACGGAAGCTGTACCCTATGAGGATATCGAATTCTTCATGGCCAGACTGGAGGAGATGCTATGACAATCTTCGAACGTTCTTCGGAAGGCAGAAGTGCTTATACCCTTCCCGATGAAGAGAGTTACGGTTTTGCACCAGAAGAGAACTTGCCTGATCATCTCTTAAGAAAGGATAAGGCCAGTCTACCAGAATGCAGCGAGCTTGACGTGGTCCGCCACTACACCAGTCTTGCCGGGAAGAACCATTCCGTGGACAAGGGCTTCTACCCGCTCGGCTCATGTACGATGAAGTACAATCCGAAGCTCAACGAAAAGACAGCTTCACTCGAGGGTTTCGCATATCTGCATCCTTATCAGCCGATCTCAACGCTTCAGGGCTCTCTTGAACTGATGTACAAGCTGGACAAGCTCCTCTGCGAAATCACCGGGATGGACAGCTTTTCCTTACAGCCGGCTGCTGGTGCGCACGGAGAGCTTCTCGGAATGCTGATCGTGAAGAAGCACTTTGAGAAACTGGGAGACTCTAACC
The DNA here is from genome assembly GCA_003444085.1 of Kosmotogaceae bacterium. Lineage (GTDB taxonomy): Bacteria > Thermotogota > Thermotogae > Petrotogales > Kosmotogaceae > UBA9910. Next base: position 2,188 of record DLVL01000116.1, on the reverse strand, counting down.
GAGCAAAAGTCATCGTGCCCGATTCTGCCCATGGTACGAATCCGGCATCGGCAGTCATGGCAGGTTATGAAATCGTGGAAGTAAAGTCTTCTTCTGATGGGATCGTCGATCTCAACGAACTTGAAGAACTGCTTGATGAATCAGTAGCGGCAATAATGCTAACCAACCCGAATACACTCGGGTTGTTCGAGAAACACATCTGTGAGATAGCAGAGAGAGCACACCAAAAAGGCATCTTGCTTTATTATGATGGTGCGAATCTCAATGCCATCATGGGGAAGATCAAACCAGGAGAAATGGGTTTTGACATTGTCCATCTGAATCTGCATAAGACTTTCTCAACTCCACATGGTATGGGTGGTCCTGGCAGCGGCCCGGTCGGTGTGAAGAAATCGCTCGCTGATCTTCTTCCAGTGCCCAGAGTCGAAGAAGCTGATGGGAAATTCACACTGAATGAAGATTACCCAGACTCCGTAGGTCGAATGAGGAGTTTTTTCGGGAACTTTGGCGTCCTCGTAAGGGCATACACATACATCTCCCTGATGGGGGCACAAGGACTTCGTCATGCGAGCGAAATGGCTGTTCTGAACGCCAATTACCTGAAGTCTTTACTCACCAGAATGATTCCCGAAGGCTATCCAGGCGTTTGTAAACACGAGTTCGTGCTTGATGGTGGAAAGCTGGTTTCGGAGTACGGGATCAAGACCCTTGATCTGGCCAAGCGAATGCTCGATTACGGCGTTCATCCTCCAACAGTTTACTTCCCGCTAATAGTCAATGAAGCACTGATGATTGAGCCACCAGAAACGGAGAGCAAAGAAGCGCTTGACAGCTACGCAGAAATCGTGAAGAAGATCCTCCAGGAAGCAAGAGATGATGTTGAAATGGTCAAGACAGCGCCGCATAATGTCGGCACCAGGAGGCTCAACGAAGCACTTGCCTCCAGACAGTTGAAAACCCGATGGCAAAAAGAAAGCGCAACTTGAAAGATGGTAACCACTATGCTAATATGATCTAGGCGCAGGCGTAGCTTCAACCGGCAGAGCGCCGCCTTGGTAAGGCGGAGGTTGTGAGTTCGAGTCTCATCGCCTGCTCCATTGTCAGGACCGCACTTGCGGTCCTTTCTTTTTACTCTATAATCAGAGCGTGATAGAATACGCTGGTAGAAACGGGAAACACGTGAAAAGAGGGATAAAATGGGTCTGACAGAAAGAATCGAGTACATTAACTCAAACGCTATCGAGATGATAGCTTCGATGGCTCGTGTAAGTTTCAGAGAGCACTATGTTGACTTGTACACAAACCAACACAACACTACACAGATAAGTTCACTCTCGATACAGAACTGGATCTCTGGTCACAAGAAGTACACAGAAGTCTTCCAGAAGACATCCGCGAATTGCTCGATAAGTTCTTCCATAGCGAAACCGCTTTCGGAGCACCCGTAATGGTTCACACCCTGTGGCTGGATATAAGCTCGGCCTCAGATTTCATCGAGAAGATCAAGAAGATGTCACCTCACGAATTGATGCACTACTTCATATTGATCGGTTTGGGGCCCGACACAGAGCAGAAGAGCTGGGATGCCACGCAGAGAATAGTAGAACGAATATGTGCAGATGAGAAGGAAGCGCTTGTGTTCATAACCAAACACACGTTCTTCTCACCTGAACAGAAAGCCAATCTTCTAGATATGTTCATGGATGTGAACAAAACGAAAGACGACCTGATGTACCACTTTGATTGGTATTACGAAAACGTCTTCAGCCACCTCGAGCAGACCTACATGGATGAAAACAAAGAGCAGCTCGAGAAACTCAAAAGGATAATTGAAAGAGAAGGAGACGACTACTTCAAGAAGCTTGGTTTCATACTCTTCATGGAAAAGGCATCGAAGATCTATCTCGGAGTTTCAAAGTCTCTCGGCCTTTCGCTTACCAATGCTGTGTTCCTTGATAAGGGTTGTCAGCTCTACATTTTGGGTTATGATCACATGATGATTCCTTTTCACAAGATCGACCCCAAAGTAAAAGCGATGGATTTCTTCAAGTGTTTCACAGATGAACAGACCGTCGAAATCTACAAGATGATAAAACAGGGAAGAAGGTCAATACAAAGCTTAATCAGAGAGACCGGCCACGGCGCGAATAAGATCAATGACCATCTGCATGCACTGGCCAAAGCTGAA
>DLVL01000094.1:1917-3126 GCA_003444085.1 Kosmotogaceae bacterium | reverse complement strand
GATCAAGTAGCAGCTATTCTCGAAAAGTATAGAGGTGATAATGGTGGCTAAGATCAAGAGCCTGGAAGAACTGACAAAGATCAAGGAACAGGCCGTTAAGGGACTTAAGATGCGCGACTCCGGCAAAAAAGGCAAAATAGTAGTGGCCATGGGTACATGTGGAATTGCAGCAGGGGCAAAAGACACATTACGAGCTGTGGTTGACTCTCTAAGTGAGCAAGGTGTCGATGACATCTCTGTAATACAGTCCGGGTGTTTTGGGCTTTGTGATGTCGAGCCCACAATCGAAGTGCATCTTGAGGGTTCAGATCCGATAATCTACGGAAACGTCACGCCTGGCAACGCTAAAAGAATAGTTGAACAGCATGTTATCGGGGGAAAAGTTGTCGGCGATCTTATCGTAAAACGTGGCGAACTTTGAGACGAGGTGATAATAGTGCCCGTTGTTGAGAGCACCGTTCTGATCTGTGCGGGCGGGGCATGCATCTCTGCCGGCGAAAAGAGCGCAAAACAGGCTCTTGAGAAGAAACTGAAGGAATACGCTTTAGATAGTGTTGTTCGGGTTGTTGAGACGGGGTGTATGGCTGCATGTGATCTCGGGCCAATTCTTGTGGTATATCCAGAAGGAGTCTTTTATCAGAAAGTCACGCCCGAAGCTGCTGAGGCTATCGCCGAGGAGCATCTATTGAAGGGAAGAGTTGTGGAGAAGTATCTCTACAAAGGAGTGGAAGGCGAACTTAAACGTCGCCCGCAAGAGGAGATTTCTTTCTTCACCAAGCAGGTGAAGGTTGCCACAAGGAATCTTGGTGTAATTGACCCGCTCTCAATAGATGAGTATATCGCTAGGGACGGATACTTCGCACTCAGCAAAGTCCTCAATGATATGAGCCCTGAAGATGTTTTAGAGGAACTAAAAGCGAGTGGCCTTCGCGGGAGAGGCGGCGCCGGTTTTCCAACTCATCTGAAGTGGAGTTTTACCAAAAGAGCTGAAGGAAAACCAAAATACGTCATATGTAATGCTGATGAAGGAGATCCTGGCGCTTTTATGGATAGAGCCATACTCGAAGGAGATCCTCATGTAGTAGTTGAAGCGATGACAATCGCCGGTTTGGTGATAGGAGCAGATAGGGGCTATGTCTATTGTAGAGCTGAGTATCCGTTGGCGATAGATAGATTGACCGTAGCTATTGAGAAGGCAAGAGAATACGG
>DLVL01000094.1:0-1590 GCA_003444085.1 Kosmotogaceae bacterium | reverse complement strand
TTCGGAGTTGAAGGGTCACGCGGTACGAAAGTGTTTGCTCTTGCTGGCAAGATCAATAACACGGGTCTCGTGGAAGTGCCAATGGGAACAACTCTGCAAGAACTGATTTTCGATATTGGCGGAGGAATCCCGGACGGGAAGAAGCTAAAGGCTGTACAGACAGGAGGTCCCAGTGGAGGTTGTATTCCACTTGAGCACATGGACGCACCCATAACATATGATTCACTGGCAGAGCTTGGCACGATACTTGGTTCGGGCGGTATGATCGTAATGGATGAGGATGACTGCATGGTGGACGTTGCAAAATTCTTTCTGGAGTTCACCGTGGAAGAGTCCTGTGGTCAGTGCACTCCTTGCAGAGACGGAACGAGACAAATGCTGAACATTCTGGAGAAGATCACTGCCGGCGAAGGTACTGAAGAGGACCTTGAAACGCTCAAACACCTCGGAGAACATATCATGAAGACTTCACTCTGTGGTCTTGGACAGACTGCTCCACAGCCAGTCGTTTCGACAATGCGATTCTTCTGGGATGAGTATCTTGCACATGTCAGGGAAGGGAAATGCCCTGCCAAACGATGCAAATCTCTTACACGCATAGTAATTGATGAAGAGAAGTGTGTGGGATGTACCGCTTGTGCCCGGGTATGCCCGGTTGATGCTATCAGTGGTGCCGTGAAGGAAGTACACCACATAGATCCAGAGATATGTACCAGGTGCGGAGCATGTCTCGAAGTCTGTAGATTTGACGCAATAAGCAAGGTTTCACCGTGAACGAGTTTTTCTGCGGGGTATTGAGGAGGATTGAGTGATGATAACCAGGGATGATGTTTCAAAGACCGTTCATGACATATACGAGAAGATTACTCAAGAGAGCTTTGAAGAAGGAGACATGTTGATCAATGCACTTCACGCAATTCAGGATCATTACGGGAATTACATCCCGCTTGAAGCTGCTGAGGCTTTGAAGGAGCTGACAGGACTCCCACTTGCCAAGATCTATGAAGTCATGACCTTCTACACCATGTTCTCCAACAGGCCAAGAGGCAAGTATGTGATCAGAGTCTGCAAGAGCCTTCCATGCCATGTAAGCCGCGGGGGCGAGGTTCTTGACGCCCTCAAGAACAAGCTTGGAGTTGACTTCTCTGAGACGACAGAAGATGGTTTATTCACTCTTGAAGAAAGCAGCTGTCTTGGTCTTTGCGGGGTTTCCCCGGTCTTGATGGTGAATGATGAAGCATACGGTAATCTTACTCCTGAAAGAGTTGAAGAGATAATCGACACTCTAGTTACCAGAGAAAGAAGTGATGAAGAATGAATAAGGCGATAACCGTTCTGGTATCTGTTGACTCAAGCAGTATCCTCATGGGTGCCAGGCATTACAAGAACTACCTGACGAGTCTTGTCAATAAGTATAACCTGAATTCTGTTGTTGAGATTCTCGAAACAGGCAGCTTTGGGAGGTACGATCGGGGAGTACTCATGATGCTTCTTCCCGACAACGTGGTTTACTCGGTCTCAAGTGAGAAGGACGTTGAACTCTTCGTTACCGAGCAGCTTCTCAAAGGGAGACGCGTCGATGATCTGATC
>DLVL01000040.1:2967-32826 GCA_003444085.1 Kosmotogaceae bacterium | reverse complement strand
CCCCCAGTTAAGAGGTTCTCCTCTTTTCCATTATATACTTGAAAGAAATCCACATAAGTGCATACGGTCACCAGGAATTCATTGTGTTTCGAGGTAATAAAATATGAGATGGTTACCGGGAGGCATCAAATGCTTGGCAAAAGCCTCAGACTGTTATTGACTTTGACGCTCATTCTGGTAATAATGATTTCTTTAGCATCTGGAGCAGTAGGCCACGACAAGTACCTCCACTTCTCCGTGAGCTTTACTCTGTACGGGTTCTTTCAGGGTGTTCTTGATGACGAGGTTCCAGCTCTTGCAGCTACTATGGCGGTGGGGGCTGTGAAGGAGCTATCTGATCTTTTCCTTAACACGGGCGCGTTCGAATACGGTGACCTTCTTGCAAATCTGATGGGCTCACTTGCAGCATTTCACTATTGCAGGTCATTATCGTTCCGTCCGTTCATCGTGTTCTGGGTGGTATTCTGAACGAGCAAAAAAGGGCAGGATCTTCTGCCCTTTCAGGAATCACAATATTAACAACCCCTATCCCCCGGTAACGCCTTAGTCATTTGGTCGTATCTCATTTACATATTATCATACTGGATTGCTCTCTTTCAACGTAATGCGCATGGATGAAGTCGCACACATGTAACAATTCCAGTGATTGGATGAACATGTATCAGTGATCATGGTGGAGTTATCTGACAAGAATCATTCCTGAGGATCCCACAGATAAGCAGAAAGATCTACTGAATCACCTTCAAATTCAATTCCTTCGCTCCCCAGCATCTGCCGTTGCACCTCTGCCATGAATGGATCTCTGAGGCTGATCATCCCTTTTGAGTTGATAACCCGATGCCAGGGAACACCATCATCTCTTTCCAGGGAATTCATTGCATAGCCAACCTTCCGTGCATCAGAAATACCCACAAGGGAAGCAATCTGTCCATATGTTGAAACTCTGCCACAAGGGACGCGCTTGACAATCTCATAAATCGCCTCAAACAGGTTGTCGTAAATCTTCTCATGATTGTCATGACCATCATTCATCTTATTCATGCCCTAATTCACCAGCCCTGACCGCTAATGAGAGACTCATATATGCGGCTTAGTTGAGTCACAAATGTGCATCACGTTCTGTGTTTTCCGCTTCTTTCTGTTTCTTCTGCAGTTTCCTCTGTCTTTCATGCTCTATAAGGCTCGCTGCATACTCGTAAGGTCTACTGGCCAGTCGTCTACTAAAAACAGATGCGAAATTGATAACATGTTTAGTAACTGTCTGCTTCTTGGTCGTCTTAACACGCCTCAGGAAAAACCATGAAGTGGCTCTTATAACTGCTGCACCAAGAAAGAGAAACTGAACGCCAAAAATCGTATGACCTGCTACGACAATTTCAACATTCTTTACCAGACCTGCAATCAAACCACCAGAAACAGATCCAAGAAGAGCTGCGATGCCGCTTACGAATGACAGTACAGCGAAATATGGCTCTGCCCTTAATCCGGAGATCAAACTCATTATTGTTGTGAACATGCATAAGTTAATTGCGCTCCACACCACACCTGTAAGGATTGAATCGAGCGGGAGAAGGACGGCATAGTTTGAAGGACTGATAGTGAACCACAAAAACATAACTCCTGCAGCGCCCAGAATTCCAAACTCGAGGACACTCTGATGACCGATCTCATCTGCGATTCTTCCCCACAGTGGGAAGAGGACCATAGAAGTGATTCCTGATATGATCGACATAACACTCAGATAAGAGTAATCAAGCCGAAGATTTACCAGCTGGTGATATGAAACGAACGGAGCAGAAAGCGTTATGCCCATGTTCCAGACGAAGGCAAAGAAAAGAAAATCTCTGAATTTCAAATTGCCCATGACTTCCTTGAAGAAACGTCCAGTACCGTAAACCTTAACGGGAAGATCTTTATGACATTTCAGCAGATATACAGAGAATGCTGCAAATGCCGCTCCAATTATCGTGACGATAAGGAATCCCATTCTGCCAGGCAGTTTGTCAAGTATCAGAGAGTAGACGACTGTCATTATCAGAGCAATCATCGAAGCAAAAAGATTTCTGATTCCGAAGAACCTCCCGGTTTTCTCGGGCGGAACGGCATCTCTTATCAGGGAAATCCAGAAATTACCGGTCAAACTGTTGAATAGTGCTGTGATTGCAAGCACAATCAGAAGAAAAGACGAATTCGTGATGCCAAAAGCCAGAGTGACGGGAATCAGGGCAAATCCGAAGCGTGCTATCGCGCTTGTCACAAGCATAGCTTTTCGTCTGCTTTTCGCATACTGCAAAATGACGGGCGCAAGAAGCTGCATCACCTGTGCCAGAGTTGGGAGAACTCCGATGATCGCTATGAATAACTCACTTGCTCCATACTGCAGCGCCAGACCAGTCACGAGGAAACCTTGAGTGATCACAAAGAAGCCGTTGAATACTGCACCTTCAACGAGCGAGTATTTTCTTGTCTTTGCCGCATCTTCTGTAGAATGACTCATTGGACCACCTGTTCGTAGCAAACGATGACTTCGCGACTAGAATATCAGATGCTGCTGAAACTGGCAAGACCATGCAGCGATTCGATCATGTAGAAAATAAAAATTGCTGCCCTTTTCAGGGCAGCGAAGCGGTCTGAGGGTTACTTCAGCAATATGATTATATACCAGAGAAACAGATATCGTTCTTTATCACTGATCCTGAGCAAGTTTTACACCCTTGACAGCTACGCATTCTTAAGCATGGATTCTGCTCGACGGGTCATCTTTTTCATCAATCTGCGTCTGTCTTGAGGGAGACTCTTCACTGCGACAAGCAGAATGGCTGAACAGGGTAGCCAGAAAAGTGCAGATATATTTAGCGCTGCTCCAACAGATCCTATACTCGCCGCTACCACCCCTGCAAAGAACTGCCCGAAGCCGACCCCGAGAGAGTCAGTGAGATTGAAAACAGAGAAGATCCTCCCGCGGTTCTCAGGCTCATTACTGTTCATGACCATCGTCTTGACATTAGGACCAGTCATTGATGCCGTGGCTGCGGCCAGAGCCCCAAGGGATGAAAGCATCGCAAATGAACCTGGTCCAGTAACTGGCGGGAAATTCAAGGCTGTCAGAGCCACAAATGTCCCTGCGGCAGTGGTTATGCTTGAAAACAGTGGCATGTATGCCGGTTTTTTCTTGTACAGCCAACCTCCAACGAGCCCTCCGAAGAATATCCCAAGAACGTTTCCTACTCCAAAGAAGATGAAGACAAGGGTTGCTGATTCCTTTGTCAAACCCTTCGATGATTCAAGGAAACTTACGAGGAAATAAGGAATTGCCCCCCAGGGTATGGTACCAAGGATCCCCTGTATGAAGAGAACCAGATTGGTCCGTATCTTGAATATGTTCTTGTAGTCTGATAGTCGCACCTTGGCAGTGTAGATATAGCCCTGGTCTACCAGATCGCCAACAGCAACTTCAGATGCCCCTCGTTTGGGTTCTTTAGAAACGGCGTAGAACACGAGAACGAGGAAGACGTTCGGAACAGACACAACGATGAACGGGAGTCTCCACCCCAGTGTACTGCCTGTGAAACCCGCGACAACCATGCCGACAATGGCCCCGAGAGAGATTGCTGTTGAAAGGAAGGCGTTGACCTTTGCGCGCTCCTTCTCTTGAAACGCATCTCCTGCATATGAGAAAACAAGAGGGAATAGTGCGCCGACTCCAATACCTGTGAATGCTCGAGTAAGAAATAGTTGGGGATATGTCTGAACGAACGCGGAAAGAAAGCATGGTATCTCCCCTACGAGAACACTGAAAAGCATCAGTCTTCTTCTTGAGAAACGGTCCGACATGTAGCCCCAGAATAAGCTTATCAGTGCGCCTACAACAGTGAACGTTCCCTGGATCAGACCGATTTCACGAGTTGTGATCCCGAACTCTTCCTGTACCTCGGTGATGTTCGGAGCTATTACCATCTGATCAGCGTTTAGCAAGACCATCATCAAGAGAAGTAGCCAGAGCGTTAAGGCTTTTCTGTCCACAGTATCACCTCGTTAGCTTATTTCATCTCTGAGTCCTGTGTACTCCTGAATCATGGAGTCCTTTTCTCTCCAGTTCTTTCTGACCTTCACAAAGAGCTCGAGAAACACTTTTAGATCAGTAAGGTACTCTATATCCCTTCGTGCTTCGACGCCGATTTCCTTAATCTGTCTGCCGCCTTTTCCGATTATTATGGGTTTTTGGCTTTCCCTTTCAACAACGATGTCAGCAAGAACATAGAGCGTGCCGTCGTCTCTGTATTCGAGTTGCTGCAAGTAGATTCCACAGGAATGTGGGACTTCTTCTCTTGTGGTCTGTAGTATCTTCTCCCTTACGATTTCTGCGATCATGAACTTCAGAGGCTTATCGGAAACAATATCTTCAGGGAATAATGGAGGCCCTTTCGGAAGGAAACCCTCTATTCCTGTAAGCAAATCATCTACGCCTTCGCCTGTAATAGCAGAGATCTGATAGATTCCCTGAGCGGAAGCGAATTGGAATCTGCAGTCCGTCAAGAGGTCTTCAAGCCTCTTATTATCTCTGCAAAGGTCTATCTTGTTAAGTGCTAGTAGAAATGGAGAGCTGCTTCTTTCGATCAAGCTTGCTACACGCTTGTCCTGAAGAGTAAGGCGTTCCGAAGCGTCCACAATTACGACCACAAGATCTACTCCTGAAAGTGCCGCAGAGGCTACGCGTACCAGGTATTCACCAAGCCTGTGTAGAGGCTTGTGAATACCCGGGGTATCATAAATGACAGCCTGAAATCGTTCATTTGTAAGTATTCCAGCAATTCGATTTCTTGTTGTCTGAGGTTTGTCGGAGACGATCGCGACCTTCTCACCAATCATCCTGTTCAGCAATGACGACTTGCCGACGTTCGTCCTGCCAACGAGTGTGACGGTCCCGGCCTTATAATTATCTTCCATCTGCAATAGAGGTGCCCAGAAGAGGTGTGAAATCTGCAATCTGCAAGAAGAGCTCATCAATAGCTTTCAGAAAGCCGAGACGGTTCAGGCGTATGTCAATCTGGTTATCCATTACGAAGACATTATCGAAGTAGTCATCGACAGGGTGCCTGAGTTCGGAAAGATCACTTAGCGCCTTGTCGAAGAGTCGTTTCTTTAACGCATCTGTCACTCTGTCTTTGATCGTCATAAAGCAATTCAGAAGCTCTTGTTCAGCGTTCTGCTGAATCAGCCGACCATCGTACTCAACACTATCATGGTTCTTCGAGATATTATGCACGCGTTCGAAAGCGACCATGACGTCTTCGAGAACTCTTTCTTCCATTGCGCGCACAATCGCAGCAGCAATTTCGGATCCCCGGTAAGGGTTCCACCACCAGGTAGATACTGCCTTACTAACCTTGTAGGAGTACCCCTGGCTTTCCAGGAAAAACCTGAACCTGTTCTCGCAGAACTTACCAAGATCAGATAATGCGGTAGATGATACGTTATCGAGATAACCTGCAGCAATCTCGAAAAGCTCTCTAAGATCAATGTCCCAACCTGAATCCGATAGTATTCTCAAGACGCTGTCAACCTTTCTCTTCAGTGCGTATGGATCTTTTGAAGAAGAAGGCCTGTTCCCCACTGCGAAATTGCCGGCAACAGTGTCGATTTTGTCGGCAGCAGATACTATGAGTGCGGAAATACATACACTCCGTGAATCATTCTCTGTGTAATGGTCGCGAATACCCAATGCAACTTCTTGAGACTCACCACACTTTTCAGCGTAGATCTTACCCATGGTCCCCTGAAGCTCGGGAAACTCCTGCACCATTCTTGTTGCAAGATCTGCCTTACACAAGAGAGCTGTCCTGTCGACCGTTCTGATTTCTTCCGCGCTGGCATCAAGAAGCTGAAGGATTCTTACAGCTATCCTTCTTATTCGTTGTGTCTTATCGTAAAGGGTTCCTAATCCTACCTGAAAGAGGATTCCCCTGAGTTTCTCTACGTAATTCTCCAGAGGTTCTGAAAGATCTCTAAAATAATAGAAATGGGCATCTTCAAGCCTTGCATTAATCACTTCTTCGTACCCGAGACGTATATTTCCCCTCTTGTCTTCCCTACCATCCTGGAAAGCTACAAAAGCGTTACTTATCCCTTCGGCTGAATATACAGGGAAAGTTCTCTGGTGTGTCTTCAGTGATACAGTTATGACTTCAGGAGGGAGATCGAGATACTTCTTGTCAAAATTACCCGGCACAGGAGTAGGGTACTCCGTCAGTTTCACTACATCTTCCAAAAGATCCTGTTCGACTGGAATGTTCGTTTCCAAAGAAGACTCAAGCTCCTTAAGCGTGTGCTCCACTCTTTCTCTTCGTTCATCCTGGTCAGCTATTACATATGCACTTCGCAGGTCGTCAAAGTATGAGACTGGATTGACCTCCAGTTCTCCCGACAGGAAACGATGACCACTGGTACGCTTACCAGCTTTCTTTCCGAACAGCTCAAGATCAAGGACCTCATCATTGAACATAGCAACAATCCACCGGACAGGCCTTACGAATCGCTCGTTGGTAGCTGGCAACCGCATCGGTCTCTTGAACTCAAGAGATTCGATCAGTTCTCTGTAGAGTATGGGAAGAACAGTGGATGCAGGTAATCCTTCGACGTTTCTGGCCAGGAAGACATATTCTCTGTCTCCTTCTCTGCGAACTTCTATGTCTTTGAGAGAAGCGCTATTTGATTTCAAGAAACCCTCCAGTGCTTTTGTGGGTTTATCGTTTTTGAAGGCTATTGAATGACTCGGACCACGTTTTTCTTGAACGTAGCTCTCTTGACGGTCCGAAAGACCGTATATGAGAAAACCGAATCTTCTTGCAGAATAGAACACTTTGATACGTTCTGAACTGATGCGTTCTCTCTCGAGCATTTCAGGAAGTTTTGCAACAAGCTGCTGAATCAGAAAATCTATCTCCGTTGAAGGGAGCTCTTCGACGCCCATTTCGAGCAGAGAATTACTCTGTTTCATTGTCCGTGTCCTCCGAGGTAGTATAAGCCCTGGCAACTCTCCTGGCCATGTCTCTAATAGACTTAATAAATGTCTGTCGTTGTGCGACACTTATCGCATTCCTGGCATCGAGTAAATTGAATGTGTGAGAACACTTCATCATGTAATCATACGCTGGGAGGAAAAGCTCCGCATTCATACATCTGTCAAACTCCTCCCTGTATGACTTATAGAGTGAGAGAAGAAAATCAACGCTGGCAATCTCGAAATTATACGTGGAGAACTGCCTTTCATTTTCCTTAAAGACTTCTTCGTACTTGAAGTTCTCGTTCCAGTCGATATCAAAGACGTTTTTCTTCCCCTGAAGATACATGGCGAGTCTTTCGATGCCGTAGGTGATCTCGAGTGAAACGAGGTCTACGTCGAGTCCTCCAAGTTGTTGGAAATACGTGAACTGTGTAATCTCTGATCCATTGAGCCAGACTTCCCAACCAACACCCCAAGCACCCAAAGTTGGTGATTCCCAATTGTCTTCAACAAACCTTATATCATGATCAAGTGGGTCTATTCCGAGCGCTTTCAGAGAGTCGATGTAGATTTCCTGTGAGTCTTCAGGAGCTGGCTTTATTATTACCTGGTACTGAAAATAGCGTTGCATTCTCATCGGGTTTTCCCCATATCTTCCGTCACTTGGTCTTCTACAAGGCTGAACAAAAGCTACTCTCCAGGGCTTCTTGCCGAGAGAACGCAGGAAAGTCGAAGGATGAAAAGTTCCTGCACCTATCTCCATATCGTAGGGTTGATCGATTAGACAACCATGTCGCGACCAGAAATCATTCAGCCTGCTAATAAGTTCCTGTAGATACATTTGGCCTCCATCACTCGATAGAAATCAGATAATAGTAATATGGCTGTCCGCCGTAGTGCATTTCGAATTCGAGTTCTTCAAACTCTTCAGAAAGGCTCTCAAGTAGTTTGACAGCGTGCTCCTCTTTCACTTCCTGGCCATAGAAGATCGTAGCAACTTCTTTATCCTCCTGGTCATTGAGACCTCTCTTGATCGCTTCGAGAACAGTTTTCTCCAGTCTTCTCCCTGAAGCAAGCACATGATCACGTCGATCGAGAGCTACATAATCTCCTTTTCTTACCTTTACGCCCTTGATCTTCGAGTCTCTTATGACGTGGGTAACGGAAATTGATATAAGATTCTCTATCGCTTCTTCCATCTCCGCAATCAGTTCGTCGCTCTCGAGGACATCGTTGTAAGCAGTTAACGCAGCAATACCTTCTTGGATATTCTTTGTCGGAAGAATAGTGACTTCTTTGTGCGGGAACTGGTCCATAAAACTATTCGCCGCTTCCCTGGCAGTAAGAAGAATGTTGGGGTTATTGGTAAGGACTATGACGTTCTCCGAACGTACCTTATGAATCGCCTCGATAAGATCTTTGAGACTGGGGTTCATTGTCTGGCCGCCCTTGACAAGATAATCTGCACCAAGGCTGCGCATTATTTCGCTGAGCCCTTCGCCCGGAGACACAGATACTATACCATGCTTCTTTCCGCTTCCAGGTAACCCGGCTTCCCTCTCTTGCTGTATATCAACGATGTGCTCATGCTGCAGTTTCATGTTGTCGATTTTAACTTTCTGCAGTGAGCCATGACTGATAAACTTCTCGATAACATCACCTGGATGATCAGTATGAACATGTATCTTGATAAGGTCGTCCTGGTTCACAACAACTATCGAATCTCCCATTTCTTGCAGAAAACTCTTGAGTTGCTTTGTTGCGGATGATTCCTCAACACCATTGTTCAACTTCATAACGAGTTCGGTACAGTATGTGAATCTAAGCTCTTCACGTACGATCTCTACGATACGCTCAGCAGATGATCCCGCGGTTATTGCGCGTTCCTCAGTCAGCAGGCCACTGTCTGTGTCGCCTTCGATTGCCATCTTGAATCCTTCAATAATATATGCGAGACCTTTCCCGCCAGCATCAACGACACCAGCCTCTCTAAGCCTTGGAAGCATTGAAGGGGTCTTCTCTACGACATCAAAAGCAATTTGGGTAAGTCTTCTGAAGTAATCGGCAAATTCCTCCGTATCACCAAGTTCCTCATTTGACTTCTCAGCAAGAACACGGATGACTGTGAGCATCGTCCCTTCAACAGGTTTCATCACAGATTTGTAAGCAACATCCTTGGCTCGCACGAGAGCCTCAGAGAACGCCTTGGTGCCAATTACCTTCTTCCCGTTCACACCTTCTGCGAAACCCCGGAATATCTGCGACAAAATAACGCCTGAGTTCCCACGAGCTCCCATAAGCATGCCGTTCTTGACAGCCTCAAGAACTGACGGAAGATCTTCGTTATTGAGTTTGTCCAGGTATTCACACGCCTCCATCATTGCCGCAGACATATTGGACCCGGTATCACCGTCGGGGACTGGAAAGACATTGAGGACATTGATTACATCCTTGTTCACCAATAAACGTTCTGCAGCCTTGCGAAAGGCTGTAACAAAGAACTTTCCGCTCAGTCTCTTCATGATAGACCCTCGCTAGTCTTGCAAGCCAATCACGTGAATATTCACCCTTACATTATTGGCCTCGGTCAATTCTTTCAGTCTGTGAAAAACATTCTCCTGAATGTTCTCAACGACTGTAGGAATACGCATGCCGTATTCTAGTACGAGATCTATGTCGATTTCCAGACTGCCGTCAATCTCTTCGATAACGCGTATGCCTTTGCGATTATCCTCTCCACCAAAAAGCTTCCCGAAGAAACTGTGGCTTCCTGATCCTACGTTTACGGGTCCATATGACTCAGATACAACCTTTTTGATTATCGAGCTTATTGCCTGGAGCGAGATCTCAATCTTTCCGAATTCTGTGGTTATGAGCACACAGTTCACCCCTTATATTACGTATTTGCCTCCTCAGCCCTGAATAATCAAGCGAAAGCAACGAGAGTATTTCATTCCTGGATCCATGATCACTGAAGCAATCGTCTATACCAATATTCCTCACAATCCCCTTGTATGCGATTTCGTTCAGAGCCATTGTAACCGACGAACCGAATCCTCCATGAAGTATTCCTTCTTCGATTGTAACGATTGCATCAAAGTTTCTGGCCAGAGATAGGAGGGTTCGTTCATCGAGCGGTTTGACACTTCTGCAATCGAATACAGCGGTCTCCTCATCTGTTCCGGCTTTGACTGCCGGAGCAACCATACTCCCTGTTGCAAGGACTGCGATCTCTTTGCCGTCAACCAGCTTATTCCAAGTGCGCAAGTTTATCCTCTTCATCATGGAGACGATTGAAGCCGCATCACCACTCTCCTGGCACCTTGGATAACGAACTGCAACGGGACCCTTCAGCTCTTCACACACCAACAATGTATAGAGGATATCTGCAAGGTCCTGAAGGCTACTTGGACATAGTACGGTCATGTTCGGGATCATAGACAAGAATGCTATATCGAACACACCATTGTGAGTTGGTCCGTCATTTCCAACAATTCCGGCACGGTCTACACAGAGCAGAACAGGCAGTCTCTGAATGCAGATATCGTGAATCACCTGATCAAAAGCTCTCTGCAAGAACGTTGAATAAACTGCGAAAACGGGTTTCATCCCCTGAGTTGCCATTCCTGCGGCATAAGTAGCACAGAGCTGCTCTGTGATTCCCAGATCGTGCACCCTTTCAGGAAACTTCCTCGACATGATACTGAGCCCCGTGCCATCCGGCATGGCTGCGGTTACACCGCACACCCGTGAGTCTTTCTCAGCAATGGCCGTCATTGTCTCTCCAAATACCTCGCTATAAGACGTCTGATTTGACGCGTGGATCTCTCCGGTTTCCGGATCAAAACTGCCGATACTGTGAAAGGTGACTGAATCTCTTTCCGCATAATAAACCCCTCGTCCCTTATTTGTTACCACATGAATCAGGAAGGGTTCCGTAAAGTCTTTGACAGCAGCGAAGACCGATTCCATCTCCTTAATATCGTGACCGTCTACAGGTCCTATGTAGTTCAGTCCCATATCCTCGAAGAGATTCGCGCCAAGTATTGTTTGCTTGATTCCGGTCTTTAGTCTTGAGATTACAGACTCTAGGCCATCAAGGCGCATCAGCTCGAGTGTGTCCTTTACGTCACCCTTTATTGATCGGTAGAGTCTTTTTAGTCTCATCTCATTCAGCACACAGGCAAGCCTTCCCACGTTCTTGCTAATGCTCATCCCATTGTCATTTAGAACGACTTTGATGGATGACTTAAGATGATCAATCTGGTTAAGAGCCTCGAGACTGCTTCCGGATGTCATTGCGCCATCACCAACGATAGCCACTACAGATTGTCTTGCCCCCTTCTGTAAAGCGGCTTCTATTCCCAATCCGGCAGCAATAGCCGTGCCTACATGACCTGCCCCGAAGACGTCAAATGGGCTTTCTGAGCGCCTCAAAAAGCCGCTGATCCCATTCAGTCTTCTCAATGATTGAAAACTGTCGTATCTACCTGTCAGAAGCTTGTGTGTATATGCCTGGTGACCTGTATCCCAGATGATGCAGTCACTCTCGGGGTCAAACACCCTGTAAAGAGCAATCGTCAGTTCAACAGTTCCGAGATTTGATGAAAGATGGCCTCCGTTGGCTGCAACCGTTTCGGTGATTATTCTTCTGAGCTCAGACGCAAGAACCGTGAGCTCCCTTGAACCCATTGAACCGAGCCTCTTCCATAGAAGGCCTTGTTCCATCAGCGTCTTTCCTCCAGCAACCTTAGTGAAGTTCCATAATGTCTGAACAGGACAGCTGTGGTAATGCTTCCAATTCCTCCCGGTACAGGTGTGATCTCCTTAGCCACATCCTTCACTTCGTCAAAAGCAACGTCTCCAACAAGCTTCCCGTGCTCGAAGTTAATCCCCACGTCTATCACCGTCGAGCCTTTCTTCACCATGTCACGTTTCACAAAGCCTGCACTTCCTACAGCACAGACCAGGATCTCGGCAGCAGTCGTTTTTTCTTCGAGTCGGGTGGTTCGAGAATGACAAACCGTTACTGTGGCGTCAATACCTTTCTTGAGCAACATCATGGCCAGAGGTTTCCCGACGGTAGTTGATCTACCAACAATTACGACGTCTTTACCGGAAACTTCGATATTATAGTAGTCAAGAACTTCCATAACAGCCTCAGCAGTCGGAGGGGCAAATAACCAGTCGCCTTCCACAACAGCGCCAAGGTTCTTTGCAGTTCTTCCTTCCAGGTCTTTTTCTTGCTTGAGCAATCTGAGAGCTGTCATCTCGTCTGCATCCTTGAAGGGATGCATAATCATCACACCTGCTACATCACCGGATTCGTTCAGCGATGTTATGTCGTTCTCCACTGATTCTGTTGCTTGAAAGATCTCCACCTTGATACCAAGCTTTTCACCCTGTGTGACTATGGACTTCATGTAAGATCTTGTTGCAGCATCAGGTTGATCACAATACAAGACCATCTTTGGATGAACAGTTGCTCTGGACAAGGTATGTTTCAAGTCTTCGTATATTTTGCTCGATACATCTTTTCCACCAAGTATATTCGCCATAAGACCACCTAAAACAGGCCTGTTATCTTTCCGCTTCTGTCGATATCTATGACTTCAGCATTAGGGGTTGCGGGAAGACCAGGCATTCTCATTATTGAACCGCTTATTGCAACGACAAAACCAGCACCAGCTGATAGAGAGAAGTCTCTTACGGTGAAAGTATATCCGCTCGGTGCACCAGTGAGTTTCTCGTCGTCGGAAATCGAATACTGCGTCTTGGCCACTATTAATGGGTGATTTGAAAAGCCGTTCTTCTTTATGCGCCTGAGACTTGACTTCGCTGCAGCCGTGAGCTCAACGGAACCCGCTCTGTAGATCTCTTTGGCCAGTGTTTCAAGCTTCTTTTCAACAGGCATTTCACGTTTTATGAGAGGTGAGAAGTCTGACTGCTCTTCAGTAGCATCGATAACCATTTCGGCCAGTTTTTCTCCTCCTTTACCGCCTTCAGCCCATACATTTGAGCTCTCATACTGGATTTCGCGCTCCCTGCACAGCGAATCAAAGAGCTCTTTCTCCGCCGAGGAGTCCGCTGAGAACTCATTCAATGCTACAACCACAGGAACTCCATATTTCCTCATGTTCTCGTAGTGAACACTGAGGTTATCGAAACCTCGCGCAAGGGCAGCCGTGTCTTCTTTGTCAAGTTCTTGCTTTGTAACTCCGCCATTTGCCTTCAGTGCCCTTATTGATGCAACGATCACTACTGCAGAAGGAGTGAAGCCTCCTTCAGGGCATACAAAGTCAAGAAACTTTTCGCCGCCGAGATCAGCACCAAATCCAGCTTCAGTAATCACAACGTCACAAAGCTTCAGTGCTGTTTTGGTGGCCATAATAGTATTGGCCCCGTGAGCAATGTTTGCAAATGGTCCGCCGTGAACGAAAGCCGGGGTTCCTTCAATTGTCTGAACAAGGTTTGGATCAAGAGCATCCTTCAGAAGAGCTGCCATAGCTCCGTGCACGTTGAGATCTCGCGCAGTAACAAACTCTCTGCTTCTGTTGCTCGCGAAGACAATGTCTCCAAGTCGCTCTTTCAGGTCTTCAAGATCTTTTGCAAGACATAGAATTGCCATGATCTCAGAAGCTGCAGTAATAACGAACTCGTCTTGTCGAGGGTAACCATTTGCTTTTCCACCCAGGGCAACGATTATCTCTCTCAAGGCGCGGTCATTCATGTCCATCGCTCTTGGCCAGTAAACCTGGGTTGGTTCGATGTCAAGTTTGTTGCCAAACTTCAGATGTGCATCTATTACTGCAGAAAGCAGGTTATGTGCCGTTGTGACCGCATGGATATCACCTGTAAAGTGAAGGTTGATCTCCTCCATCGGCAGAACCTGCGAGTAACCTCCACCGGCAGCCCCACCCTTTATACCCATGATAGGTCCAAGAGAAGGTTCCCTTAGGGTGACTATGCTTCTGTGTCCGAGTCTGTTCACCGCCACTGACAGACCAATTGAGGTCGTTGTTTTACCTTCGCCGGCACTGGTGGGCGACATAGCAGTGACCAGCACAAGCTTTCCATCTGGCTTTTCCTTCAGATCTTCTCCGAGATGGTGAGAGACTTTTGCTATGTGCTTCCCGTATGGTCTCAAATACTCCTCAGATATTCCTGCTTTAGTCGCAATCTCATTGATATTTGCTAGCTCGGCTTTCTGCGCTATCTCCAGATCTGTCAGCAAAAGAACACCTCCTAAAGGTTGCGTTTTACGGCAGGTACATTCTTCGCGGCAATACGATTTAGCACGCCATTCACAAATCTTCCGCCGCGCCCTGTTCCAAATTTCTTCGCGATTTCCACAGACTCATCAAGAGTAACCTCCACAGGAACATCGCCCACATAAATCAGTTCGTATGCTCCCAGCCTCATTACATTTCTGTCGATACTTGACAGTCTGTGAAAGTCCCAGTTGTCCAGATGAATCTTCACGACCTCATCTATACTGTCTCTCAACATTACAATATCATCGAAATACTTCACTGCACGATCTCTGTTTTCAGAATTCAGCCCTGCTCTAATTGATTCCCTTCGCAAGAAAGCTTTCAGATCTGCCATGTCTATTCCGTAATCAAGCTGGTATATAGTAATGAACACCACTTCACGCATCAGTGTTCTCTGGCGAAGCTTATTCATCCGTGAATTACTCGCTCTCTCTATTCTTCTTTCTTATTGTTTTCCGTGTCTGCTGAACCATCTTCCTTTTCTTCTTCTGAACCGGTATCCTCAACATTTGAAGCCTCTTCAGGTTCTTCAGAGATCTCCTCCACATACTCATATACATCTTCCACCGTTACAGAAACTTCGTCAACTTTCAGACCACTGTAAGTCTCTACATCATGTTTAAGCTTCTCCTGCATCTTTCTGGCAAAATCAGGAATGGGTTCACCGTATTTGACCTTGGTGTTGACATCAATGCGAACTACCTTACCTTCAGGGTCGCGATCGATCACTTCGATTTCGACTGCTGACTTTGCCTCGCGCTTTGCTCTTTGATCCTTAAAAGTTGACTTTATGAACTCCATGTAAGAATGAACAGCCAGATCACGTATAACAGCATCTGAGATCTCAATGTTTCCGAGATCGCCGGCTTCGTAATTCACATGAATCCCTCCTTGTCACGCCTTTTCCAGGTACTCACCAGTTCTTGTATCAACTTTGATCTTTTGACCTATTTCAATGAAGAATGGTACAGTCAATTTCAGGCCTGTATCACACACTGCGGGCTTCCCGCCACCGGTAACGGTGTCTCCCTTGTGGCTCGGTGTTGTATCAACTACTTCAAGCACGACCGCATTTGGAAGTATAACGCCTATGGGCGTCATGTCATGGAACTGCAAATCGGTTTCCATCCCTTCTTTAATATAATCGAGAGAATCACCGATCTCTTCCTCTGATAGAACATATTGCTCAAAACTCTCCAGGTCCATGAAATGAAAGTGTGGACCATCTCTGTAGAGAAACTGCGTCTTTCTCAGCGAAAGAGCTGCTTCTTCCACCTTCTCACCACTGTTGAACTTGAACTCTCGAACGTATCCGCTCTTAATATTCTTCAACTTCGTTCTGATTATGCCGCTTCCTCTTCCTGTAAAATGTTTATTGACATCAAGAACGAAGTAGATTTCATTTTCGACGATCAATGCCATGCCTTTTCGAATGCTACCTACTTCAACCACACAATACCCCCTGAATCACAGGACCATCAATTCTCTCTCAAATGATGTCAGTACTTCAATCCCATTTTCTCGAATTACCACATCATCTTCAATTCTCACTCCAAATTCACCTGGAATATAGATACCTGGCTCGATAGTGATAACATTCCCTTCCTTCAAAGGTTTGTCGTTGGTCGGTGATGCACCAGGAGCTTCGTGAACATCCATCCCGAGACCATGACCAAGCCCGTGACCAAAATACTCACCATAACCCGCTTCTTCGATTACTGACTGAGCAACATGATGAAGGTCTTTGCCAATGACCCCAGCCTGTGCACTCTGCCTTGCGTTCTTCTGTGCCCTGTAAACGACTTCATATACCTCGGCCATTTTGCCACCTGGTGAACCAACACAGAAGGTCCGGGTGATGTCAGAACAGTATTCAAGATACTTTGCACCAAAGTCAATCAGGACAAAATCTCCTTCGCGGATCTTTCGCTCCGATGGCGTGCCGTGAACAAGAGCAGATCGTTCGCCTGAAACCACTATCGTGCTAAAGGCAGCAATCCCGCCGCGCTTTCTTATCTCATACTCCAGAGCTGCAGCTATCTCAACTTCACTCTTTCCAGCCTTTATCACATTCAGTGTCTCTGTGAGAGATTCTTCAGCAATCCTGACAGCCTCTTTGATTCTCTCTATTTCCTCGGCTGATTTAACTGCCCTGAGATCAGTAACCAGAGAATTGGATTCAACAAAGTCGACGTCTCCAGCGGCTCTTGAAAACGAGAGGAACCTGGCATGCGTTATCTTGTCTGACTCAAAACCGACCTTCTTCATTCCATGATGTGAGAATATCTCTGCAGCAAGATCTTCCACCTTTTCACCGGACTCCAGCTTCACAAGCTGAAAAGTCGATTCCTGAGCTGCTTGTGTGTAATACCGAGAGTCTGTAATCAGGAAATTCCCCTTGTGTGAGACAATAGCAACTGCAAATGACCCCGAAAACCCTGAAACATATGCGATACCAGACCTGTTGCTGCTCTCAAAATTGTAGAGCAACATAGCATCTAGACTCTCTTCCTGAAGTCGTCGCTGTAGTGCTTCTATGATGTCCACCGACCGAACCTCCCAATGTATGGATTATATCATCTGAAAATCGACGTTTCTGCTTAGAAGAGACGAATTTGGTCTCTCGATCCTTTCTCCTTCTTTGTCCTTTTGATCTCCTTAACCTCGTCAGCTGTCAGAACCCTGACGGCCTTATCAAGTGAGCTTGTTCTAAGGATTATACCCAATATTTCTCTTGACCTGTCAATTACACTCTGTGGAATCCCAGCAAGCTTTGCCACATCTATGCCATAAGATCTATCAGCCACACCTTCTGCAACCTTGTGCAGAAACACAATACTATCTCCTTGCTCCTCAATGCGCACATTGAGATTCACAACACCAGGATACATCTCAGCCATCTCTGTAAGCTCGGTGAAATGAGTTGCAAACATCGTATGACATCCGATCACTTCGTAGATATACTCAGACACCGCCCAGGCAATGCTTATCCCATCGAAAGTGCTTGTGCCTCTTCCGACCTCGTCGAGCAGGACAAGGGAGTTCTCTGTGGCGTTAATAAGAATAGACGCAGTTTCAAGCATTTCAACAAGAAAAGTTGACTTGCCTGCTACAAGATCATCTCTTGCACCGATCCTGGTGAAGATACGATCGTATACCGGAAGATTGGCTTCTTCCGCAGGAACAAATGAGCCTGATTGAGCCATGATAGCAATCAGTCCCAACTGACGCAAGTAAGTTGATTTACCGCTCATATTCGGTCCCGTCAACACTGCGAATCGCTTATCTTGAAAGAACTCAGCTTCGTTTGGCACGAAACTCTCCACAAATCTCTCAACCACCGGGTGTCTCGAAGCTTTAAGACAAAGGAGATTGCACTCGTTGAAATGAGGTCTTGTGTAATGCCTTTTCAACGCCAGAAGTGCACTTGATAATGCAACATCAATTTCAGCCAGAATCATTGCAGTGGCCTGAAAGCCTTCCACATTCTTTGCAACATTCTCACACACTTCAACGAAGAGATCCCTTTCCAGTTGCTCAAGTCTCTCACCAGCAGATAGAAGCTTTTCTTCGTATTCCTTCAACTCGCTGTTTATAAACCTCTCTGCATTCACGAGGGTCTGCTTTCTCTCATAATCGGGCGGGATCTTGCCTGACTGGGAGCGAGGCACTTCAATGAAGTATCCAAAGACCTTGTTGTACTTCACCTTCAGACCCGGTATTCCGGTGGCCGCCTTCTGACTCTCCTGAAACTCTTTCATCTTTGAGTTTGCACCGCTAAGGATCTCCACAAGCTCGTCCAGCTCGGTACTGAAACCGCGCCGAATAACGCCGCCTTCTCCCGGAGAAGCTGCTGGATCATCCTGAATTGCTCCATTTATGAATTGTGCAACCTCTGAGAGATCTGGTAGAGAGGTTACAAGCTTGTCAAACGCCTCGAAACGACTGATCACTGAAGCTATGTCCGGCACGTGGAAGAGAGTCGTGCTCAGGTCTTTCATATCCCTGGGGCTGCTTCTTCCAGCAACGAGTCTCGCAGTAATCCTCTCAATATCAGATACGTGAGACAGGAACTGTCTCAGCTCCATCGTTGCACGACGGTCATGCACCAGTGCTTCAACTCTGTCCAGTCTTTCCTCTATTTCTTGAAGAGATCTTGAGGGGCGCCTTATTCGTTCTTTGAGAAGTCTGGTACCCATTGGAGTGGTGGTCTCTTTGATGCTATCGAAAAGAGACGATCCGGGGTCTCCTGTCAGAAGAGAGAGGTTGCTCAGTGTGACAGAATCGATCAACATATGATCGCTCGCACGCTGCTTAGCAGGCAAATAGAAGTGTTTGAAAAGCCCTTTATTGCTGTTTTCCACGTACTTGAACAATGCACCAAGCAGAGCAGTTTCATCTTCTGACAATTCAAGAGCTTCAAGCGAGGAGATTCCATAGACTCTCTTCACGTATTCCACGCCAGAAGTCAGAGCAAAGTGCCAGTCTTCAACGTATTCAACAAATGAGCATGGACGATTTCCCAGGATTTCTTTCGAAAGCTCCTTCAAAGACCTCTGAAATAGCACCTGTGAAGGAGAAAACGAAGCAATTCGATCTTCGATCTCTTCGATATTACTGCAGCTACCGACAAGGAGCTGCCCAGTAGAGATGTCTGTTATCGCAAATGAGTATCCACTCTTGCCGGAAGAGACAATCATCAGGAAATTGTTCTCTTCGGAGAGCAGTTCCTCATCGATGAGTGTCCCCGGTGTGATGACTCGTGTCACTTCTCTTTTGACAAGTCCCTGCGATTTCGAAGGGTCACCTACCTGTTCACAAATAGCGACTTTCAGTCCTGCATCTACCAGTTTCTTCAGGTACTGGCTTAGAGCGTGATAAGGTATACCTGCCATGGGATTGCCGTTCCTTGAAGTCAGTACTATTCGAAGCACGCTTGACAATTGCTCAGCGTCCTCAAAGAATGCTTCATAAAAGTCTCCCAGCCTGAAGAGAAGAAGGCAATCCTTATACCTCTCTTTGATTCTGAGATACTGCTCCATCATCGGAGTCATCGAACTGCCTGTCACAAGTCATTCACCTTACCATTAAAAACCGGCGCCATGCGCCGGCCAGGATATTATGCAGCATCTACTTCTGAGAGTTCTTCTTTTCCTTAGCCTCTATAACTCTGTCTATCAAACCATATTCAACAGCTTCGGTAGCACTCATATAGAAGTCACGATCAGTATCTCGCTCGATTCTTTTCTGTGTTTGACCAGTGTGATTGCTGAGAATCTTGTTGACTTCGTCTCTCATGTACATTATCTCTTTGGCTCTGATCTCTATGTCTCGCGCAGATCCTTCAGTTCCTCCCCATGGCTGGTGAATCATCACTCTTGCGTGAGGCAGAGCATATCTCTTGCCTTTGGTCCCACCAGCGAGAACGACTGCCCCCATGGAGGCTGCAGAACCTATGCAAATAGTTGATACGTCAGACTTGATATATTGCATCGTGTCGTATATAGCAAGTCCCGCGCTAACTGAACCTCCAGGACTGTTGATGTAAACACTTATGTCTTTATCTGGATCCTGTGATTCAAGAAACAGGAGCTGTGCCACAACGATATTTGAAATCTCGTCATCAATGGGCCATCCCAGGAAAACGATTCTCTCCGAAAGAAGCTTGGTGAAAATATCGTATATCCTTTCGCCATGACCCTTTGTTTCAACAACATAAGGTACTACTGGTGACATATTAGTTCTCATCAAATCCTCCTTGTCAGAATCATTTGCCGGAAAAGAGTTTTATGATCAGGCGCTGCGGCGAGAGATGAGAAAAGACTATATGGCCACTGTCTGCAACGATAACTGACTTTGTTCGTTTTCCGAATGTAAGGTTGATTATCATCCCAGATTCAGCAGCAAGCTGCTTCAATCTCTTTACCGCGGAGCTCTCCACAGGTAGTACAGCCATAACCCTGTCTTTCACTATGTAAGACTCGAACCCGATGTTTGCAATGTGCTCCATATCAGGCTTCCCTCCGAAATCAGTTGATGCTATTATAGCATAAGAGAAGATTTCACGGAGGTGTACAATGCTTTCCAGGAACGCTGACAGCCTTGTGGATACCGGTGTAGTCCACGTTAGGGCCGGACGTGGTGGTAGGGGAGCGATCTCTTTCAGGAGAGAGAAATTCGTCCCCCGGGGTGGACCTGATGGAGGAAACGGCGGTAATGGTGGTCACGTATTCTTCAGAGCAGATCCTCGGAAGAACACGCTTATCGATTTTACCAGGAAGAGGAGCTTTCAGGCCGATAACGGGGAGCACGGCGGATCGTCCAACAGAACTGGAAAAGACGGTGAGAATACCGTTGTATCTGTGCCTGTGGGGACCGTCATCTATGATATGGAGACCTCCGAGATGATAGCAGATCTTGATCGGCCGTGGTCCACAGTGTGTGTGGCACGCGGAGGTAAAGGCGGCAGAGGAAACTCTTCTTTCGCGTCTGCAACGCGACAGACCCCTCGTCACTCAGAAGAAGGTGTACCTGGGGAGTCTCGTTCACTCAGGTTGGAACTCAAACTGCTGGCAGATGCTGCGATCATTGGTATGCCAAATGTGGGGAAGTCTTCATTCATAGCTCGGGTCTCAAACGCTACCCCGAAAATCGCCAATTATCACTTCACGACGATCATCCCAACCCTGGGTGTTGTCGAAGCTGAGGGTACCAGTTTCCTCCTTGCAGATGTCCCTGGGCTTATAAAGGGGGCCCATCTTGGCTCTGGCCTTGGGACGACGTTCCTAAAACACGTAGAGAGATGCTCTGTTCTTCTTCATATGGTTGATATTTCTGAATCAGAAGAACGTATCGCTGCACAGGACTATGCTGACCTCAGGAACGAACTGAAGGAATATGACTCCAGACTTATCCAACTACCGGAGATTGTTCTTGGAAACAAGACAGACCTGATTTCTGATGATATATTGAAGAGAAGAGTGGCAGAGTTCAAGAAGGCTACAGGTTTGGAGTTAATCCCTGTTTCTGTTGCAACCGGTTACAATATTGATGAGGTGCTAAGGGCAGTGGTATCAGCTCTTGGAAAAGAATCAAGGGCACTGAGATCCTTCGCTGACGAGCCACCCGCCTTGCCTGAAGTATCTCCTGTGACAAGAACCAGACCTGACGATACAGACTACTGCATTGACAAGGATTCACAGGGTCGTTTTGTTGTTAGTGGACCGGTTGTTGATTACTACACAACGATGGTGAGATTTCAGACTAAAAAGACCGAAGAACTGCTGCGGGTACTTGAAAGAGGAGAGCTGACCAGACGCCTGATCGATGCGGGGATCAGTGAAGGTGATACTGTTTTAGTGGGGGATGCAGAATTTGAGTTCAAATACTGATTGCAGGTATGGGATCTTCGGCGGGACATTTGATCCTGTTCACAACGGCCACCTCATTGTCGCAACAACAGCTCTCGAGGCCCTTGGGCTTGACAAGCTTTACGTTGTACCGGCGTATGTTCAGCCGCTCAAGGCGGGTCGTAGTGTAGCTGAATTCAGGATACGTCTTGAATGGCTGCAAAGATCCTTCTGTGGCAATGAACGAATAGAGGTTTCTGCAGTAGAAAGTCAGTTCGATTCATATTCTTACACCCTTCTCACGGTCGAGCATTATTCCAGACTTCATGACTCAAAACCATTTCTGTTAATCGGAGCGGACAGCTTGAAGAGTTTTGACAGGTGGTACAGGTATCGCCAGCTCTTGAACAGTGCAAATCTTGCAGTATATCCCAGGAACGGCATTGACATAAGCTGTGAGCTTCAACGTCTGGGAATCTCATCCGGATTCTCAGTTCTTTCAGAAGTTCCAGTGGTGGAGATATCTTCTTCTGTCATCAGAAAAAGATGCAGTGCAGGGCTTTCACTGAATGGATTCGTTCCATGTGTGATATCTGATGAAGTTTATCAACACTATAAAAAATAGGCTCATCGGCCTCGCCCCAATGTCAGGCTATACAGACCATGTCATGAGGCTACTTTCCATTTCGTACGGTGCAGACTTCGCCTACTCAGAGATGCTGAGTTCATCGGCACTCTCCCGAAGACATACAACCCTGGCTTCTCTCTCTTCAGATGTCAAGGTTCCTGTTCAACTCTTTGGGAGTGACCCGGAAGAGCTGGTTTGTGCTGCGAAGATTGTTGAAGACAGGGCGAGCTGGATTGACATTAACGCGGCGTGCCCGGTAAAGAAAGTCACCAGAAAGGGGGCTGGTGCTGCTTTACTCCGCGAGCCCGACAAGATAGCTTCAATAATCAGAATGCTCAAAGAGCGTACTGGTCTGAAGGTTTCTGTGAAGATGCGCCTTGGGTGGTCTGCAAATACCCTGCTCAAGATTCTCGACATATTGTGCAATGAGCATCCTGATATCTTGATCATTCATGGAAGGACCGCCTCACAGGGCTACAGAGGTAGTGCCGATTGGAAAGCCATTGATGAAGCTGCTTGTCATTTGGATGGCTCGGGAATAGTTGTTCTTGGCTCGGGCGATCTCTTCACACCTGATGCTATCGTTCGCGCACTTGCTAATACAAATGTGAATGGTGTCGTGGTCGCCAGGGGAGCAATCGGAAATCCCTGGATCTTCAGGCAGTCAAGAGATCTGCTTCGGACAGGCACTTACCGACAAATTCCACTGGACGAGAGACTCAGACTTTTCAACTATCATATTGAGCAGCTCATAAAAGCATATGGTGAGTACAGTGCAATCCGAAGAGCCCGCCAGTTGTTTTCCGGCTACACAAGAGGAATATCTGGAGCTTCAGCGATGAGAAGTAATTACATGAAGCTCGATACGTTTAATCAGGTTCAATGTTTTGTGAATACCTTGATCGAAGAAAGAGGGAGTATAAGTTAGATTAATGCCGTGATCACATGAGGACTTCACCTTAACAGATAGTTCATTAGTTACTTGTGCGATAGAATGGTACAGAAGAATGGGGGTGTAGACGTGAAGGATCATATGAAGGCCTTGATCAAGGAAGGTAGAACACAGGGTTTTTCCCTCAATGAAGTTGAAGTTCCCCGTGACCTTGGGCCGAATGATGTACTCGTGAAGGTCTTAAGGGCATCAATCTGTGGGACCGACGTTCATATATTCTCCTGGGATGAGTGGTCTCAAAAAAGGATCAAACCTCCACAGATCGTTGGTCATGAGTTTTTTGGTGAAGTTGTTGACATCGGGAACAACGTTTCTTCGGTGGCAATCGGTGATGCCGTTACTGCAGAAACTCATATCCCTTGTGGTAAATGTCTTCAGTGTCGCACGGGAAGGATGCACATTTGTAAAGATCTCAAGATTCTTGGTGTCGACATTGATGGAGTCTTTGCCGAATATGTGAGAGTTCCCGAAGTTGTTCTCTGGAAACTTGATCCTTCGATTCCCAAAGATTTTGCATCCGTAATGGAACCTTTCGGAAATGCTGTTCACTCTTGCGCACCGTTTGATATGAGGGGAATGAGAGTCCTGATAACCGGAGCAGGTCCAATTGGAGCCTTCTCGGTTGGATTGAGCAAGCTCTATGGGGCATCACTTGTCATTGTGACCGAGCTGAATGAGACAAGAAAGAACCTTGCAAGAAAGATGGGGGCTGACATTGTCCTTGATCCTCGCCAGAACGACGTTCTCTCTTCTGTGTTGAGACTCACTGATGGAGATGGTGCAGACATCTTGCTGGAAATGTCCGGTAATGAGTCTGCTCTGATACAGGGACTGTCCTGTCTCACCAACGGTGGCATAGCCTCGATACTAGGGGTATATCCTTCTTCGGTGACCATGGACATCAACTCACTTCTTACTTTCAAAGGTATAACACTTTATGCAATAACAGGCCGGAAGATGTTCGAAACATGGCAGACTTCTTCTGCACTTCTGAGACACAACAGGATTGATATTACCCCGGTCATCACGCATGTGTTCCCTTTCGAAAAATGGCAGGATGCCATGCAAACGATGATGTCTGGCGATTCGGGGAAGATTATACTGAATCTGGAGTGAGGTGACTGCTGATGTTTGATTACACACAGTTTGTAAAAGAGCTTGAAGAGCTCAAGAAAGCTGGACTTCTAAACAGAATACGAACTCTAGAAAGCCCTCAGGGAGCCTGGCTGTTCATTGAAGGCAAGAAAGCGTTGAACATGTGCTCCAACAATTACCTGGGTTTTGCGTTCAACGAGAACTTGAAAGAAGCTGCAATTGAAGCTATAAGAGAATGGGGCGTTGGTCCAGGCGCCGTCAGGACCATAGCGGGAACTCTAAGAATCCATGATGTCCTTGAAGACGAGCTCGCGGCATTCAAACGCCTGGAAGCTTGTATTGTTTTGCAATCAGGCTTCAACGCAAATCAGGCTGTTATACCTGCAATTCTCGATGAAACAGATGCAGTTCTTTCTGATGAACTCAACCACGCCAGTATTATCGATGCAGTGCGACTTTGTAAAGCAAAGCGCTACATATGGAAGCACCGCGATGTCAGAAGCCTCGAAGAGAAACTTGATGAGGCAGAACAGGCCGGGGCACGCAAGAAGCTCGTTGTCACGGACGGAGTTTTCTCCATGGATGGAGACCTGGCCCCTTTGCCGGAGCTAGCTTCATTGTGTGAACGTCAGGACACATTACTTATGGTTGATGATGCACACGGCGAAGGTGTTCTTGGCGAAAATGGAAGAGGGATAGTTGACCACTTTGGACTCCACGGGAAGGTTGATATCGAGGTCGGAACTCTCTCGAAAGCTTTTGGCGTTGTCGGAGGCTTCGTCGCGGGGAAGAAAACACTGATAGACTATCTGAGGCAGAAGGCCAGACCATTCCTGTTCAGCAGTTCTCTGTCTCCTGCAGAGACGGGCGCAGCGCTCGCGGCTGTCAGGCTTCTTTCTTCCTCTGATGAACACGTCAAGAAGCTCTGGCACAACACGTCCTACTTCCAGAAAAAGATGATTGAGGCAGGATTTGAGCTTGGGCCGACACGAACCCCGATAACACCTGTAATGCTTTACGATGAGAAGCTTTCCTCCACGTTCAGCTCACGTCTATTCGAAGAAGGTGTCTTTGCCCAATCGATAGCTTTTCCCACAGTTCCCAGAGGAAAGGCCAGAATCAGAGTGATGATCAGTGCTTCACATTCTGAAGCGGATCTTGACTATGCTCTTGAAAGATTTAAGAAGATAGGAAAAGAACTCAAGGTGCTTGGCTAGCACAGAATCAGCATGCTAATTAATCTGCTGATGCTCGTTGCAGGTCTGGCAGCCCTGGTGAAGGGTGCCGACCTGCTTGTGGATGGTGCCGTCAAAATCTCAAGACGCTCGGGTTTATCTGAGTTATTCATAGGGCTGACAATTGTCGCATTTGGAACGAGCGTTCCAGAACTGGCAGTTAGTATTTCTGCAGCGGTCAAGGACTCGGGAATAGCTATTGGAAATGCGATTGGTTCAAATATTGCGAATGTTGCCCTGGTTTTGGGAATGGGAGCTCTTATATTACCTGTGAAGGTAAAGGGGTCGTCGTTGGCCTATGAAATTCCGTTCGTTATCCTGTCTTCGATTGTGGCATCTGCTCTTCTGCTTGGACGGGACAGCGGCCTCCTCAGATCTGACGGGATTGTTCTGCTCTGCTTCTTTGTCATCTATATTGCATATGTGGGCAGAATGGCACTCTCTGATCGTTTCCAATACTCAGAACAGCGAATACAAGAACAAGCGGCCGGAGATAGAGGGATTATTGGCCCGATTCTCCTCACCTCCGTCGGGATCGTTGGTGTCATAATTGGGAGCGAACTGGTTGTACGCTCAGGGACAGATATCGCCCTGTTTCTGGGTATTTCCGAGACCCTTGTTGGTTTAACTGTTGTAGCAATTGGTACATCCCTCCCTGAACTTGTGACAACGATCACAGCGGCCGTCAAAAAAAGCGGAGCGCTAGCTTTGGGGAATATTCTTGGCTCGAACGTCATTAATCTCTTGCTTGTCCTCGGGCTGGCTTCGGCAATATCGCCGATACAAGCAGATAGAGGCATTGCAGTGGAACTGGTCTTCATGATAGGGTTGATTGTCCTGTTGATACCTCTTTCTATTAGAAATAGGAGTCTGGGAAGACTTTCTGGAGCGCTTTTGCTCGGAATCTACATTACCTTCGTCGTATTCGGTATTGCTGCCGGATAATTGAGTTAAGTCGAGTTGTGGCATGACCCTTTCTGCGTAGAGGTGACCATTTTGTGAGGAGAAGACCCGTTGGCTATCTATTCATATTGCCGGCAGGGTTGCTACTGGCAGTATTTCTGTATTTTCCTCTTGCGTATTCGTTCATGATAAGTTTTACGCGGTGGGACCTCTCCGCAACGCGTACTTTCATTGGTCTTGACAATTACAGGGCAATCATAGCATCCTCTGAGTTCTGGAATTCTGTTCTGTACACTTTCTACTACGTTCTTGGAGTTCTACCCTTCTCGCTGGCAATAGGTCTTGGAGTTGCGCTTCTCTTAAGGGATTCGAACATGAAGGGTGTCGGATTCTTCAGAATGATCTATTTCATGCCCGTTGTCACTTCTCCCATTGCTGCTGCGATGGGCTTCAGCTGGATCTTCAACACTCAACTAGGCTACGCTAATTATGTTATCGAGTCTATGGGTGGTGAGCCTGTTAACTGGCTAACCAACTACAATGGTATCTTTCAGTTGTTGTTTGAGAGATTCGGAATTCAGCTTCCGCACATTCTGCAGGGTCCAAGTGTGGCCCTTACTGTGATAATACTCCTGGGCATATGGCAGAACATAGGTTACGCAACGGTTGTCTATCTGGCTGGTCTGCAAGGGATCCCGCAGG
This sequence comes from Kosmotogaceae bacterium, assembly GCA_003444085.1. Classification (GTDB taxonomy): domain Bacteria; phylum Thermotogota; class Thermotogae; order Petrotogales; family Kosmotogaceae; genus UBA9910. Next base: position 5,685 of record DLVL01000040.1, on the reverse strand, counting down.
CTTTCTATGAAGCCGCTCGGATCGACGGGGCGTCTCCATCGAAGATCCTCAGGAAAATAACTCTTCCATTACTGTCGCCGACAACGTTCTTTCTCCTGATTGTCTTCGCAATCCTCTCCTTTCAGGTGTTCGGACCAGTTCAGGTTATGACTCCACAGGGTGGACCGTTACAGACCACTTCAGTAATAGTCTTCAGACTTTATCAACAGGCGTTCTCATATTATCGTTTTGGTTATGCATCTGCAATGGCTTTCCTGGCTTTCTCGATGATCCTGTTAATAACCCTGTTCCAGATGAAATTCGTAGAGCGGAAGGTCTACTATGAGTAATCGTCGATCAATACTGGTCATCAAGTATATTGTGCTCTCTGCTGGTGCGATAATCATGCTCTTCCCTTTCTATTGGGCTCTTTCAACATCATTTAGAGAGTTGAGAGACATATTGTTCGATCCATACAGTCTTGTGCCCAGAAATCCTACATTTGCCAATTACTTGAGCATCTTCAACAAGGCACCCTTTGGTCGTTACCTTTTGAATAGCCTTATTGTGGCAAGTGCCACAGCATTTCTTCAGATTACTACAGCAAGTCTCAGTGCCTTTGCGTTCGCGCGAATGAAATTCCGTGGAAGAGAAATCATCTTCATCGTCTTCCTGGCGACGATGATGATTCCTCAACAGATTCTTATGATTCCGCAGTACATAGTCGTCATGCGACTTGGCATGGGAGACTCATACGCGGGACTCGTCTTGCCTTATGCCGCTACGGCCATCTCGATTTTCTTCTTGAGACAGTTCTTTAGAACTATTCCCAAAGATCTTGAAGATGCTGCCATCATAGACGGATGTGGTCCATTAAGAATACTGTTGAATGTCTTCATTCCACTTGCAAAACCAGCAATTGCCACGCTTTCAGTCTTTGCATTCATGTGGTCATGGAACAACTATTTCTGGCCACTTCTGATAATCGATAGCACAGAAATGCGTACAATCCAGCTTGGTCTTGCGCTTTTCAGAACAGAAGGAGGGATCCAGTGGGGAGAATTCATGGCAGGAACAGTTGTGGCAACTCTTCCCATTCTGATCGTCTATTTCATTGCACAAAAGCAATTCATCAAAGGAATAACGCTAACAGGTATGAAAGGATAAGAAGGAGGTATCTTAATGAAAAGACTTGCTCTACTCTTGGTCGTGTTAACAGTAATACTTTCCAGTACGTTTGCTCAGGTAACACTGACCTTCTGGCATTCAATGGGAGACTACGCAAAACTTCCTCTGGACCAGCTTGTTGCTGAGTTCAACCGCACCCATCCAGGCATTGAGGTGAGGGCAATTTACCAGGGGACTTACGATGAAACGGTCACGAAAATGAAGTCGGCTCTGTTGGTCGGCGCGGGACCCGACCTGGCTATGGTCAATATCGAGCATATCCAGATCTTCACTCAGGACAATGCATTAATGCCACTCGACAATCTTCTTTCAGCAGACCCTGAGTTGTCGCCGGAAGATTTCGTTGAGCAATTCTGGCCTGCAATCCTGCGTGAAGGCATAGCCTACGCTATTCCCTTCAACATCAGTGCTCTCGTTCTGTACTACAACCGGGATCTCTTCAGACAGGCCGGTCTTGATCCAGAGAGGCCGCCTACGACCTGGGCTGAGATGGAAGAGATGGCACGTGCACTCACTGTAGTTGATACAAAGAGAGGCCGGACGCTGCAACATGGACTGCTTTGGGCCGTCGATCACATGTTCTATCAATTCGAACCCCTCGTATGGCAAAACGGGGGTGAGATCTTTGCAGAGGATATGTCTCGATGCCTTCTGGATTCTGAGATCGGTATAGAGACACTCAGAAGGTGGGCCGGCTGGTTCGACGAGGGCCTTTCTCCTCGTGATCTTACAGTTGAAGAAGGTATGCAGTCATTTATGATGGGAAGGGTCGCCATGGGTGCCATGACAAGTGGAGGGATCCGTTACGGGTTTGAGAACCTTCCCTGGGATCTCGGTGTCGCGGTGTTGCCAATGAACAAGGAAAAGGCGACAACGATGGGTGGTGGATCACTGGCGATAATGAACCACGTCTCAGAAGAAAAGCGAGATGCAGCTTGGACATTCATCAAATGGATGGTGCAGGAGAAGAATACTCTCATGTGGTATGAGAGGACCGGTTACATGCCGGTGAAGAAATCAGCGCTGGATTCGCTTGAGATACAATTGATTTGGAAGCGCTTCCCTCAGTTGAAGGCTCCGATAGACTCTATACCATATGCAAGACCAAGACCTGTTCACGAAAACATCATAGAAATCAGGAATATTCTCTTCAATACTGTTGAGAGAGTCAGGCAGGGAGTGGATGATCCTGAAACAGCGTTTCTTTCGGTCGTTCCACGAGTGAATGAATTACTTAAGTGAGGTGTGGTGAATGAAAACCAGGATAGTATTGGTCTTGTTCTTTGTGCTAGTGTCACTTGTTGCATTTTCTGAAGACAGGATTGTCGAGTTAGATGTTCGCGGAAACGAAAAGACAAAAGACTTTGTGGTCGCTCAGCTTATTGGATACAGAGAGGGTATGGTTCTCGACATTGAGCAGCTCTACATTGGCAAGAGAGCTCTCGAAAACTCCGGGCTCTTTCGAGACGTTTATATCTCAGTCGTTCCAGTGGGAAGAGACTACAGACTCGTTGTTGAAGTTGTTGAAGCGGCCACTGTCTACCCATATGT
>DLVL01000040.1:0-2704 GCA_003444085.1 Kosmotogaceae bacterium | reverse complement strand
TAGAGTTACACTATCTTCTGTGTATCGTTTTGAACCATCTGCCATCTCGTTGCGTTTGCTGTATGAATCTGCGTTAATTGATTATTCAGACGATGATTCGATTGAAGCTATGTCAACAGAAGGTTTTCTGGGACCTGATGATTTCAATAATCTCATGATTGGAGTTGGCTATAGTTATGGAGATTCTGCAAATTACGAGAGACTGAGGCGCAATCTGTACGGTAGTGCCGCTATCGACCTGGGATATGTATGGGACCTTTCCGAAGAAAACAAGGGCTTGTACAGTCGTATCTATGCGGACATTGGCTACTACCACCGGCTCATCGCTCAGACATACCTTCTGTCAGAGACAACCATCGCGGTTACTTCCTTTGGTACTCCGCCCCTTACGCAGCGGTACTTCCCCGGCAGGGACGTATGGGGCGATTTGAACTTTGTTCCGAGACACTACATTGAACAGACATTACATGTGGGCATACTACTGTCCGGAGGTTTCGGACTGGCGATGACCATGGATCAGGCCGTATTTATACCAAAGCTTTACTTGAAAGGGATTATCGGTGACAGAAGCGCTGTCGATGATCGATTTGTCATTGGAGCCGCTATCGGACTCGGTCTTCGATGGAATACACCTTTTGGGATCTCAGTGGAACCCCAGATATACCTGCGAGAACGTGCGCAGTACTTCAAATTCAACATAGACTTCTAAAGTGAGAGCGTTGCCGGCTATTCCCACTTCTTTCTTTCAAAGTCGGCAACGCCCCTTTCTGCGTCTTTGGTATCAGGGAACGCATCGAGCTTCACGGCTTCGTGAGGAGACTCAAGAGTCGAATATGCTCGTGTTGGAACGAACACACAAATCTGTGCAGCTCTGTATGTCCAGAAGCGCATGCCACACTTTCTGCAGAGTTCGAGGGCCTCGACGTCTTGCTTGAAATCAACTTCTCTGTTGTATCTTCTGCAGAATGAATGATTGCCATCCAGCGAGAAGAAGTATATGGCTTCTGGTTTCACCGAATCCATTTCACCGTTCGTCTTTGCTTCATCGGGGTCAAGCCACTTCCACTCACCTGTTTCGAACCATTCTCTGTTCAAACTCTCTTTTTTCACGAACCTCACCTCTGGAAAGACCGTCGTACCGATATGATGTTATCATGTATTAAGACTTCACGTTAGGAGGGATGTTCATGAAACGTTTCTTCACAATCATTCTCAGTGTTCTATTCCTTGCTGTGGTAATGACCGCAGCAGACTACGTAGCAAAAACGACCTCTGATGGGCTCCCGCTTGATGAAGATTTCTGGATAACTAGCAGTGAGCTTGACCAGATCCTTCAGCAGACCCTGGAAAACCTGAGGAATCAGGGTCACGAGGTCGAGAAGTACTTTGATTCTCCTTATATCCCGAGCACAATTGGGATATCCAGCATACTCATCGACTTCCTCTTTGAGGAGAAGATAATCGACTACTTCGCGGTGACCAATGATCTCCTTCCAACAGAGGAGGAAATTACGGCCGAAGCAAATGAGCTCATGAGCTTATATATGGCGGACGAGAACATGATATTGCAGATACAGATGATGTACGGGTCCGTTGAGCAGTTTGAGGCGCTTGTTCGTGATTATGTCTACGAAATGATCAAGTACGAGAAGATCAGTAAACATGTGGTAGATATCTCTGAAGACGCTCTAAGGTCATTCTTCTCAGAAAACCTTGATTTTGTGAGATCACAACTTGATTATGTTTCGGCAAAACACATACTCGTGGAATCCGAAACGAAAGCTGATGAACTGAAGCTGCTCATTGAAGAAGGTTCTATCACGTTCGAGGACGCTGCACAGGAGTATTCACTGGATGCACAGTCCGGGAAAGCTGGAGGGGAACTTGGATTCTTCGGGAGAGGCCAGATGGTGGAGCCCTTTGAAACAGCAGCTTTTGACGCTCCTATAGGTGTAATTGTTGGCCCTGTAGAGTCACAGTTCGGATATCACCTGATTCTTGTTCAGGACAGGTTTATCATAGAATCCTTTGATGAACTCGATCCAGATGCGCCTGAATACGAGCAGTTCCTTTTTCTATACAGACAGAAACATATCGAAGATTGGTTTGAAGAATACAAGACAGAGAAAAATTTTGGTCTGGAAGTAGTCGATCCTGATATTGCTCTTTACGAGGAGTATTTGGATGCGACCACGGATCCTTCGATGGTTGTTCAATTCAGGGAAGAGCTGAAGGAGAAGGTCTTTTACAATGGCCTTATAGATCCAAAAGCAAGCACCTACTCAATTGCGCTCTTTGTTCAGATAAGTTCAGACCTTAACATGATTGAAGATGTTGAGTACGTAACTGCTGTTAACCACCTTTACGAAATCCTTCCAGAATCTGAAGCTGTTTTGACTTACGCGCTGGAACTTCATCATGATAACCCTGATTTTATGATTGATCTTTTGCTTGTGAGCTTGCGCGACTTCGTTGAAGTTCTTCAGATGCCGGGATTACTTGAAGACTTTCTTCTGCAGTACGGCGAGGAGCAGCTAATGGCAAGCGTCTTCTCAAACATCGACTTCTTCACAGAAGAATTCTTCACATTTGTTCAGCAGAATGTTGATGCTGAACGACTCGAAGAATTCTCAGAACTCCTTGTGAAAGCGATAGACCTTACGACTGCTCAGGATCTTAGCCAGACGTGGATAGACACCTTTGA
>DLVL01000030.1:13740-19469 GCA_003444085.1 Kosmotogaceae bacterium | reverse complement strand
AGGATACATTTTCTTCTATGAGCACTGGAATAAACAAGGTGCTTCCATCCGCACTGACCAGATTTCCGACGTACAGGCGGTTGCTGAGAATCTCGTCTGCATTTTCCAAAGGGATTCCGTTTTTGAAGTACGGTTTTGTCTCCAGCCCTCCACTGAAAGATATATCCGCTGCATCAAAGATCGACCTTACTGTGAGAACCCCATCATGATTCTTGAGATTCTCAATGGCTGAAAAGATTCGTTTTGATGTCTCAGGATTGAGTATGTTGTCGGTCTTTACGATGAGAAGCATCTCTTTCGACTCTCCGAAGGAACTATCCATTTTCTGCATGTTCTGGATCGCTTCAGAACCCTCCGGAAGCAGGCTATCAAACTCCACAGATATCTCCAAATTTGTGAGTGCCGTAAACATGATTAAAGTGATAGCCAGAAAGGGTATTATCACTATGAGAGGACAGAGTTTTTTCAACAGTATCAGCTCCAGAGATGATAATTAAGATATTATAACATTTCTTGATTGTCAATATTCTATACTATGGGGTTCGATTTTCATCTCATTTTTTCGGAAGAAGTGGTTCTTTGCTGGGAGCGATAATTGGTGATATTTGTGGTTCTCCATATGAGAACCAACCTGTAATGACGGAGAATTTCCCTCTTTTCGCTGCTTCATCCACTTTCACGGATGATAGTGTCCTTACTGCGGCAGTAGCTGAAAGCATACTGAGCGGTCTTGATTACGGTCTACTCTTCAGAGAATTCTACCGCCTCTATCCCGATAGAGGTTACGGAAACCGTTTCATGCTTTGGGCAAGTTCCGGTTCAGATGAACCATATGGAAGCTTTGGAAACGGATCGGCCATGCGAGTGAGTCCGGTCGGGTTTGCGTTTGCAGATCTTGAGACGGTCCTCGATGAAGCGGCGAAGACTGCTGCTGTAACGCACAATCATCCCGAGGGAATACGCGGAGCTCAGGCAACTGCGGCAGCAACCTTTCTTGCAAGGATTTCCAGAAATAAGGAAGAGTTGAAGAACTACATAGAGGCTTCGTTTTCTTACGATCTGAACGAACCAATAGCATCGGTCCGTAAATGGTACTCGTTTGACCCAACCTGCCAGGGTACGGTCCCTTATGCAATACGTGCCTTTCTTGAATCAGAGGACTTTGTCAGTGCCGTACGAAAGGCTGTCTCTTTGGGCGGTGATGCAGATACACTGGCATGTATTAGCGGCGGAATTGCCCACGCCTATTACGGACATATTCCTAAAACAGTTATCAATGAAGCAATGAAGAGACTGGATGACCGTCTGCGTTCAGTGGTACAGAGATTCTGTTCACGGTTTTTTGTGCCTGTGTAGGAATCTCTGCGTTTTCAGGCAAGCGATCCTGGAATAGCGCATGATAATCAGATAGACTTTGCAGATGAAAACACGTATGATTTCACAGAGGTGGCGTGAGTTGAGATTCATTGATCTTGCAAAGAAGAGACACTCAACACGAAAGTACGTTCCCTACAGGCTGACAGAAGACGACAAGGAAGCGATATCAGGTCTTCTGTGCAACCTCAGTTCTCTTGAATGAAAAATGCAGCTGCGCTGGGAGTTCTAGGAAGATATCAAGAAGGCATTAGCTTTCCTTCATGCTGAAGTCAAACAGGTTCCTGATGAACTGGTATGCTACGGCTTTCAGAGGGAAGAGATCGTCATTGGCCTTACTCGCATGGGTTTCGACACCTGTTGGCAGGCTTCAGCTACCAATAAGGCTCCGGTTAGAATTCTGCTTGGAAAATCTGCTGGAGAAAACGCATTTGCGGAGATGTTTTTCAAAAAGGGCAGAAAGCCACTGGATAGTTTCCTGGTAAGAAGAGAGCGCTTTACACCTGAGCTGAAAGAGGTGTTGGAAGCAGCGATTCTGGCACCGTCAGCCCTGAACAGGCAACCCTGGAGATTTGAAATTAGATCGGATGAGCGTCTCCTGATAAGCGTGAAGAACCCAAAAGGAGTGGCCCTTAAGGTATGTTAACCTGGGCATTGTGTTCTATCATGTCTTTGCGGCTGCGCGGGAGCATAATCCACAATCAAGAGCGACAAAGATTTCTGAACAGGTGTACGAGTTACTGATTGGTCGGAACTATGTCGATGCCTGACTCAGTAATTGGACATTCTGAAATCAATACCGGAGTCTCCAAGAAACTGCACGACGGTGGTTGGATGGACCCCCCATCCCACATTGAGGAACTGGTTCTCTTCTATTTCCTTTCCGCGTTTCTTTATTTTGGGACTGAATCCCAGTGGAAAATGAACCGTTCTGCTTTGAATAGCCCATATCGTCCCTTTTGTGTCAAATATGGGCCCTCCACTTTGTCCCATGAGTCCTGGGGACGACGTCTCCAGAAACTTAATATCCTTGTTTGTTCGTTTCGACCTTCCTGCGATGACGTGTCGTGTGAAGATGCCCTCTATAGGGAATAGCGCAGGAGCAGTCTTCCCTGGAAGTATGAAAGCTCCTTTATCTTCGTCAAACGACGCCTTGATCTTATGAAATGGGTAACCAAGCTTGCAGAGGCTCGTTCCAATATCAAGATTCATATCCGGATTCTTTATCACCGGGAAGCGCATGTCTCTTCGCTTATTGAAAGGTTCAAGTCTGCCGGTTATTATGTCTCCCTCTGGATATGATTTTATGTCCTTAAGAACGACACCATCTTCTCCCCACCAGAAAGAGTGGTTCTGGATAACACCCTTGTCCATCTCAATAGAAGAGATCAGTTTTTCGCGCTTCTTCTCACTCAACCTTGTGTCGCTTTTGATACTGGCTAGCTCATCCCTGTAACGCTTCACAGCACTTTCATGCTTTTTGTACTCGAAATAAGACTGCCACAGGTGAGCAACTGTGAGTATCCATCCCTCTTCGTTCAATATGACAAACGAACCTATCGCAGAGCTGACTGTTCCATCTATTCGCCTTGTTGATATTATTACTGGACGTGTGAAACGACTCGCAATAGAAACTGCTTCTGCAAACATAATGCACCTCAGTCCTCTTCGTGATTATCAGATTGTTCTCTTTTGTCCTGCTGAGAAGCGATTAAGGCACGGTACTTCCTGTCAATCTCCTCTTTCTTGCTCTCAACGACAGCCAGCTTTTCCCTGCACGCGATCAGAAGATCCATCCCCTTTTCGTAGAGGCCAATGGCATCTTCGATGTCTATGTTCTCGCGTTCGACTTCGAAGAGTTCCGAAACTCTCTCAACGATGCCCAGTGCAATAGAAAAGCGAATGCTCTTCAAATCCTTCTCTTCCAGATTGCTCAGCAGATCCTTCAGTTCATCAATACTCATTTCTTCAATCTCTTCTCTACTAATCACTTTATCACCCCGTCCGAACAGATTTAGGCATACTCCTTCTTGTTTTGCTCAGAACTTCGGAAGAGATCGTACCGTCTTCGACTCTTACATTAAGCTCGTCCCCGATTTCCACCGTTTCTATACTCGTTATAGGATTACCATTCTCATCAGTCACAATCGCGCCACCTCTGAAAAGTGATCTTATCGGGTTCATAGACCTGACAACAGCCAATGACTTGTCAAGCCTTGAGCGGGCAATTTCGGCTCGATGCGTGACAGTCTCGTAAAGACCCTCTGCGTTGCCAAAGAGCTTCTCAGTAGCGTTTCTGAGATAGTAATCCCCTGTCTTGTGAAACTCTCTTTCTGCTTTCCTGAAGCCTGAACTCTCCAGTGTATGACTATCCGCAAATGAACGAAGTGTACGTGCCAGGGATGCGATATTCTTCAGGTTTGAAGCGGTTACTCTCAGAACTCCATATGATCTCACCGCTCTTTCGGTGTCAGAGACCCTTCTTTCAATTGCCGTTGCAAGTTCGGAAAAGCTTAATCGAAAATCATCGTGTGTCCGTTCTAATCCCTCAACATATGCATCGTTGGTAGAAGCAATCTCCCGGCCAACAGCCGTAGGTGTCTCTAAAGAAAGTCTTGCAACATAGTCAAGCAACGTTACATCTTCTGTGTGTCCAATACCGACGACGACCGGCACCTTTGACTTAATAATGCTTCTGGCAAGGCGTTCTTCATCAAGGTATAAGAGCCCGCTTTGAGCTCCTCCACCTCTTACAATGGCTATGATCTGGGCATCAGTGTTATTAACCTGCTCTACGGCATCTGCAATGCTTGCCGGTGCTGTTGGGCCTTCTACGGCTACCGGAAAGAGTTCAATATCAGGGATAAGTCGAGACATCTTCAAGTTCGTTAACAAGTCCACGAGCCCACGTGTCCCAGGAGATGCAATAACGGCCATCTTTGTCACAGGTTCTCCCAGTTCACTAACTGAGATCATTTTCTCGACTGGATAGAGACCTTCTCTTTCCAGTGTCTCCAGTATTTTCTTCCTTCTCTTCTCTATCGCGCCTTTTCCGTATGGCTCTATTGCAATAACTTCGACGACATATCGATTCTGAGTCACTCTGAACTGTAGTGTTCCAACAATCAGGTAATCTTCGGATTCCATTTCTGTTGGGCTGCTCACCTTTAAGAGTGAGAGAATGCTAGAAGGGTCATTGAGCTGACAAGGGATCTGGTAGGAGTAACTCCCTCCAAAAGTGCTGACTGTTTCCACAAGTTCAATATCAAGCACACCTCTTCTGTTTATGCGTGCATAGCGCACTTCACCATGAAATTCGATTGGACCGCTCATGAATGAAGAAGATACTTCCTTTATCCATCTCATCAAACTTGCAACGCCATCAAATCTCTTTGCAGGCATTCGGAATGACCTCCTGAAATCATGTTATCACAAGTGAGAATTGATTTCCGGATCACAAGAGGACTCATAGTCGCTGCAGATGAGGAGATGACCCTGAGAAACTGATGTGAGTATAATAGTCACGGGCTCACCGGGTTTCTTAGCTATTCAAGAAAAACTGAAGATGCCCTGGTTTAACGCCCATATCTCTTGGAGCAAAACGATCGTCATTTCAGTGGAATAATAGAACTATTCCTGATACCATTAATGCGAAGAGGTCCAGCGAACATCAGGAGGTGATTAGCTTGACCCGGACAATGCTGAAAGCAAAACTTCACAGGGTGAAGATAACCGATAAGAACCTTCATTACGAGGGCAGCATCACAATCGACGAAGACCTTATGAAACTCTCTGACATAAAGGAATACGAACTTGTACAGATAGCCAATATCAACAACGGTCAGCGCTTTGAGACATACGTAATGCGCGGGCAGCCTGGAAGCGGAACGATAGCGCTTAATGGGGCGGCAGCCAGGCTCGGAGAAGTAGGTGACCTCGTGATAATAATGTCGTACGCTCTATACGAAGACGAGGAATATGAGGGCCCGACCATCGTGAGAGTTGATACTCAGAACCACCCTATTTGAGATGAAAATCCTGGGAATAGTAGTCGAGTATAACCCTTTTCACAACGGTCACCTTTACCACCTCGAAGAAGCCAGAAAAATGGTGAAACCGGACGTTACCGTTGCAGTGATGAGTGGTAATTTCGTCCAACGGGGGGAACCCGCAATTATCAACAAGTACGCAAGATGCGAGGTTGCCATCGATCAGGGTGTGGACCTTGTTATCGAACTCCCCACGATTTTTTCCATACAGGACGCAGGAGGGTTCGCCCTTGGTTCGGTCTGGACACTTGATTTAATCTTTGCCACTCACATGGTTTTTGGAAGTGAGACGGCCGATCTGGAGAT
>DLVL01000030.1:1460-13406 GCA_003444085.1 Kosmotogaceae bacterium | reverse complement strand
TTTTCGAGTGCAACGGCAATCCGCAACATGATTGCTGCAGAGGAATGGGACCGTGTCAAGCAATCAGTCCCGGAGACTTCTTATGCTGCACTCAAGAGGGAATTCTCAGCAGGGCGCGGACCGGTTACTCCTGAATCTTTGGAAACCACGATTATCTCATTGATCAGGGCAAATACCAGAGAGAAGTTTTCAGGCATCTATGGCTTCGGAGAAGGTCTGGACGCAAGATTCAAGTTCTGCGCCGACAGATGTACTGCTCTGCATGACCTCCTGGACTGCATCAAAACAAAGAGATTCACGAGAACAAGGATTTCGAGGACGATCCTGAATGCTGTCTTTGGTATCGAACCAACGTTTGTGAAGAAGAGCAGGGCATGCGGGCCACAGTTTCTCCGTGTGCTGGGTTTCAATAATAGAGGGAGAGAGTTTCTTTCTTACGTCAAAAAGGATTTGTCAGTTCCACTGATAACCACAGCTTCCATGTGGAAGAAACTGCTTGCCAAATCCCAAAAAGGGAATCTGGAAATCGATGCCGCACTCTTCAAGGAACAGCTCTTTCTCGATTTCAGAGCAAGCAGCCTCTTCGGATTCCTCTGTCCTCAACGTAATACCGTCGATGGAATAATGGATTTCACGGAACCTGTACGATATCGGGAGGAATGATCGTATATACGTAGAGATAGCAATATCAAACAGTCCACTCCTTGATACCTTCACATATGAGACACAACTTGATTTGAAGACAGGACAGCGGGTTGCAGTCAGTTTTGCTAATAGAACAACTGTAGGCTACGTTGTGAAATGTGGCGTCCCTGAACCCTCGTTCTCAACAAAGACTATCACAAAGTCCATTGATCCCCATTCTTATCTGACACAAGCGGATGTCAGTACAGCATGTGAGATATCCAGGAAGTATCTCGCCCCACCAGGCAAAGTGTTCGATCTCTTCTTCCCTCCGGGAAAGCTCATCAAGTCGGAAAGATTCGTCATACCCCTGGATGAGTCAGTTGAACTGAAGGGTCCAACCACGTTGAGCAAAGCCCAGGAAAGACTTGGCAAACGACGGGTTGACGAACTCAGAAAGAAAGAACTCGTGAAAGTGGTATATAGCTACTCAACGACAAGACCCAGAACACAGGTCATGAAGAAAGTCAGGCTTGTGTCAAGTCTGAAGACCATCAGAGACATCAGTTTGAGTGAACCTGCTCATAGAGTAATAAACTGCTTGCTTGCAACGGATGAAGTCGCCCTCTCCGAACTCATGAAGGTTGCAGATCTCAAGAGTAGATCACCAATAGAGACCTTACTGAAGAATGGCATCATCGAGATTTTCGATACACCTTGTGATGAAGACTCACAGTGGGTAGTGAAATTCGTCGAGAAACTCACTGACGATCAGCAGAAGATCATCAGGGACATAGCAACCAGCAATGAAAGAGATCACCTGATATATGGAGTCACTGGATCTGGAAAAACCGAGATATACTTCAGCCTTATGGAGAGTTGTCTTAACAAAGGGAAACAAGCTCTTCTGCTTGTGCCCGAAGTCTCTTTGACACCGCAACTGCTGGCAAGAGTACGTGGATACTTCCCGGGAAGAGAGGTCCGCCAGTATCACAGCTATCTCAAACAATCACAAAGACAAAGGGTCTGGCTTGATGCTGTTGAAGGTAACATTGATATACTTGTTGGCACTCGCAGCGCCGTCTGGGTACCAATAAAGAATCTGGGCATTATTGTTGTTGACGAAGAACATGATTCAAGCTTTTTCCAGCAAGTCTCGCCTCATTATGACGCCCTGGAAGTTGCAAGAGTCAAGGGAAGAAACCTGAGAATCCCGGTTATTGCGGGTTCGGCTACCCCAAGAGTAGATACTTTTCATAGCGCTATTTCAATTTCCTCCCCCCTTCTGCACAGACTGACCTCAAGACCAATGAGATCGGAAGTCTCTGTAGAAATCGTAGATATGCGAGAAAACGAAGGGTTCACAATAATCAGCGATAAGGCCGTGTCCCTGATAGAGCAGACTGTTTCGAGAGGCGGACAGTGTTTTGTTTTCGCCCAGCGAAAGGGGTTCTCCAATTACGTTGTGTGCTCAAACTGTGGAGATGTGAAAAAATGCACTGATTGTGACGTCGGTATGACATTTCACAGAGTATCTGGTGTCCTGAAGTGCCACTATTGTGGGCGCGTATCTACCCCTCCTTCGAAGTGTGAACGTTGCGGGTCGAAGTCTCTTGTCGCTCGCGGATTTGGCACAGAAAGAGTCGAACATGAACTGAGAAAAGTACTGCCGGCTGCCTCAATTATGAGGATGGATCGCGAAACCGTCACTAATCCTGAAGAATATGAGAATGCCCTTAGACTGATCGAGTCGCAGAAGGTGCAGATTGTTGTGGGAACAAAGATGATAAGCAAGGGACTTGATTTCCCACGGGTTGATCTCGTGGTCGTGATTGACGCCGACAGACTGATCAACATGCCAACGTATAATGCGGCTGAATCTGCTTTCCAAACGTTGTTTCAGGTTGCAGGGCGAGGTTCAAGAGGAGAAAGCGGGCACACAGTCATTCAGACTTTCAATCCCGAGAATCGCGTAATTGGCGCATTGCAGAGATCCGATTACGAGCTTTTCTTCAATTCAGAGATAATCATCAGGGAAGAATTGAATTATCCCCCCTTTGCCAATATGGCAGATATCGTTATTGAAAGACCCAGTAAAAGCGATGCTGCAGAGAAGGCTTTAGCTATCGCTAACTCTCTTGAAGAGTCTCTGAGTGAACGAGCAGAGATCCTTGGCCCGGTAGAACCTTTGATATCAAAGATAAGGAACCTATACAGGCAGAGGATAATCGTGAAGTTCTCTTCTGACGAGGTTACCTCGCTAATACAGCAAGCCCTCAAGCCGCATCTCTCGTATTCAGACGTTAGTATTAACGGCACCGGGGGCGTTCTGTGACTATGCCGCGACAATCGTCTTCTTGACAGGCAAAACCCTGCAGTGTAGAATCTCCTTGAGGGTGTGTAGCTCAGTGGGAGAGCGCTTCCTTGACGAGGAAGAGGTCGCAGGTTCAATCCCTGCCGCACCCACCAGGAACTGTGTGATGTTCCGCCTGCTTGTTTTTCAATTCTGTGGTTCAATTGGGTACGCTAATGCGTGCCTTTTTTTGTGCTGTCTGTTGAGTTCGTTTTCATAGTCTATAATTGTCGGGGAGGGCATTTTCGAAGAAGTGCATATTGAAGAGGTAATCAGGAACACAGTTACTGAAATCAGAGAGACTGCAAATGAAATAGACGTCGCCTTTTCGGGTGGTCTTGACAGCACACTTGTTGCCAGACTTTGCAAAGATGCTCTGGGGAACACGAGAGTGAGACTCATTAACATTTTCTTCGATAGATACAGCTACATGAGAAGCGCAAGCATTGTGAGAAGAGTCGCTGATGACATCGGTCTTGAGCTCTTAATCGAAAGAGAAGTGCAGCTCCAGGAAAGAATATGGCGTCGAGGTCCTTCGTGCAACCGTTGTACAAAACATGCGAAGATCAACACTATCAGGAAAGTATCTGATCGCCTGATAGCTACCGGAGCTAACCAAAGCGACTCCTGGGGAAAGACTGGTATTGCCGTTAAGGATGGCTTTTACGCTCCCATAAGGAATTGGAACAAGCATCAGATATCTGAAGCTTTAAGACACTACGGCATTGGCGTGCCAAAGATTGGTGAATCTGCAGGGCGTGAAGGGTGTAAGCTCAAGCATCTACTCAAGATGCTAATAAATCCTGACTTTCACGGAAAAGCCGTTGACATGTCTAATGAGATTCTGCTTGACTTTCTGCATAACAGAGAGTCAGATATTGCGAACGTGAAGATCATAGGACCGTTGTCCAGAAACGTCGCACTTGTGAATGTCCGTCCCTCTCTTACACCCGAAGAGATCAGGAAGGTCACTGGAAAGCTCTCAGAGATATCTGTAATTGATGAGGTACATTATATGGACAGCCCTGTTTCTCTTACCGTTACTGCAAATCCCGCAGTGATAAATGATCCAGAATCGATGCACTGGATTGAAAAAGGTCGACTGCAGCCTGAGTTTGCCGTACCTATCAAGGTCGACTGGTTGCCTTCCAGGAACCGCAGACTTGATACTTTTCACGTAGTAAACTTCAGAAGAGGAGCAATGTGATGATAAAACTGGTCGTCATAGACCTTGACGGTACTCTGTTGAACGAAGAGAAGAGGATCCCTCTTGAGAATATGACAGCGCTGAAACGAGCTCTTCAACAAGGAATTCATCTGTCAATCTCAACAGGACGAAGCTACGTCTCTGGCAGGGAATTCGCTGAGAATCTCAGCGTTTCTGTTCCCACGTCATACCAGAATGGTGCGGTAATTCTCAACCACGAGAAAAAACCACCTGAAGTACTGAGAAAAGTACTTCTCGGCAACGAAATCGCTACCAGAATAGTCGAGTCTGCGAAACGCCATGGACTCACGGCAACTGTTTTCAGAGATTCGTTCTCGCTACCCGATATGCTTATGGATAGAGTCCCTGATTCCCCTTATTCTGATTACTATGCAAAGAACGAATTCAGAATAAGACTTGTGGATGATATAAGAGAACACCTGAACAGTTCGGGGATCATCGAGATCTCTCTGGAGGGAGAAGAGAGCAGAATAATCACCAGTCTGTCCGAGCTCGACTTAGATGATAGTCAGGTGACTGTGGTGAAAAACAACGAAATCGAAAACCACGCCTTCTATGAGTTTCTTGGACCCGGTGTAGGCAAGGACTATGCACTCAGGTTTCTCGCAGATCATCTTGGCATCTCTCTCAGTGAGGTGGGATTCATTGGAGACAACTTTAATGATCTTGAAGCGATGCAGGTCGCTGGATTGTCAATCGCAATGAACAACGCTCCAGATGAGATAAAAGCAGTTGTTGACTTTGTCACAAAGAGCAGCAATGATGAATCAGGCGTTGCAGAAGCGATCGATCTGATTATGGCGGGTGGATGATTTGATTGCTATCATTGTCTCATCGATATTGACCGCCCTTTCAATGCCTGGAATGCTCTGGGGAGGGTTGGTATGGTTTGCACTGGTCCCTCTCTTCTATGAACTGAATCGCTCCAGGTTGGTAGGCGGCACACTGAAAGTATTTGTATATTCATATATTTATCTCCTTCTTTCTCACTTCTGGGTGTTCCCCGTACTGTCAAAGAACGTCCCTGAAGTCCTGGATACATTCCCGCCCTTTGTTGGAGTGGTCACCTTTTTCCTGATGGGTGTAATAATGGCTGCACCATTGACTGGATTTGGTCTTGTCTACATGCTCCTGAAAAATCGTTTCAATTCAAGCCCCTTTTTGTCTTCTGCCGTTGTAGCTTCTATCTTTGTTGTTTTTGAGTGGTTACGATCACTCGGACCTCTTGGATTCACCGGGGGCAGGCTCTCACATGCACTTGTCAATGAGTTGGGCTTGCTGCAACTGCTATCATTCGGCGGAACGCTTTTGCTTGTGTTTGTTATTGTCTGCGTCAATCATCTTGCTTTTATGTTGCTTCCCAGATCATTGACCAGGAAGGCCCTGCTCGTGTTGATCATTCTTGGCACTGTCTTTTCAACGAATAGCCTCATAGAGAGGGCGATCCCAAGGGTAAAGGAAGATAGTGGACAGGTCGCAGAAGTCTCTGTAATCCAGACAAATTTTCCTCAGTCGCTCAAATACAACGAACCTGCCAGTGCCATTCTGAGTGTTGTCGAAGAGGCTTTGAACTCTCTTCCAGAAGGTTCGTGGGTATTGATGCCAGAAGCAACATTCATGTCTGATATTCGGGGTAATCATGTTGGATCAAGATTGCAGGAAATTGTTTCTGAGAGAGAACTCTCCGTCCTAATAGGATTTCCCACATATAATGAGAACAACTACAACCAGTTGCGCGTGATCACATCTGAAGGCTTTGGGGACGAGTTCTATGCGAAAATCCGGCTTACTCCTTTTGTTGAGATACTTCCATATCCGAGAGTCTTTGGACTATTTGGTTTCCTGCGCTTCCTGGATTTCTTCAGTCCCGGCAAAGAATACACGGTCTTTGATTTCGCGGGAACTGATCTGGCTGCCCAGATATGCTTTGACTCCTACTATCCCGAAGTAGCACGTGGTCTGGTAGATGCCGGAGGAAAGGTGATTGTTACTTCAACTAACGATGGATGGTTCGACCACAGCACAGCACTCATCCAGCATTTTGTTCAAACGCAACTACGCGCAGTTGAGAACAGAAGATTCGCTATTCAGGTTTCCAATACTGGAATAACCGGAGTCATTGATCCGTATGGGAGACCACTGAAGACTCTCTTGACGGGCGCAGAAACCGATGAGCCTTTCCTGATCGATACGCTAACCTTCTCGCCAAAGGAAGACAGAACCTTCTACAGTATTTATGGAGAGTGGGTACTGTTCGTTTGCCTTGGGATAACCGGGGTGTTTCTGATTGCCACTTTCAAAAAAACAAGAACGGATAAGCATCCAGACAAGGTCCTATAGGTGTTAGCTATCCCTGAGTTTCGCCCCCATTTTCTCAACACAGCTGACAACTCTTTCGATGACCTTTGAAACATCTTCATCTTTCAGTGTTCCGTTGAATGACTCGAATACGAGAGTAAGTGTGATACTCTTGCAGGCATCAGGAATGCCTTTCCCTTTGTATACGTCAGTCAGATTCACTTCGGCCAGAACATCAGGTGAGCATTCCCAGATGCTCTTCTCGATGGTCTCATAATCGACGCCAGAAGGTACAAGAAATGAGAGATCCCGGAATATCCTGGGAAAGGGAGAGAAACTCACCTTGCGTACGTTTTGACGTCTATCTCTTGGGCAATTATCGAGAGCGACCTCAGCAATATAGAGTTCTCCCGACTTGATCTCATAGGCGCGCTCCGCTCTCTCTTTATCGAATATGCCCACAAAGCCCATGAACTTACCTTCATGATAAATGCTTGCTCTGCAACTCTTCTCAAGCCAAGAATAATCGTTGACTGAAAAAGTTGCTGAGACTCCAAAGATATCCAGCAATGCTTCCAGAACACCTTTGAAGGCGTAGAAACTGACATCTCGTTTATCAGAATAATCTGACGGATTCTCACGGCCTGTAGCAAGGATAGCCAGGTGGAGCTCCTCAGTCTTCTTGAAGACCCGCCCAACTTCAAAGATCCTTACGTCTCGATTCTGACGTCTATAGTTGTAAGAAGCCACCTCAATAAGACCAGGGAAGATATTCGGCCTCATGATTGACATATCTATCGATATTGGGTTCTTTAGCTGAACAGGTTCTTCATCCGATTCGATTCCCTGTAAGCTGTCCGGACTTATGAAAGAGTAGTTTGTAACTTCGTCAAAACCCAGAGAAGTCATCATGCGTCTGGCTCTCCTGGTCTTGACTGTCTCTTCAGGAAGATCCGTGGTTATGGGCATCACTCGTGGTGGCTTTGACGTAATACGGTCGTACCCATAGATCCTTCCTATTTCCTCAACCAGATCGATTTCCTGTTCGATATCATGTCTGTAGGTCGGGGGTTTGACCTCCCAACCGTCCCCTCGTTCTTTCAACCCGAATCCGAGTGAATGAAGAATCCGAGGTATCTTCTTGATCGGCACAACAGTGCCAAGCACTGAATCAACAAACCACTTTCTCATGTGTATGCACTTCGATTCGCGTGGCTGCCCAACATCGCAAACGCTACTCTCAGCTCTTGCTCCCGCGTATCTGACCATAAGATCTGCAAGCCTCTTGATAACATAAACGGAGTCTGATGTGTCAACTCCACGCTCAAATCTATATGAGCTATCAGTCTGTACACCGAGCCTTCTCGAAGTTTTCCTGATAGTCACCGGGTCGAACACTGCTACTTCAAGAAGAACGCTCTTTGTATCTTCGAATATCCCGGAATCATATCCACCCATAATACCCGCAAGAGCTACAGGTCTCTTCCCATTTGTAATGAGAAGATCACCTTTCTCCAGCACAACGTCTCTTTTGTCAAGCAATCGGAGAGGTTCATTCTCTTCTGCACCTCTGATTACTATAGAACGCCTTTCGAACCTGTCAAAATCAAAGGCATGCACGGGATGCCCGGTCTCCAGCATGACATAATTGGTGATATCAACAACGTTGTTTCTGGGTCTCAAACCAGCTTCAACCAGTCGCTTTTTCATCCATAGCGGAGATGGCCCCACTTTCACATCCTCAAGGAGAAGTGCGGTGTAGCGATAACAGTTCTCATCGTCTATTTGTATCTCAATCCGCTCTTTTCCTTCGTCTGGCTCAGGCGCGTCTGGTATTTTCAGCTCGACATCATAGAACGCTGAAAGCTCTCTTGCAATACCTACTACTGAGAGACAATCTCCCCTGTTAGGAGTAAGCTCCACCTCAATGACTGCCTCATCAAAGCCAAGGAGTTTTCTTACATCCAAACCTGGCTCAACATCATCGTCGAATCTGAAGACAGACAATGACTCATCTTCAAGCCTCAGCTCTTCGAGCGACAGAAACATACCTTCCGAAGTAACGCCTCTGATATCTCTCTCTCGAATCTCCAGTTCCTCAAAACTACCGCCAGCAGGAATTACCGCCAAGATCTCGCCCTGTTTCACTGTCATATCGGATGTGACAATCTGAATCTGCCGATTTCCGATGTCCACCTTCGTGATAAGCAGATCACTCGAATTCGGGTGCTTCTCAACCTGGGAGACTCGGCCGCTGAGCGCACCGTGAATATATTCCCACGGGAAGACAATTGAGTCCACTTCTGTCCCACTTATAGAGAGTGCTTCAGCAAGAGCCTCTGTGGTTTTGTCCGAAACATCTATGAATTCTTTGAGCCACTCGGTAGGGATCCTCACAGAACCACCCCCCGGAATTCCTTAATGAAGCGCCGATCATTTCTCATAAGTTCTCTAATGTCTTCCAGATCGTATTTCAGCATTATGACTCTCTCAAGACCCATTCCTAATGCAAAACCAGACCATTCGTCAGGATCGTAGCCCACGCTCCTGAAGACATTCGGGTGGACCATGCCAGCCCCGAGAATCTCCAGCCAGCCCGTGCCTCCACAACTCCTGCAGCCAGTTGAGTGGCATATACCACAACTGACAAACACTTCAAAACTGGGCTCAGTGAAAGGAAAGTAACTCGGACGCAATCGTATCTCCCTGTCCTGACCAAAGAGTCTCTTTGCAAGTATCTCAAGTGTTCCTTTCAGATGTGCCACTGAAACGTTCTTGTCAACATGAAGAACCTCTACCTGGTAGAACATCGGAAGATGCGTAGCATCAGGCGTATCTTTACGATAACATCTCCCCGGAGAGAAGATTGCCAGCGGTGGTTTCCTCTTCTCCATGACTCTTATTTGCACAGTGGAAGTGTGAGTGCGCAGTAGCTTTCCATTTGAGAGATAAAAAGTGTCATGCATGTCTCTTGAAGGATGCCATTCAGGAGTATTAAGCGCTTCAAAATTGTAGTAGGAGGTTTCCATCTCCGGTCCAACGGCCAACTCGAAGCCCATCCCAAGAAAGATTTCCTGAACCTCTTCCTGAACCTGACTGATTATGTGAAGTGCCCCCACTTCACGACGAGCGCCAGGCATCGTCACATCGTATCGGTGAGCAGCTTCTCTCCGCTCTCTTTCTTCCTCGATTAATGCGTTTCGTTGATCTTCAACAGCTTCTTCAATTCTTTGTTTGTAAAGGTTTAGCTTCCTTCCGAGATCCTTTCTCTTGTCTGGCGATACTTCTCTTATCTTTTTCATGGCAACAGTGAGTGCACCTTGTTTGCCAAGGTATTTGGATTTCAGCTCCTGAAGCTCATTGACTGTTCTAACCGTCTTTATCTGGTCAATAATGTCCTGCACATCCTGATCGGTCATGTTGATTAACATGAGCACACCTCCGGCATATGTTCGATTTTATCTGACTTTTCGCTGACTTTGAAGGCAGGACTTGCAGGTTCCGCGAAGCACAATCTCGTATCCGGAAATCTTGAAGCCCCTTACTGCGCCGACAGGGATACTGTCCCGCGGGGGAGCGGTAATCCTCATATCATAGATATTGCGGCACTTGTGACAAACAAAGTGAGCATGGTCAGTAGTATCTGGATCATAGCGAAGCCCCGTACCGGAAAAGGAGCGTGATCTTACCAGATTTACATCCTCAAGAATCTGAAGAACATTGTATACCGTGGCAAGTGAGATGTTTTTGCAGCTCTTCAGGGCAACTTTATGCAATTGCTCCACAGTCGGATGGCGCTTATTACCTATCAGCGCTTTGAGAACTGCTACTCGTTGAGGGGTGATTCGATAGCCTTTCTCTTTCAGAAGTATTACGGCATCCTCGGCCTTCATAGACTTCCCTCCAGATAACTACAAGAGATTATACCGTATATAATCACCAGAGCGAAACCTCTGTATTACGGAGGTCAGGCATTATGGTCTTTGATTACAGTTAATTGCGGGAAAATGAAACTGGAGTCATCGTGCCCTTCCAAGCAGTTTGTCGAGGATCTGTTCCAGTTCATTGGAGGGTTGCCTTCCGACGACGCTGATCACGGAAGACGATGATATTTCAACTATCGAATAATTCAACTGGTTTGCGGTAGCGATCTGCCCGACAGATTGATCAAGGGTTTCATAGGACCCACCAAACAGGGCATAGAGTGTTAATCTACCGTAGGATGAAGACTCCAAGTACAGTATGTAAAGAGATGCTTTTCCATCGTATGAGAAGTCCATTGCCATCCATTCAAAATGCTCTTTAACAAATGAACTCAGTAGTTTCGTGGTCGGTCTGATCAACCTCATCCCGCTCAAAGCAGTTGAGATCGTGTTCGCCGCCTCTTCAGTCAATGATTGATATTCTCGATAGTTCACGGTAACGGAGTACAGTTCATGTGTTTTGACCAGCTTTGATATTCTGAAACGATCTGTGAAAACAACATCGTAATTCATTCCTCTGTCAGCAATGACAGCCCTGTAACCTGAAGGGAAGACCAGGAATAGAGAGACCTCATACTCCCCTCTCTTGATAGCTTCAAGGAAGGAATCCTCTGAATCCATAATTGGAACCAGCGGTTCAAAGGCAACGTTCGAGATTATCACGAATTCTCCCATGGAACTGCGCAGCCAACAATATTCCCGCAGTGGTGTCACAACACTCACATGCTTATGCGTACCGGCCTTGATAACTCTCTCCACTCTCACTACACTCATTGCACCTGTCTCTTCAACGTAGCGAATAACCTGATATGAAGCTTCTTCCAATCTTTCGGCAAGCTCATTGAGGGCTTCTCTTGGTTCGACCGCACTCACTGCAGCTGACATCAACAAGAAGAACACAAGGATCAGTGAAGGCTTCGTCATATTAATACCCCTAATACGTCGAACTCACAACGGCAAGGTCTGCTCCTGCCTTAATATCGTCCCTCAGAAACTCCACCGAGCGTAATAGCCTGTCTTCAATAGAGAACGATGAAACTGTCTCGTCAGCTACTTCGGCCACTTCCGGTGTGAAAGAGTAGACCAGCGGGCCAGAAGACCTCTGAAGCATCAAGAGCTGTTCAAAAGGATCCGGTGTGATGTCACGACTTCTAATCTCGATAACATTACTGGAGAAAAAATCGAAGGAAACAACGAGCATCAGTACACAAGCAACCGCCAACACACCCAATCTGTATGGGAGAAGGTTTGCTCTTCTAATTTTTTTCAAGACGCAGTCTTTCAAATCCTTACTGGGTTTGTAGTTTGTTCGTTCTCTAAAAAGCGCCAGCGCAGTCAGGTATCTCTTCAGATCCTTGCGGTCTGTCTCGGAGAGATCCCCTCCTGGCAACCCTTCGTCGAGATACTCGTTAACTTTATCTCGAGTGCTCACTGTAACCTACCTCCTCGAGGAGTTCTTT
>DLVL01000030.1:0-1112 GCA_003444085.1 Kosmotogaceae bacterium | reverse complement strand
GATGCCGGTGGTTCAAATGTCACGTAATCATCATTTTCCTGAAAGTCCGTCAAGTACTCCTTCTTCTTTGCCCTCTTCGAGATAATGTCCTTACAGATATTCACGGCTATTCGATAGAGCCATGTTGACAGCTTAGAATCACCCCGGAACTTCTTGATATTTCTGTAGACTTTTACGAAGGCCTCTTGCAGTACGTCTTCAACGTCATCTGTTCCGAGATACGACTTTATTACACTTCCCAATCTCGGAGCATATTCGTTGTAAAGTATTTCATATGCCCACATCTGCTTCTTCTTCAGGCCTTTAACAAGCCTCTCCTCGTCCAAGGGTTCCTCCTTGCATTTTCTATGACAGTCCAGAAAGGGTTTTAGTTCACATTCCCGATTATACTATAATGTGTATTGAGACTTAATAACAAACAGAGGAGGAAATACGGTGCCCAAAGACAAAAACAAAGAACTGCAGCAACAGCTCTCTTACAGAACGCACAATGCCTGGCAAAACATTCCCAGAGGCGAAATGGAAAGCTATGTAACGGAGTATTCAGAGTTCCTGGACAGAGCTCGTACTGAAAGACGATGTGTAGCTTATGCAGTTGACTATCTCAGATCCCATGGCTTTGTATCTCTTGATGAAGCTGAAGAGAAGGGAAAGAATGCTGAACGAAAGATCTATCACGCAAAAGCTGGCAAAGCTGTAATTGCAATGCGAATTCCCGAAGGTGAAGTCTCCGCGATTAATCTCATCGGTGCCCACATAGATGTGCCGAGACTGGATCTGAAACCCGTCCCTCTCGTAGAAGACTCCGGATTGGCGATGCTGAAGACGCATTACTATGGTGGAATAAGAAAATACCAGTGGCTGAATATCCCGCTGGCACTGGTAGGAACTGTTATTGACAGAGAGGGTAAGGCAATAGAGATATCAACTGGCGAAGATCCTACAGATCCTGTTTTTGTGATCTGTGATCTTCTTCCACATCTCGACGACCGCTCAGGGGATTTCAAGGAGATCTTCAAGGGCAAGGACCTCAATGCTCTTTCTGGTTCGGAGCCGTTATCATTCGATGAAAACTTCAAAGAAGCAGTCAAACTGAACTGTCTCAAACTTCT
>DLVL01000068.1 GCA_003444085.1 Kosmotogaceae bacterium | reverse complement strand
TGGCCCAACAGGAGGAAGTGACCAGCATGGCGAAAACAGGCCCTGGCTTAGCCCTGGGGTAGATATGCCTGAGCGATTTGTGAGGAAGTTGCTGCTCCGTATCAACCTGGCCGAGTACTGGCATCGGATGCGCTGATTGTTGCCAATGCAATTGATGCAAGCTTCGACTTGGAAGAGTCCGCACGCGAAACAACAATAATGGGAGCTGCTGCTCCGACGATCAAACCAGCAATCGTTCCTCCTGCCAGGTAGACTGCCGATTTACCGAGAAAATTGCCGGAATGGATGTCAGGTACTACCAGTAAGTCTGCAATTCCTGCAACAGGACTCTCCAAACCCTTGGTTCTGGCAGCCACAATCGATAGAGCATTGTCAAGTCCCAAGGGACCGTCGAGAATGCACCTCTGAATCTGGTTACGATCATGCATCTTTGCAATTACAGCAGCTTCAACTGTCTCCGGCATGTCTGTATTGACAGTCTCCACAGCAGCAATCATTGCAACAGCCGGTTCCGTGTAACCCAATGAATTGAGCAGATCAACACCGTTCCTGACAATCTCCACTTTCTGCGATAGATCTGGTTTGACCACCATTCCTCCATCACTCACAAAAACCAGCCTGTCAAGTGCTTCCACATCGAGGCAGGCCACGTGACTAAGCAAACGACCGGTTCTCAGACCCCAATTCTTATCCAGAACTGCCTTCAGAAGCGACGAGGTCTTTATCTTCCCTTTCATAAGGCAAGCCCGTGATGAAGAAGCTACTGCTTTTACTGCGGCTTCAGCAATTTCCTCTTCGGTAGTTGCATTAATGATTTCGGCTGAGAAGGAGATTTCTGAAAGTAGTCTTGTTGTCGAGGTCTTATTACCAACGAGTAAAGGATCAGCTATGCCGCGTTCTGAAGCCTCTTTTAGAGCCAGTAGACCTTCCCTGTCGTCCGAACCTGCAAGGACGATCTCTCCTATGCTTACTTCACTTGCCTTTCTAGTCACGTCTTCAAGCGTTCTGTACATAACATGCCTCCTCTTCGTTACTTATCTGTCTTCAGGTCGTTGTTGCTTGCAAACATCGCTTCTTACTCAGTCGTTCCTCGAATGCTGTTCTTCATATCTTGCCATCATATAAAGCAAGTCAGAAAGCCTGTTCATGTATATCAGTATTAACTCAGGGACCTCTTCATTTTCCGCAAGGCTGAACAGTCTTCTTTCTGTTCGCCTGGCAACTGTTCTGGCAATATCCAGCTTCGACGAAACCAGTGTAGCCCCGGGAACAACAAAACCTTTCAAAGACACTTCCTCCTGAATGTGGTCAATCAATGCGCTGACTCGTTTAACATGATTCTCAGAAACAGGACTGAAGTATTCTCTGCCAACCGTCGCGAGTTGACCAGAAATATCTGAAAGCTCCTTCTGGATCCCCAGGATCGCTTCCTTAATGAACGTGTGATTAACATAGTGCTTGGCTTCTCCCAGATGTGAATTAAGCTCATCTACAGTTCCATATGCCTCTACTCTCTTACAGGTCTTTCGAACGCGTTGTCCGGTCCAAAGGCTTGTAAATCCTGAATCACCAGTGCCAGTTGAAATGCTCACCCATACCACCTCTCCACTATTGAATTATACACAGACACCCGAGCTTGCTCAATCCTGTGTCGAACAATTCAGCACATGGGATGATAATATTGGCTGATGAAGATATCACTGGTGTGCAGTGTGTGTGGAGCTTCTTTTTCTGCAAATGAACCCCTCTGGCGTTGTGAATGCGGAGGACTTCTGGATGTTGTTCATCATCCGGAGTTTCCCATAGATAGGATCATGTCAAGACCCCAAAACATGTGGCGATACCGAGAAGCCATCCCACTTCCTTTGGATTCCGAAATCGTGAGCTTCGACGAGGGACACACTCCACTTTTGGATATGAGACACAATGGGGTATCCTTCCTCACGAAACTTGATTTTCTTTTTCCAACAGGATCCTTCAAGGATCGTGGGGCATCTGTCTTGGTCAGTAAGGCTAAAAGTATAGGTATTTCAGGAGTCATTGAAGACTCCTCAGGAAATGCTGGGGCTTCACTTGCAGCATACTGCGCAAGAGCCTGTATACGTTGTAAGATCTTTGTCCCGCACTCTACATCAGAGAGCAAGCTAGAGCAGATCAGTGCATTCGGAGCTCAACTTGTCCGTGTGCATGGTTCCAGGGAAGATACCGCAGTGCAGGCGTTGAAAGAAGCGGAAGCTGCATATTATGCAAGTCATTCATGGAATCCGTTCTTCATCCACGGAACAAAGACTGTAGCTTATGAGATCTGTGAGCAGCTCAAATGGAACGCTCCGTCGGCAGTTGTTGTTCCTGTCGGAAACGGTACCTTGCTGCTTGGGGTGTTCATCGGTTTTCAAGAAATGTGTCGAGCTGGGCTCATCAAGTCGATTCCCAGGCTTGTCGGCGTACGCTCTGCATCTTTTGCGCCTGTGGCAAATGCCTGGCATGGCGAAAACATTGTTGCTCAATTTCCTGAGAGCACGACCGTGGCTGAGGGAATTGCTGTTGAAAGACCTGTTAGATCAGATCAGATACTGAATGCTCTGAAATCAACCAATGGTTGGTTGTGTTTGGTCAGTGATGACGAAATAAGAGAGGCCATGAGATACCTTGCCTGCAACGGCATCCTCGTGGAACCTACTGGAGCCGTCTCAGTGGCTGGTTTTGTCAAAGATACACCACGGCTCATGAAAGAACGACAGGTTGTTGTAATATTGACTGGTAGTGGTTTAAAAGACATGGCGAAGGTTTCTCGGCTTCTGAAATGATAACGATCGGCCAAAAAGACTACATTGCCTCCCTCAGTAGGAACCGAATGGATCAACAATTTCGATCACATTATTGGCAAGGTCCATTCTAACCCATTCACCCACCGGAAGAGTAAGTTTGGTAAAGCCTCCATGATAAACAGGAAGACCTATCCATACGGGGATCGTTGAATCGCTGAAATTGCTTGTGATTATCTCGACAATGTCGTTCAGTGTGGCATTCCCTATGTTCGTGAACCCGGCAAAAACGATCCCTCTCAATTGGTCAAACTCCTTCAAATGCGCAATATTCCATACCATTCTTTCTATAGAACTCCTGGTTTCACCAACATCTTCAAGCACGAGAATCGCATCCTTTAGAGAACCAAAATAGCTCGTGCCCTGGAGAGTCTGTATCAGTGAGAGGTTCCCCGGGATAAGTCTTCCAATCATCTCGCCTGGCACTACAGGAATCGGTTCATAATCAAAAAGGATGCTGTCTGAACCACTCAGTGTTTTGATCAGATTATCAAGTGATCCGTTATCATTGACCAATTCCACTGTTACCATAGGACCATGATATGTGATCAAACCAGTTTGAAAGTGTATAGCAAGAAGGAGAGCTGTTATATCGCTGTATCCGACAAATGGTTTCGGATTTTCTGCAATTACTGACCAGTCAAGATAATCAAGAAGATTGAATGATCCATGACCACCTCTTGTAACAATAATTGCATCGTACTTATCATTGGCAAAAGCTTCGTTGAGTTCTGCAGCTTTCTGTTCAGCATCCATGTATACCCGACAGCTGTTCCCCACAACGACTTCCAGACCATAGTTCCTCAGATTGGTTATTCCCATCTCAAGAAGGGTTCTGTCAGGAAATGTAGCAGGAGAGGTCAGAAAGACTGTTCTAATTTGCCTTCCCAAGTGAACCTGATGATCACCAGCTGTCACGTAATCCGAGCATTCCCTCACACCTGGAGTAAAGACGAACAACATGAGAAAAACCAATGACAATGCCCTCATATTTGTCCCCCAATCGACTCACGCAAATGTCCCAAAGAGAGCTTCACTATCAAATCTGCCGTAATGCGAGATCACACCAGCAGCCCAATTATCACTGATACACAGAGGCGGTAAACATCCGCTAATCATATGCTAACACGGTACCGAGAAAGATGGTGAACCGTTCCTTAAGAACGATTATATAGTAACTCTGCGAACGCTCCTGATCAGCACGAAGACAGCGTAAAACTCAGAAACCGCCTGGAAGTCTGTTTTTGTCGTGAGATATTTACGTGGGTCGAAATCTGAAGTAAAGGAATGAATGAAGTATTTTCTGTCCGCAGTACTGAGAACAATAACGATAATATTCCTTCACAGTTGCTAACAGTCGCCAGCTTGCCGAGAAGACATTTTTCAAGACTTGAACTAATTTGTCATGAATGGTTACAATTGTTTGTGAGTCATCAAATATGATTCTGAAAACACATCCAAGGAGGTGTCTGAATGAAGAGAACACTTTTATTAACCGTTGTACTTGTATTTGCCTCGATGCTTCTTGCCGAGTCAATAACCGTAATTGGACCATGGTCGGGTGATGAAGAAGAGAGCTTCAAACCTGTCCTTCAAGCTTTCGAGGAAAAAACGGGTATCACGGTTAATTACAGGATTAACAGGGCTGAAGACCTCGCAAATGTGCTTCCTGCACAATTCAATGCCAGGAGAGCACCAGGTGATGTCATATTCATGTGGCCACATTTCATCACCGCAAACCCGCAGCATGCCGTTGAGCTCAGTGACGTGGTCGATACGGGTCTATATGAGCCTGCAACTCTACGCAGTGTCATGGTGGGAGACGAACTCTATGGAACAGCCTATACCGCTAAACCGAAACCAGGATTCTGGTACAGAAAGTCATTCTTCGAAGAACATGGGCTTTCTGAGCCCGACACCTGGGACGAATTCGTTGCTCTACTGGAAGAGATAAGCGAGATCCCGGGCATACGGAGACCGATAGCCAGCGGAAATGGTGTTGGATGGCCGTTGTCAGATATAACAGAACACTTCTTGATAACCTTTGGTGGCCCGGAGCTTCAAAACGATCTCATTGAAGGTAACATAAGTTGGGAAAGCCACATCGTAAGAAGACCTATGGAAAAGCTCGCTGGACTGCTGGAGGCTGGATATTTCAGCGAACCAACTGAATGGACAACTATTCTTGAACAATGGTGGAAAGGTGATTATGCACTCTACTTCATGGGTTTCTGGATAATTGGAATGGTTGATGACCCTGACGATCTGGGTGTTTTCACCTTGCCAGGAGCAAGAGGCGTTGTGTCGTCTGTCGACTATGCTTTTGTCCCCGCATATGCAGATAACGTTGAAGGCGCGAAGAAGTTTATAGAGTTCATTTCGAGCGTAGAGGGACAGAGTGTTCAGGTAGCACAGGGTGGCCACTTCGCAACGGTTGCTGGTGTTCCTGAGGATGCCTATCCCCCAGCAGACCGTGAAGTCGCTCGATCTATCGAAGGCCTTGAACCGGTACGTGACCTTGACGATACCATTGGTGGTGCATGGCAGTCTGCTTTCTGGGATCAGCTGAAGCTTCTGTGGGTCCGCCCAGAAAGACTCAACAGCGTTCTTGCTGAACTTGAAGCCAGAATGCCTTAGTTCATTGATCTGAATTGAGCGGGACCTAACGGTCCCGCTTTGTTTAGAAAGGGGGCATACTATATGCTCAGAAGAGCGCGACTCTATCACTTTGGTATCTTCATTCTGCCTGCTTTGACCCTAATGGCGATCTTTGTGATGTATCCCACGCTCAGAACCGTTTTTCTGAGCTTCATCGGTGAAGACGGATCGTTCACTTTGTCAAACTATACGGAAGTTCTCAGGAGTCGTGATATCTTCAATCCCGGGGGATATGAAGGTGAGTTCCCCTTTGGTGCCTTGATTCACAATGCAATGTGGATTGCTATTCACCTTCCTATTACCACATTTCTGGGGCTGTTCCTTGCCACATTTCTGAGAAACGTAAAGGGCGGAGGGATTATCAAATCAATCATATTCCTGGGAATGGTCATGCCAATGATCGTGGGCGGAATAATGATCAGATTCATGTTTGATGGAAGTGTCGGAGTAGTCAATATGGTGATGGGCTTCTTTGGTATGCACACTCAAACATGGACAGCTTATCCAGAGACAGCTTTGTTCTCTCTGATTTTCGGTTCAGTCTGGTTGTGGGCAGGATTCAGTATGATACTCTATTCTGCAGGACTGGAGACCATACCGAATATGTACTACGAGGCTGCAAGAATTGACGGAGCAAGCAGAATCAAGATGTTCTTCAAGATTACGATACCTCTGTTGAAACCGATCACCGTGGTTGTTGTCACGATGACTCTCTTATGGGAACTCAAGATATTCGACATAGTCTATGTGGCAACCATGGGAGGACCAGGAGGATCATCAAATGTTCTTGCACTTCAGATGTACCTTTATGGATTCAGAGAGTGGAATGCTGAGAAAGCTGCCGTAGTTGCCGTGCTCATAACGTTGTTTACACTCGTTGCAGCAATTCCACTAATCCGTTCTGCAGGAGATGAGGCAGAATGAGAAAGAAGACCTTTGAGAAGATCGCTTTTAGCACGATCGGCTGGTTTATTGGACTTGTCTGGATTCTCCCGGTAATGGGGATACTAATGACTGCGATCAGGCCTTATAGCGAAGTCATAGATGGTTGGTGGCGATTCGACAGTTTCAACCCGACCTTCTCGAATTTCATAAATGCATTGACACATCCCACTGCCTCTATGCTGGAAGGTATGGTGAATTCCCTGATAATAGCTGTACCGGCAACAATTCTCCCACTTCTTCTCGCCACAATTGCAGGCTATGGCATTTCCAGGTACAAGTTCCCGTTCAGAAAATCACTTGTTGTTGCAGTTGTCCTCACGCTGGCTTTACCTCAACAAATGATTGCTGTACCATTGTTCAGTATCATGAGTAATCTCGGGCTGGTGGATACCTATGCAGCTTTGATTCTGGTTCACACTGCTTGGGGAATCCCCTGGATCACGTTTTTCATGAGAAACTACTTCAAGACACTGCCAAACGACATGGAAGAGGCTGCGAGAATTGATGGAGCAACAGATTTCCAGATATTCTACCGGGTGGTACTTCCAAATGCTTTCCCTGCAATAGCTTCAGCATCTGCTCTTCAGTTCACCTGGGTCTGGAGCGATTTCTTTCTCGCGCTGATTCTGATATACTCCCCCGACAGAATCCTTGCGACCCAAAGAGTGCCCCTCATGAGGGGACAATATCATGTCGATTGGGGGCTCTTATCTGCGGCATCGATTCTCGTAATGATTGTACCAATTCTTATCTACATATTCCTGCAACGTTACTATGTGCGAGGAATGGTAGGCTGGTCTGGAAAATAGTGCGGCATAACCGAATGATGCTAATGACGGATGTCTTCAGAGGGATCGAAAATGAGAACAGAAGAAATTCGATGGGATAACCTGACAAAGCTTCTTGACCAGCTTTTCATACACAAGCGAAGACTCAGAAGCGAGCTAGCCAAGGATATTCGTGTTAGAAAATCAACAATGAGCTACCTGATAGAAGAGCTTCATAATCAGGGAATGATAAGAACACGTAGAATTGCCTCGAGCGGTCGCGGCAGACCAAACGAAGAGATATCTCTCAACCCTGATCATGGTTATGTATTTGGGATGAAGCTTGGCAGAGAGTCTTTGAAGACTATTGTGTACAACTTTTCTCTTGAACCCGTCGACGTGAAGGAGTACCTCATAAGACATTTCTCTAAACAGGTGAATCCGGTAGAACAAGTTCTCAAAGCCACTCAAGAGCTTTTCAACTCTTACAAACCGAGTGCTCTGGGAATGGCCGTTTCTGGTTGCGTCGACATAGAAAATGCTTCTGTCAGTTTTTCACCGATCCTCGGTTTGTCAAACTATGATCTTAAACCTTTCTTGCAGAGTGCTGGTGCTTCAGATGCCTTCCTCTGTAACGATGTTGATGCACTTCATGTGGGTGAAATAATCAAGACAGGAATTCTGAGAGAGTCTTCTTTGGCAATCAGTTTCGGGGTTGGAGTTGGAGCTTCATTTTATGACGGCGAAGACATCCTTACAGGAAGTGATGGAAGAACATCATTCGAGTTTGGTCATTTCGGAGCAGATATTAACGGAGAACCATGCTACTGCGGGCGAAGAGGATGCTTGGAAACACTGGCTTCCGAGTATGTTCTGGTGAAAGATTCAGCAGGATCAATCAAGCATTTCGTGCAGAGTTTCGATAGATTCTTCCCGGAGCTTCAAAGAATTAGGCAAGCCGCAGCTTCGGGGTCTAGCCTTGAAAGATACGGATCCATAATCGAGTACCTCTCTTACCATGTCGGATCGTTGATTCTTCTGCTGAGACCCCGAAGGGTCCTGATTGGGGGCGAGGGGGTCGTGAGTGAATGGATTTTCGACAGCATCTGCGAAAGAATCGCAGGATCATTGAGCAGTACCTGGGGCCTTTCACCTTCAATGAAACGTGTAAGTGACCCTGAAACCTGGGAAAAAGGAAGCGCCTTTCTAGCACTCAGAAGATACGTCAGGAAGAAGCTCCGAAGGACTCCGAGAAGCAGAGCCCTCAGAGAGACTTGAATAACCTCATATAATCTACGAGATGTCTAGTAACAAGGAAATGCTCCTTGACGATTTCGTGTCCCTTTTCGCCAAACTCTCTGGCTAATTCTTTGTCTCGCAGAAGTTTTGCGGTGTACTCGGCTGTTTCTTCGATGCTGTTTACCAGATAACCATTGACGCCATGTTTTACCTGGAGAGGAATCCCTCCAACATTTCCACCGATCACAGGAGTCTTCTTCCACATTGCCTCACTCATGGTAAGAGCGAAACCCTCTCTTATCGACTTCTGCAAAACAACGTTACTGATTCTCTGAGCAGCATTTACTTCAATCTCGGCAACTCCATGGAAATTAGACAGGACCTTGATATCATAATCTGTTCCCGCATATCTGAGCAGGTCGTCGTATATTTCCCACCCCTCGGGATCATCAGAAGCCATTGCTCCAATCATGAGCAACTGAAGCCCCTTGAATTCTTCCTTGAGAACTCTGTAGACATCGACAACTCCCATTGGATCTTTCCAGGGATCGAATCTTGAGACTTGCGAGATTATTGGTCTACCCACATCAACACGCAGTTTCTTCATGGCAAGTTTCAACTCATCATCCCTGAGGGCCCTGTTCTTGTTGCTTAAAGGATCAATCGAAGGAGGGATTTCGACTATGTTGTTTATCGATATACCGTCTTTCGCGTAGTCACGAAGCGTGAAGACGCCAGCATCATAATACCCAAGATGATTATTCAGAAAACTCCAGAAGTCCATGTTAGGAGAAGAAGTGTCAATATGACATCTCCACACCAGTCTGGCTTCTCCAAAATCAACAAACTCAGGGAGTCCCACAGGTTGAGGATCATGTATGATTACGTAGTCATATGCTCCAAATGAGTATCTTTGAGCATTCTCCCTGGTAACTCTGAGAAAGAGCTCTTTGTCTTCCTTGTTCATCTTGTCGTCCTTTCCCTGAAGAGCATTGTGCATTCGCTTTGTCAATTCAAAGAACTCGCCAGGCGCTTCAATGACCGCCCAGTCAGCAACAAGACCAGCATCATTCATCAGCGGAACAAGAGTATGAAGAATCTCCGCTACCCCGCCTCCGTAAGCAGTTGCATTTATGTGGAGAACTCTCGCTCCCTTCAACTCACGAGAAAGCGATTCTATCTCCTCGATCTTCTCTGCAGATATGAGCGCTTCGTAGTCTCTAAGGCTTTTCTTAACTGTTTCTACTTTCTTCATTCTTTCACCTCCCATTCTTAGGATATTATACAATATTAGTTCGTGACTTGAAAAAAATAATTACTGCCTCTTAGAGACATCTACAGATAACTAGCCTTGTCGGACGTCATTCACCTATGATTTTCACCAGAACGCGCTTCTTTCGCTTGCCATCAAACTCACCGTAGAATATCTGTTCCCATGGGCCGAAATCTAGTCTTCCTTCTGTAATCGCTACAACAACTTCTCTCCCCATGATTGTCCTCTTCAGGTGTGCATCGGCGTTATCTTCATAGCCGTTGTGTTCATATTGCGAATAAGGCTTCTCTGGAGCGAGTTTCTCTAGCCATCTTTCGAAATCCATGTGAAGACCCGATTCATTATCGTTAATGAACACACTAGCTGTTATGTGCATTGCATTGACAAGCACGAGCCCTTCTGTTATTCGACTTTCTTGAACGCATTTCTCAACCTCTCCTGTGATGTTGACAAATTCTCTGCGGCTTCTGGTTTCAAACCAAAGTTCTTTTCTGTAGTTCCTCATGATCTTCCTCCTTGCGACGACACATCTATTGTCACCTTTATCATGATAACACCATGATGTAGCAAGTTTCCAGAAGTTCGGTTAATACTAAACGTAACCGATCAGTGATACACTATCACAAGACAAAAAGCTGGGTGATTAACTTGATAATTCGAGATGTCAGACCTGAAGACAACGAAAAACTCCTTGAGATTGAGAAGAGTTCCGCTCAGGAAGGAAAGATCTGGCTTACATCTTATAGGACAGACTTCTTTGAGAAGTCCCGCTATTTTCGTGAAGGATTCTTTTTCGTGGCGGAGAACGAAGGCGATGGGGAAATCATCGGTTGTGCAGGTGCCGGTTTCGCATACTACTCCCTTAAAGGTGAGAAAGTAAAGGGCGCCTACCTTTATGGTCTCAGGACAAATCCAAAGTTCAGACTCAAAGTAGCTTTCTGGCTAAAGGCTCTAGTAAAAAGAATGACAGATGTTCTTCAAGACTCTGACGGAGTCTTTGCCTTTAGCTCCGTAAAAACCGACAACGGTCGGTCTGCAAAGATAACTAGACATCTCGGTTTCTTCCCTGAGCGTGTTTTCAACATCTATGCTGTTCCTGTTATCCGTAACCCAAGGGTAAAAGGAACATTAGTCGACTATTCACCATCTATCGATGAACTGAGTACGATCTTCGAGAGTGCTTCTTTGAAGGGGGATCTGGTTCCCCTCGATCTCAGTGAGACATTCTTTCCTAAGTTGCTTGAACAGAGAAGGATCAGACTAATGAGTTTTGGCTCAGCACGAGCCGTAATGTGGGACACAACAGGTCAAACTGACTTTTCCATTTCAAAACTCAATGGGGGTCTGAAACCCCTTCACAAGGTCCTGAGAGGAGTGTCAATAACCATTCCTGCAATCAGGGTGCCGCGAATCGGTCAACCCATAAAGTCCTGGCAGGTCATCGAGTTAAGCTACGATGACAAGAAAGATGGTGAGAAGCTGGTAAGAGCACTCCACAATGCTGCGTGGAGGGAAAATGTTCATCTGCTAACCTTTGGTGAAGACAGCGAAGAGAAACGAGTTCGCAGTCTCCTGGGAGTCCTTACCTTCAAATTGCCTTTTCAGATAATGACTATTAATCGAGAGAACAAGCCCCTTGGGCTTAGAAAAATCCCGATATGGCCTCCCACATTGTGAAAAAGAGGGACTGAATGTCCCTCCCTGGCACGCCCGGAGGGAATCGAACCCCCAACCTACGGTTTTGGAGACCGCCGCTCTGCCAGTTGAGCCACGGGCGTACGTCTCAAATTATAAACCAGCGCTATCAGCTTTTCAACACTAAAGAACAAGCATAGTCAGAACAACAGCCATAAACCCGATGAAGAGCACCAAAGATTCATCGAGTTTTTCGAGTCTCGTGCTAATTGGTCGGAAATACTTTCGAACTAAGAAATACATCATGACACCCGTTCCGATAACTGCTAGAGACTCAACTAGCTTATAGTAATCGAATTTGATTACACCATGAAAGAAGATTCCTGAAGATAATAACACATACGCTGCTATCAGGAGTTTCGGTAACTTTATTTTCTTCTTGGAAAGGGGAATGAATACAAACTTGCAGAAACTAATCACAGTGGCAACCGAGGCAATCGTCAACATGATCACTCCTGTTAGTGGTACTGAATCGATTATCCCGCCCTTAGTAACATATCCTGACGTAAGAGGAAACCCGATTATTGCAAGGGATCCGATAAGAAGTGGAATATACTCACTGACAGTGATCTTCCCTTTCCATTTCGAGAGGTCTTGAGTCTTGAGTCTCTCTGCGATCTTTCCTGCAGAAAGCAAAAGGAGACCCTTGAAAATCGAGTGACTGAAAGCGTGCCAAGCCCCGTGAATGTTTGAAGCAGTCACAATGAATCCTATCTGTGAGAACGTATGGTAGGCCAAGATTCGTTGTGATTTCCTGGCGTTCATCGCGTATATAGCCCCAATTACGGCACTTATTGTACCTACTGCCAGATACATCGGGGCTAACCAATCAAACGACTCATAGATAATTAGCCGCAGTATCAGATAGTCCCCTGCCTTAATAATGATTCCCGAAAGAAGAGGAATCTCTGCAGGTGTACTATCGTAGACATCAGGAAGCCACATTGATACAAAGAACAAACCAGACTTCACCGCAAGTCCTGCGAATATAAGAGCCCCTGCAAGACTACCGATCTCATTGAGACTCAGAAAGGAGAAACTTCCGGTCCTTGCATAACCGAGCCCAGCGCCAATAAGAAAAACCGAAAACCCAACAGTTGACAACAGCGCGTATTTCATCGCAGCCCATATCTGTTTCCCCTTCTTGCCATAGGCAATAAGAATGTAACCAACTATGGAAGCGAGTTCAAATGTCACATAGATGTTGAAGAGGTCTCTAGATATATAGACAGCATTCAGACTGCCCAGGAGTATCATGATCAAGCCATAGAAGAAACCGTCATAGGTCGCTCTTGTCATTGCACTCAAGCTTACTGCAACAGCCACGATTATCGAAGACAACATGAACGGGAGATTAAGCGCATCGAATCCAACCGTTATACCCGTTTCACCCCATCCACCGATCTGAAGAGTTCTTTCCTGGTTGAGCTGCATCAGCAAGATGACAACAACGGCCAGACAAGAAAGAAAGAAGAGTACCTGCGTAAGTCTTGTCCTTCTGTGCAGAATAATTGCTATGCTACCAGTAATGATAGGTAATATCGGAAGAAGGAGGATAACCATTACTCCTCCTTATCCACGATTCTCTCTATGGTCTTGGCATCAACCGTGTGGTACCTGTTCATTAGCATTATTGTGAAGACCAACAGCAAGCAAAGTATTGAGAAATTGATCACGATTCCGGTGATTATGACTGCTTGAGGAACAGGATCTGAAAAGGCCAACGTTGCCATACTATTGGCTGGGACTACTGGGGCAAAAGTACCTGTTGCTGCAGATACACCAACAAATAGTAGAGTAGTTCCTGTTTCACATATCCCAAGTGAGATGATTTTCCTGATGAGATTTCGACTTGTTATTACTCCGTAAATCCCGACTGCAACGGCGAAGAACGACACATATGAGACAACTTCTGAAATCACAGCGGTCCCCTCCTGGCGACAAATTCTTTAACCATCTTCCACGAAGCTGCGTAGACCTTGACTCCAATCAGAATGTTCAACATCGGAATAATGCCACCGCTGAAGAGCGCACCAAAAGATTGTTTCTGGTTGAGTTGTTGGAAGACCTCGGGAAAGACTGCCGCAAGGGTCATGAAAGAAACAATTATCAAGAATGAAGCACCTTCCATCATACTTGCTTTCATGCGTTCATACTGTCTGTTGACTACTGAAAAGCCCGAGGTTATCGCGTAAAGGGAAATACCACTGGCCAGTATTACCCCACCAGCAAATCCTCCCCCAGGTGAAAGATGTCCATTCAGTACTACAAAACAGAATGCAGTTAGTGAAAGGACCCCAACAAGGCTTCCATAAACCGAGGTTGAGTTGTCAATTGTCTGGTTATTATGTTCATGAACAGGTTCTGACTTCAGCATGAATGCCACAGCCATTGCCACCATGGTGAAAAGGATTATCTCAAAAAGAGTGTCATACACCCTTGATTGAAGGTAGACAGCAGTTACAGTATTTGGAACATTCAACCTTTCAGAAATCACCATTACATGATTCTCTTCACGATATACAATATTGTCCCATGCTCCGAACGCGATTATTACGAAGCAATAGGCTACCAGCGCAAAAACCATGAAAGACTTCATAGGTGTTTGCTCACCAATCTTTCAAGTTCTCCAGAATCAACAAGTATTCCCAGATCCTTTTCGAAGAAGGCACTTATGTCTTTTGATGTTTCGCTAAGAAGGAACACAAACTCAGTTTCTTTCACAGGAATTGCTCTTATTGTGGGATTCTTTCTCATCAGTTCTTTCATCTCAATGAAGTCCAGCAACTCGTTCTCATACGCATATCTGTTCACAGTGAGATAAGGAACTACAACAATCCCATCATCACTTTCAAGTGAATCTCTCGTGATCCCTCCACAAATTACGTCGATACGCCCAGAAATGAGGGCGCTGATAGCATCCCGCAGGTTGTCATAGTTCACAGCATCCACATCATATCCTTCCTTTTCGTCAATCTTGCTGATGAGGTCCCAT
This sequence comes from Kosmotogaceae bacterium, assembly GCA_003444085.1. GTDB lineage: Bacteria > Thermotogota > Thermotogae > Petrotogales > Kosmotogaceae > UBA9910. The sequence goes on along the minus strand of DLVL01000068.1, from coordinate 6,123 downwards.
TCGAGACCTGCAAGCCCACCTTCTCCTTCTTCAATCATCTGCGGTTTACTTATATAACCAAGCCTGACCTTGCGCTGTTTTCTTATCGCCATAATGTAGACAAGCACTACCAGGACAACACCAATGGTAACCTGTGTGAGGGCAACGTCCGGTGCCCCTGCCAGAAACATCATGGCAGATGCGAGGAACCCGAGAATACCGAACCAGATCACAGCATTGAAAGAACTGGAGGATTTTATTGCAAGAATGCTTGAAGCAACAAAGAGGACCCCAAGACTAATGATTATAAGTATCATGTCACTCCCTCCCCGATCTTAGATAAGCTTTTGCAATAACATGGGAGACCAGGGGACCACCTACAATCAGGACCAGAACAAGGAAGACACCGGCATGAACACTCACCAGGCCGAGAAATACTGCTGAAATCACCAGAAGACTAAGCCCTACTGTATCCGAAATTCCGATAAAATGAAGGGCAATAATCAAAGTCTTTGAACACACAGCTCTGATTGTTCCAGCGACTACCAAAATGATCCCTGCAAAAAAGATTACAAGGCCAGTGACAATCATCTGTCTGCCCCCAAGAAATAGGCAGCTATTATTGTTCCCCCACCATTGAGAAGCAAAAAAATAATTATCAGCTCCACAAAGAATCTGATATCAAAAGCAGCCTTTAAGAAGATAAGGGATATTGAGATTTTTGTTACTACTGAAGAGTATACAATCAGAAGCTTCCAGGAGTTGTCCTTCCTCGCATAAAGAATCATAACGATGGAGGAAATGCCCGCTGCTATTACAGCCGTGACTGCTAACGCCATTTTTTGACTCCATGAATCACGTGTTTTCCGTCTTCTTTGAGCACAACCAGCTCATCCGGGATCATGGTTATTGAAACCACTTCGGCGAATTCACTTAAGCGGTCTGAAGAAACACCTTTCTCTCTTGATGTGAACAGAGGTCTTGAGACAATCATTCTGACAGCAGCGCAGACTGCTCTGGGAAAAGCCAGAATGATCTGCATGAGCGCACTGATGCCCTTCCCCCTAGGAATCACTCGCCTTGAAATCACCTCAACAGCCGATGAAACAACAATCGCAGACACAATATCAGTAATATTCAACGATGAACTCAGTCCCAACCACATCAATAAGGACAATACAAAAATCATTCTCTCCTCCCCAATGGCTTCACTCTAAGACTCTCTGTTCCTGAAAAGTGCTGGTACCATCCTGTCAATCCATACTGATCAATCGAGGACAAAGCATCTTCATATTCTCTCTCAGTTATTCTTCTTGAGATTTCAGGGTAGTCGCGCGCATGAAATACAGGTCTGTATTGAGACATCAGAGAGATCGGTACAGACGAAGATAGCTCATAAGCAACATATTCGCCCATAGCATTAGTGCCTGACACTCCTTCAGGCAAAACCAGATGACGCAAGATTATTCCTTTTGGAGCGTCATAACGACGATCACTGAATGCTCCAACCTGTTTATACATCTCTTTGATCGCATTCCTAGTGACTGTCCAGTAATCATTCGTTCCTGAGTATTTCTGGCCTTTGGTATCGTCGGTATATCTGATATCTGCCAGATAGATGTCGATTATCCCGTCAAGGAGTCTGATAACTTCAGCTCTTTCATAGCCGCTGGTGTTATAAACAATCGGTATATTGAGACCATTGCTCATAGCTAACCCTAGACTCGCAAGTATTCCGGAAAGGTGTGCAGTTGGTGTAACCAGATTGATGTTTTCTGCCCCTTCATACTGCAGTTTCAAGAAGACCTCAGACAGCTCTTCAACAGAGATGTCAGTTCCGTTGTTCTTCTGACTGATCATGAAGTTCTGGCAGTAAACACATCGCATTGAACAACCACAGAAGAATACTGTTCCGGAGCCTCCTCGCCCAACCAGAGGAGGTTCTTCCCCAAAATGGAGCACGGCCGATGAAATCCTTGGAACTTCTGTCTGCTCACAGAAACCTATGCTGACCTCTCTGTCGACTGCACATTCTCTGGGACATAGCCTACATGACTGCAGGCTCATGACAGGAAATTCAAGAGCCTTCTTGATGAGATCAGCTTTTCCGCCACCAGGCACTTCCTTCACCTATCCATCCTCATCAGGGAAGACCTTGATAACGGCTCCCAAATCATTTAGCTTTGCCTGAATTCTCTCATACCCCCTGAAAATGTGACCAGCCTCATGAATGATCGTCTCACCTTCAGCAATCAGCCCGGCAACGATCAACGCGGCAGTCGCACGAATGTCTGGCGCTTTAATCTCCGCTCCACTAAGCCCGGAAACTCCTTTGATAAATGCTTTTCGGTTGCATACTTTCACATCGGCTCCCATACGATTGAGCTCATCAACATAGCCAAAGCGATTCTCAAATACTCCTTCTTCAACAACTGATTCTCCTCTAGCTGTTGAGAGAGTAACGGTCAATAGTGGCTGAAGATCAGTAGGAAAACCTGGAAATGGTTCTGATGAAACCTTTACTGCTTTCAATGGAGAAGAGACTTCAATGTGTACGCTATCTTCAGAAATGTCCACAATTCCTCCGATTTCACTCATAATCTTAATCGGAACTGCTAAGTGCTCAGGAATTACTGATTTCACAGTAACTTCTCCCAGTGTAGCTAATCCTGCAAAAAGGTATGTCCCGGCTTCAACCCTGTCCGGTATTACACGATACTCCGTTCCGTGAAGGGCATCCTTACCCACTACTTCAATTACTGATGTCCCGGCACCTCTAACATCAGCGCCACTACCGTTCAGGAAACCCTGCAAGTCGCACACTTCCGGTTCTCTGGCGGCGTTTTCGATTACCACCTTACTTCCTTTCATCAACGAAGCAACTGTCATGAGCTGTTCAGTCGCTCCAACACTGGGATACGGCAATCTGTAATGGACGAAATCATCAAATGAGCCCGGTGAGACAGCTATAACATCGCCGTGTTGCTCGCTGATTCTAAAACCAAGCTTTCTCAATCCTCGCAGGTGATAATCGACAGGTCTTTGTCCGATGTTACAACCACCCGGTTTGCCAACCTTGGCCCAGCCGCACCTTACTGCAAGAGGTCCAAGCAGGTTGAAAGATGCTCTCATCTTCCCGATGAGCTCGTAAGGGATGTTTCCAACAACGATTTCTCCGGGCTCTATCCGCACAGTGTTTCCAGAGAAACTCACTTTTCGCCCTATCCTCTGAAGTATGGAAAGCATAGTAAATATATCTCTGAGCTCAGGAACATTATTCAGAACAATTGTTTCGTCGATCATTATCGACGCAGCAAGGATCGGTAAAGCAGAATTCTTTGAACCACTTACCGTAACGCTTCCATTCAGACTGGTGCTTCCAGTCACCACAATCTGACTCACAGTATTGCACCCCCAGACTCAAAAAGACCTTCATTGCATAGATGAGCAACAAGGTCATTCACTTGCCTTTCAGGCAAAGAGTAATGATGCGCCACAAGACGAATAGCAGCATCTCTGTTCTCCGTAATCGCTGCCACAATGTTGATATACTCCCCCAATGTCGCTATGTCTCCGATCTCCTTCCATTCAACTTTACTGCGCAGACCAGATATCCAGCCAAACCCTATTGAGCTGTCAAAGACTGGTTTGATCCGGTCAAATTCCTCTTCTTGTGAAGTGAAATCATCATATAGAGCAGCCAGCAGTCTGGCCTCAATATGATGTGTCTTTGAAAGAAGCTTGATAATCTCCCTCTCACCAGCTATTCCCTTGAAAACGTCCAGCAAGTATACAAAATCACCAAACTGCGCTGCCCTAACTTCTGGAGAAAGCTTTTTATTCGTCTCAGTGAATTCTCTCAGACTTCGGATGACCGCCTCACCAACCCATTCAAGTTCCTCTGGATCGCACTTATCTGTGGTGTCCTGATTTGTATGATAATACCTGTCTGGAAGGTGTCCAACGAACGGGGCAGGCACTCCCAATGGAAGAAAGGCACAGTGATCTGATCCGCCGGAGAAAGGTATCTTGTATATCCTTCTGAGTGGAATAGAATCGAATTTCGGAGCACTCTTCATCAAATTCTGAAAAAGGATGTTATCGTACACCTGATCGAGAACCGGTGGTGTGCTGCTCAAAAAGAGGGTGGACCCTGTCTTAAGTTGTTCTTCTCCAACCATGTCGAGGTTTATTACTACCTGGGGAAGAGCTCCCTCGTTCTTGAGCTTGATTGCATACGGAACACTTCCGATATACTCTGGAACAAGCACGATCTTAATGGGAATGACGTCAGCCGAATCAACTATGAGTCGTGCAATCTCAAGAGCAAGCGCAGCACCACTGGCGTTATCATTCGCACCAGGAGACGTGTGACACAGATGCGCAATAATCATGAAATAATCATCTTGCTTCTCTCCAACCAGATCCACTTCAAGGACTTCGAGTGAAGCATTACGATCGAGCGAAGAGCATACCCTGGTTTCTATCCAGGTTTCTCCAGCCTCCACACTCTTCTTAAGCATGAGAAAACTCTCATAGTTTAGCGAAAAACCGTAAACACCAAGTTCAGCAGAATTCCTGTCTTGTCTTATCCTAAGAAAGTTTGTTGCGTCTGGCATCATCTCTGGTGTCCTGCCAATCATTTCACACCTGTGTTTCATGTCATATACGAGGATACATTTCGCTCCACCTTGAACACAGGCGGCCTGAAAAACTTCATCAAGACTGCCTTCAGCAAGGACGGCCTTCCCGGTATAGTCCCGCTTTTCGGAAAGCTTTACAAGTTCAAGCTCCTGAGATCCTCTTGTGGGTGAACTGCCAACAAGCAGTGCTGTTGGGGTATTCCTGGTTGAAGCAACAAACTTGACTTCAGGCCGTATCATCCAAAGCGTTGCTTCTCCTGAATTCCATCCAACCGTTGATAGAATCGTCCTGGTAATGCTTTCTCCGTTTGCCGGAAATTCGATCCTTCGAATACGAGAACTGTCAATGCCTTGTCGGACAAGATGATCTTCTATCTCGGTCAAGAGATTGCTATACTCATTACCTCCCAGATTTCTGTCATAACCCGAGATCATCTCTATCAATTTAATGACCTTCCGCCCATCTAACAACGAATCCACCTCTAAATGGTCTTCACTGATTCTCTTGAAGATTATAACAACAAGCCACGTTTCTTTCTGAGTGTCTTAGACCATCCCGACATGTTCGCTTGTATCAATCTACTGAATACTTGAACATGTGTTTTTGCTAAAAACACGGACAATACGCCTTATCTTGCCGGTCGATGACGGAGAAGGATTCAACAGTTCAGATTGCTATTCATTGTGCCTGAACCGGTAATTACTGGAGAGGCTGTTTCTAAACAGAAGAATGGCAGGTTGCCTCAAGGAGACGACTGTTTCATGTTTGTCAGTAGTATTTCACCCGGCAAAAAGATAGCAGATTTCAATGATCGTTTAGTTTTTTCCGCATGAAGGTAACGCAAACAGGGCAGCCCAGGATGTCTACAAGACTTCTCCAGAAAGCTTACTGCACGAAAACAGTAGCACAAGAATCTCTGGCTGGAAACCTCCGCCTTCTCAGCAGAATCGAGATACTTTTTTGGCCAAACATGCGATAGCTACCCACCGCGAATAGAAATGGATTGCATCACTTTCCGGAAATAGCTTCTTCAGCAGTTCACTCAATGCGGGACACTACCTTGGACAAAAAACACCTGTTGAAGCAGCATCTCCCGTATTCATCTCAGAGTGGTATCTTCATAAGAATATCGTTCTCCTGGACCTTAACCAGACAATTGTGCTTCTTGAAGAAAGCAATCAGCTCATCCTTCTCATCGCTTCTGACTCCAACAGTTAGAACTACCTCACTCCCATAATCAGCACTGATTACCTTAACCCCGTTGAAGTGCTCTGCTGTTCTTTGAAAGTGACTCCAGGCAGTATAAGAAGCGACTATTCTGATCAAAGAAGCCTCGCAGTAAAGAACGACAATCCCTTCATCGAGCGCTTCATTAGCCGTGAATCCATAAGCTTCAATGAGCCCGCGAATACCCAGTTTGACACCACCAAAATAGCGCACAACGGCCACCACAACGTCCTCAAGGTTCCGCTTCTTTATTGCGCCCAGAAGCGGCTTTCC
>DLVL01000112.1:3348-11236 GCA_003444085.1 Kosmotogaceae bacterium | reverse complement strand
ATTGCGCCCAGAAGCGGCTTTCCCGCAGTACCTGGTGGCTCCCCAGCATCTGTACAGTACTCTATCAAACCACCGGTCGTTCTCTTGCGATAAGCCCAACATACATGTGATGCGTTGATGTGTTCCTCTCTCAACTGCTTGATAAGGAAGTCAATTTCCTCTTCATTGGAACAATGCCTGGCAAATCCAAGAAAAGTTGACTTCCTTATTTTCTTTTTGGAATAGCCAGGCTTGTCCAGTGATCTGTAACATCCCATTCAGTTGTCGCTTAGAAACCTTTCTATAAACTCCATTTCGGGAGTCAGAACAAAGACAGAGTCTATCAGACTCGTTTCGTAGACTTCCATCCGCTTCAGAAATTCGAAGAATTCAGGATCCTGGCTGTATGCAGAGGCAAATATCGTCAATGCATCTGCATCGCCTTGTCCTCGAAGTATTTGTGCTTGCTTTGTAGCCTCAGCTATTATCAACTGGGCTTCCTTGTCTGCCTCTGCACGGATCTCTGTTGCTTCTCGTTCTCCTTCGGCCCGTATCAGCCCTGCTTCTCTTATTCTCTCAGACCGCATCCTTTCAAACACAGCCTCTTTGTTCTCGTCAGGAAGATCTGCACGTTTCACCCTGACAGAAACAAGATCGATCCCAAACTGTTTCACTTCGGCCCGTGCTTGATCAGTGACGATTTCCAGCAGTTCACTTCTCTTCTCCGATATAATGTCGTCAAAATCGACCTTCCCAAAGACATTTCTGACATTTGAATACACAACATCGTCTAAGCGCGTCAGGGCATTGTTCACAGTTCTCATGGTCATCACGAAGAGTTCGGCATCCTCGATTCGCCACATCGCGTAGGTATCAACAAGCAGTGTCTTTTTGTCCATCGTGTAGATCCTCTCAGTGGGTATATCATAAAGCTGGATACGCTTGTCAAACCTCGTGATATTCTCAATGAACGGTTGCTTGAAATACAGACCTGGTTCATCGATAACTCGCCTGATCTCTCCAAATCGCTGAACAACGACGTGCTCTGTCTCGTCTACGGTGAACAGGAAGGACGAAAGCATTATCAGTACAAAAACGAATACTACAAGGGCGGTAATCAGCAGTTTCATCATCAGTGCCCCCTTTCTTCCGGCGTAAGATCAAGGAAGCGGATCAATCCTTCCGCTCCAGTTACGACCGTCTTTGTTGAATTGGTCAGGACGTTATTGAGCATCTCCAGGTAGAGCCTTGTTCTTGTGATCTCTGGCGCACTCTCATATTCTCTGAGCATGTTTAGAAAGCGGTCTGTTTCACCAGTTGCAGCAAGAACCTTCTGTGCTGCGTAAGCTTCCGCGGCTCTTGTTATACTTGCTGCCTCTCCCCTGGCTCTTGGGACAACATCGTTTCGGTATCTTTCAGCATCATTCGTGAACTTTGTTCGATCTTGTCTGGCATTGTTCACATCATCAAAGGCAGCGATAATCTGTCTCGGTGGGCTGACTTCCTGCATATACACGTTCTGAACCTGAAGACCGATTTCCATGAAGTCGAATTCCATTTGTATTCTTTCAGCTACACGTTCAGAAATGGTGTCTCTTTCAACAGTCAAAACAGCATCCATCGTGCTTGCAGCGACTTCTTCTCTCAAAATCGCTTCTGAAGTGAATTTTATAATGTCGGTGTCCGGAATGACTCCAAATGCATATTTCTCCGGTTCACTCACGTAGTACTGGACAACAAGTTCAACAGAGACGATATTATTGTCTCCCGTGAGCATGAGCGACTCGCGCTCGACAGTTACGTATCGGCCTGGTGCAACTGTCTCAAACCCTATTTCTTCTTTCCTGAGTGACGCAGTGTTGACCACGACAACACTGCCGATTGGAAAGGGAAGATGGTAATTAAGACCAGGAGCAGCCGTCGAAGTGTGCTCCCCAAAGATCTTAACCAGCCCCACTTCTGCCGGTCCAACAACGAAAAATCCCGTGGCAAAATAGATGGCCACTGCCCCCAGAAAAACCAGGACAATCACAAACTTCGGCACCTTCTTGAATACCTGACTCTTCTCTTCACCAAAGAAATCTCTTTCATCCATACGATCACCTCCATACGATCACCTCTCACCAGATGTCTAGCTCAGTTTGCAGCCAGTGTCCTGTATCCTCGTAGACCGCCTTTCTGAGTTTTTCTATGAGGATCAGTACATCTCGCTGGCTTGCATTTCCCTTGTTTACAATGAATCCTGCATGTTTTGTTGAGACCTCGGCATCACCCACGCGATAGCCCTTAAACCCCAGCCCTTCGATTTTCGAACCAACGTAGAAGTCTGCCATCGGCCTGATGAAAACGCTTCCTGCACTGGGTAACTGCAGCGGTTGTTTCAGAATCCTGCAGTTCAGTATTTCTCTTCGTCTGGCCTTTATGCTGGAAATATCGTTCTTTGTCATCTTCAAAGAGACCCTGAGAATGACAGCCCCCGCTCTTCGAAAGGCGCTCGTTCGATATCCGAATTGCATTTCATTCCTATCGAGCTTGACCGTTCTCATGTCAGGCATCAAACACTCTGCTGATTGAACCAGTCCTGCCATTTCTCCGCCAAATGCCCCCGCGTTCATCGTTACTGCACCACCCAGTGTACCCGGAAGACCTGAAGCAAATTCAAGCCCACTAAGTCCTTTTAATATGGCAAGCTCAATGAGTCTGTCCACAATTACTCCAGCTTCAGCAATGACTCCCTTTTCAGTGAACCAAATTCCTGTGAGATGCTTTGTGGATATAACGGCACATGTTTCTTCGTCACTTGCCAGGATATTTGTTCCAGCCCCCAGGACTCTCCACTTAAGGCCTGCATCTTCGAGTATTTCTACAGCGGCAACCAGTGACTCCGCTGTGAAAGGAACGACAAAGTACTCAACATCTCCGCCGATCCGTATACTCGTGTGGCAGCGCAATGTCTCGGAAATCCTCACTTCACATCCGGCAGTATACAAAGAAAAGAAGATTTCATCTCTTTTCGTCAAGCCAACGATTCACCCTTTCAATTATCTCCTTACCTGAAGCAGTTTCGCGTTCCAAATACGTCACTAAATGAGGGAAAGAAGATAGTATTGAGACAAACGCTTCGAGCACAAATGCTTTTGTAGACCTGGACATTACCGGGTCATCGTATATATTTACAAGTAATTCAACGGCTTTCTTAGTTCCGCAGAATGCAAGGGTGGAAATCACCTGCTGCCGCATTTCATCATCCATTGGTTCATCTATCATAGCCTCCAAGACAGCGATTACTTTGTCACAGTGACCAAGTCTTGCAAGCGATTCATAAATCACTAGCAAGGCCCTCTCGTCGTCATAGAGACTGAGCATTGTTAGTGCCTGCTCGACAGCACGCTGTTCCCCTACTTCGGCGAGTTTGTCAAGTATGTAAAGAGCTGTGAGATCGTTGCGCTTTCCAACACGAACTCTTCTTGAAATCTCTCCCAATAATGAATCTCTGCCAGTCTCACCTATTCTTAGCACTGCTTCAAGGCATATGGTAGCCACTTCATCGTCTTCGGAATCGATCAGTTCAAGAAGCTGCGGAATCGCTTCACTTCCTTTTTCCTCAACTATTCTTCTTACGAGTTCTTCATTGTCCACACTTATCCTCCCTTGAGACCAGTAATCTCTTGCCTGACATCTCTTCGAGTTCACGAACTCTTGATTTGCCTTCGAGTCTTGATACTGTCGAAATGAACTCGCGGTTACCAGTGCTTCTGGAAACCGCAAAATGGGCATCTGCAATCTGAGCGACTTGAGGAAGATGAGTTATTACAATTGTCTGTACTCCTTGAGACAATTCCTTTAGTTTTTCTGCCATGATGTCACCCATACGCTGTCCTACTCCAACATCAATTTCATCAAAAACCACTGTTGAAACGGGAAGAAAGCCTTTCAAAGCACATTCTATGGCAATCAACAATCTTGAGAGTTCTCCACCCGAAGCGACTTTTCCTATCTCAGTATACGGCGAAGAGTTGTGCGTCTTGATTTCAAGTATCACTCTTGAAGTTCCGTACGACCTGGGAACCTCTTCGGGAATAAGAACAAACCTCAGATCGGTTTCGTCCATTTTTAGATCTTTCAAGTGTTTTCTTACTGACTTCACAAGTTCTTTACTTTGCTTCTCTCTCAAAGCGTCTATCTCTTTGCCTGTGTGCCAAAGTTTTGCAAGAACATCTTTGCTTTTCCTTGACAGTCTCTCCTTCTCTTCTCTGTCCTCTCGTATCCTTGAAAGTGATTCAACAATGCTTCCTCTGTGTTTGAAAACGCCCTCCAAGGAACCTCCGTATTTCCTTTTCAGGTTCTGAATGAGGTTTATCCGAGCTTCTACTATCTGAACGCTCTCTTCATCGTAGCCCAAAGAAGCCAGTTCCTCCTCAATATTATGGCAAAACTGTTGAAGTACATTCAGTGCTTCAATGAGTTTTGCTGATTCATCATGATAACCGAATCTGTCAAGGGACTGCATAATCTCAATCCCTTCATTGAGTCTGGCGTAAGCTGATGTGTCTTCTGTTCTCAATATGGAAATAAGTTTCTCAAAGGCCTCCATCAAGATCTCTGAGTCTCTCAGCCTCACATAAGTCTTTTCGATCTCCGAATCGCTTTTGGGATCAAGTCTAGCTGTATCTATTTCATCGAGCTGGAACTGAAGTACCTCTTCTTCTCTCTCAGCAGTCTGTTCGTCAAATGACAGTGATGAGAGTCTTCTACAGACACCGTTGTATTCCCTGAACAGATCAGAATATTCTTCCAGGAGTTTTCTATCATCAGAAATCGCGTTATCAACAATCATATGGTGTGTTGTGGGATCGAGAAGTCTTACTGTGCTGTGTTGCGAATGAACCTCCAGTGAGTCTGCCAGCAGATTCTGCACGAATTGCTTCGAGGACAACCTGCCATCAACTCTGAATATAACCCTCTGGCCGGTGAAGTCCACACTTATCACAACTTCGTGACCAGTATCATATCCCTGACTATTCAGGAAAGCCCGCTGCTTCTCCTCCAGAGAGAAGACGCCTTCCACATAACCTCCTGGTGGAGAAACTGCTGGTAACGAACCAACGAGAGCCTGTATTGCCTTTAATAGCAGTGTTTTACCAGAACCTGATTCTCCGGTTATAACACTTAATCCATCCGAGAACATGATTTCGAAGTTCTCAAAAGCAAGAAAGTTCTTCCCAGAAACCGCTATTAGCATGCACATCCCGCCTACTCTCTGTGAGTAACTATAATATAGCAATGAAGGCTCCTCTAAACTTTTCTGCTTTCTATGCGGAGACTCCAACTAAGGCATTGTAATACAATCATACCAGTCTTTGTTGTATTGACAGTCGCGCACACTCTAAGTATAATGAATAGTTAGGTTTTGAAGGAGGATTAGTGATGAAGCGTACGTATCAACCATCCAGAAGGAAGCGAAAGAGGACGCATGGATTCCTGGTCAGGAAGAAAACGCCAGGGGGTAGAAGGATTCTTTCGAACAGGAGAAGAAAGGGACGGACAAGAATAGCGGTTTGAGCCGAAAGACGCATTCATTCGAACGAAAGTTCAGGCTTTCAAGCAAGGCAGACATAGAGCGTGTAATACGGAAAGGTTGTTCAGTTCGGAACAGCTTTTTCATAGCTGTTTTCTTTCACAACGATCTATCAAACTCTCGGATTGCAGTCTCAGTGAAGCGCAGGCTTGGAAAAGCTGTTCTTAGAAACAGGATTAAGCGTTATGTGAAGGAGTTCTTCAGAAAGAATAAGGAGAGCTATCCTAGCGGTTATGATATACTCTTCATTGCAAGAAAAGAGCTAGCAGACTCGTTGAAAGGCAACAAGATCTCCTTCGCGGAGATCAGTGATTCGTTACGCAAATTGGGTAAGACAACTGGGGACAGACACGATGAAAAGACTTCTGCTTGCAATAATCATCTTCTATAGACGGTTTATTTCACCGATTAAACCCCCATCGTGCAGGTTTCAACCAACCTGTTCTGAATACGCACATACCGCAATAAGTCGCCACGGTGTGCTCAAAGGTGTCGCTATTGCTGTCAACAGAATCCTGAGATGCAACCCTTTTAATAAGGGTGGATATGATCCAGTACCCGAGCAATTACCCGAACAATACACAGTGAGGAGGAAGTCACATTGAAGAGGATCTTTCCTTGGATACTTATTGTTGTAATGGCACTTCTGGGAATAACCGGTTACGCTTTCGACATTGAAGTTCAGGAGTTCGATTCAGTCCTTACATTGAAAATCAGGACCCTTGAGCTCGTATTCGATACTCAAAAGGGTGTTATAACCAGTATACACACTGTTGTTGACAGACAGAGGATTCACATCTTTGAGTATGCTGATGATGGTTTTGATGTTCTGGATGCAGACAGAAATGAACTTTTGCCCATGTCTTATGAGTACAGAGAAGATCCGATCAATGACACCATTGTGATAACCTTCAGATACGAGTCCGGTTCAAAGACTTTTATCGTACCAGGAAATCCTTATTACGAGTTTGATGTCGTGATTGACTTCACCGTACCTGTGATCGTTAACCTGCCTTTTATTTCCTTCGAGGATAGAACTACTCGACGTGACAGCTTTTTTGTAAGCTATAACAAACTTAACAGACAGAAAACGGTTGTCGCTATTGCTTCAGAAAATGGAACATTTCAGACTTATCAAAGGTTTCTTCCCCAGGTTAGTCTTCCGGCAGGCAGAAACACTCTGGGCGTTTTCGTGGGGCCCTTGAAGCTCGTATATCTTTCTGAGGCTCTGCCTGATCAGTATGCCGAGATTCGTCAGGTTCTCAATGATTTTGGCGCCTTGAATTTCTTTAGCTACATCTTCCATGGACTAGTGGTTTTTCTCTACTGGCTGTTCCAGCTCACAGGAAACTTTGGATGGGCGATTATCCTGTTCACCATTGTTGTCAGACTGCTGTTGCTTCCGCTCAACAACAAACAGACCAAGTCAATGCTTGACATGCAGGCGATAAATCCGGAGGTTCAGAAGATCAGAAAGAAATATAAGGACCCCAGAAAACAGCAAGAAGCTCTCGCGCAGCTTTATAAGGAAAGGGGTGTAAGCCCTGCTACCGGTTGTCTGACAATGCTTATTCAGCTTCCAGTTTTCATAATCCTTTACAACGTTATACGGTATTTTGGGGAGATGTTTGCCTATTCGCCACGCTTTTTTATCTGGACCGATCTCTCCACCGGGGGGTTCACACAGAATATTCTGCTTGTGGCAATAAGCATCGCGACCAGCGTCTATCTTGCAACGCTAAGAAGCCAGGATGCAAAAGGGGCCAGGCAACAGATGCTTATGGGAAGTATTTTCCCCTTCATATTTATTACTTTACCGACAGGGCTACTTCTTTACTGGACAACAAACAGCTTGCTGGAGTTGCCCGTAACATTCCTGGTATACAAGAGACGTGGAATAAAAGGAGTGAGCTTTAGAGAGGTCTTCGGCTTGCCGCCGAAACCTGCGAAATAGGGACTATCTAATCAACTGGAGGAACTCATTCGTATGAAGCCGTTCGAGATTTATGCTGAAAGCGTTGAAGCGGCTGTTCGCATAGCTCAGCAACAATATGATGCTTACGAGGATGAACTTGACATAACCGTTCTTGATAAAGGGTCTCGAGGATTTCTTGGGATTTTTGGAGCGCGAAAGGCCGCAATAAGTTGCAGACTGAAGCCGAAATTCATTGAACGCAAAATGGGTTTATTTCTAAAGAAACTCCTTGAGGATTTTGACTCAGAAGTTTTTTTTGAAGTGACTTTGAAGGGAAAGACAATCAAGGTTGTTCTTGATGGAAGCAATATCTCAAGACTTATTGGAAGACACGGAAAGACCGTAGGAGCTTTGCA
>DLVL01000112.1:0-3046 GCA_003444085.1 Kosmotogaceae bacterium | reverse complement strand
GGACTTGAACCATACAGACGAGTGGTGATTGAGCCTGAAAGAAAACGCATTAAACCAACAACAAATAGGAGGAGCAGAAGCCTTGAAGGATAATGTTGTGATTGCTAATTCAAGAGAGATTGAACCTCATGTTCTCGACTCAGATGAAGTAAAGGGTGTGACAAAACGTGTTCTCATAGGAAGATCGTCGGGAGCTACCAATTTCTTTATGCGGCTCTTTTCACTTGAGCCAGGAGGGTATTCCCCTCTTCACCGGCATTCCTGGGAGCACGAAGTGTTTATCGTAAGTGGTGAAGTCACAGTAGTAACAGAAGAAGGGGTGAAGATTGCCAAAGAGGGGGCCTCTGTTTTCGTTCCCGGCAACGCTCTGCATCAATTCAGAAACGAAACCTCACAGTCCGTAGAGTTCATCTGTGTCGTGCCATCTTCAGGAGAAGAATAGAAGCCAAAGAGAGATATGCCTGAGAGATAAGGAGGAGACCATGCCAATATATCATTATACTTGTGACGACTGCAAAGACAGTTTCGAGGTTTTTCAGAAGATGTCGGATCAACCTTTGAAAGTGTGTCCAAGCTGTGGAGGAAAACTCCAAAAGACCATCAGCAGAGTGGGCGTTGTATTCAAAGGTAAGGGATTCTATTCCACAGATTCTAAAGGCGGAAACGGTTCTAAGAGCTCGAACAGGAAGACAGAAAAAGTCACCGAATCCAGCGACACTTAGCAGGATTCATTGAGCCCGAGATAAGGAACTGCATTCTCAGAAAGATCAGAGAAGAGGTTTCTATTCAGCATTTCAAATGCTGCTCTTCCTATCATGGCAGCGTTGTCAGTACAGTACTGTTTTGGCGGGAAGTAAACTTTTGTGTTCCTTTTCCTGGCATAAGCATGTGCTTCTGACCTCAGCAGTGCGTTCGAGGCTACTCCTCCCACAATAACTACTGTGGATATGTTGAATTTGTCAGCAGCAGAAAATGTCTTCTCTAGAAGAGACTCTATAATGGCTGCTTGAAAAGATGCAGCAATATCTTCTTTCTTCTCTTTTGGATTTTGTCTCAGATGATAAAGTACTGCTGTCTTCAGGCCGCTGAAACTGAAGTCAAGATTGTCTTTTTCTGAAAGCGGTCTTGGAAAAGGAATTCTGGGATTTCCTGCAGAAGCCAATAATTCAAGCGCTGGTCCTCCTGGATATCCCAGATTCAGCATTCTTGCAACCTTGTCAAAAGACTCACCAGCTGCATCATCTCTTGTTTTTCCCACTCTAAAAAACTTTTCCCAGGATTCCATTATCAGGATTTCGCTGTGCCCTCCTGAGACAAGCAGAACAACAAAGGGATATTTGATATCGGGAAATGCCAGGAATACTGCATGAAGATGCCCCAATAGATGATTGACGCCGACAAAACGTTTTTTCGTGGCGATAGCCAGCCCCTTTGCAAAACTCAACCCAACAAGAAGAGACCCGACAAGACCTGGCCCAACCGTTGCGGCAAAACAGTCAATGTCGTTAATGCTACACCCGGCTTCTTCAAGAGATTTATCAAGTAATACCGGTATAGCTTCCAGGTGTTTCCTTGCAGCAAGCTCAGGCACTACCCCACCGAATTTACCATGTACGTGGACCTGTGAAGCAAGATTGTTCGAAAGAACTCTTTCTTCCTCGAGAATCGCGACTCCGGTATCGTCACAGGAGGTTTCAAATGCAACCAAAATCATGCGGTCTTCCGGTAATATATCACCGGTTCTCCGTTGCCTTTGATGGATTCTGCAGTAATAACGATCTTCTCAATGTTCTTCTTTGAAGGGACCTCGTACATAAGGTTCAGCATCACGGTTTCAAGAACACTCTTCAATGCCCGTGCCCCGGTAGAGCGCTTCAGTGCTTTTTCAGCAACAGCTGTGAGTGCTTCTTCAGTGAATTCGAGCTCAACACCGTCAAGCTCCATGAGTTTCGTGTACTGCTTCAACAAAGAGTTTCTGGACTCCTTCATGATTCTTTTTAAGTCTTCCACATCAAGATCAGACAAAGTAGCAACAACCGGAAAACGGCCGACGAACTCAGGGATCAGTCCGTAATGAATCAGATCGTCCGGTACAACCTGTACAAGAATTTCGCCTATTCTTAAAGAATCTTTCCCTCTGACCTCAGCCCCAAATCCCATCGTACTTTTCATAACTCTTTCCTTGATCAGTGTTTCAAGACCGCCAAATGCTCCACCGACTATGAAAAGAATGTTTGACGTATCAATCTTGATGAACTCCTGATATGGGTGCTTCCTTCCGCCTTGAGGGGGGATATTTGCTATTGTTCCCTCAACAATCTTCAGAAGTGCTTGCTGAACTCCTTCTCCTGAAACGTCCCGGGTGATAGAAGGATTTGGTGATTTTCTGGCAATCTTATCGATTTCGTCGATGTAAATGATTCCGTGCTGAGCTCTATCGATATCGAAATTAGCTGATTGCAGAAGTCTCAGAACTACATTCTCCACATCCTCTCCGACATAGCCTGCTTCAGTGAGTGGTGTTGCATCAACAATCGAAAAGGGAACATCCAGAATCTTCGCCAGAATCCTTGCTATAAGTGTCTTACCACAGCCGGTCGGTCCAATTAGCATTATGTTCGATTTCTCTATGTCAACATCCTCTACCTTATTGAAAATTCTCTTGTAGTGATTATAGACAGCCACTGCTATGGTCTTCTTCGCCAACTCCTGACCTATGACGTATCTGTCAAGTTCCTGTTTGATTTCTGGAGGAGTCGGGAGCTTCTTCTCACCGGCTATTCTCGTTTTCTGGTCCTGCTTCAGAATGTCCTGAAAGAGTCCCACACATTCATCACATATATATCCTTCAGTACCTGATATCAGCTTCTTGACCTCTGAAGCCGATCTCCCACAAAAGGAACAGTGTTTTCCTGTTGGCAAGTATATCCCTCCTGATAAGATGTAATATGATTATACACTGACAAGCATTGCGTGCTGTGAATGAGATCTTAAGGAGTGTACGTTGTATGAAGGCAGTGATTGTTGATGGATACATTGATGAACC
>DLVL01000107.1 GCA_003444085.1 Kosmotogaceae bacterium | reverse complement strand
GCATTCCGAACTAACTCTGTAAGTATTATCTAAAGACGATTACAGAAAAGTCGAAAAACATGGTCGTATGACTGAAAGATGTTCTTCTGGATTCTCAGATTCTTCATCTGTTGCGTTATCGCGAAGTGGTTGGGCAAGCTTTCGAGTCTCGAGTGTTTATCAAAGCAGGGTATCATCGCTGGATTTCTCTATACCCATGGTTTCCTTTATGAGTTTTACAGAACTGTCGAAACGGTATATTGCTATAGAGTCTTCATCTTGTTTGATTATCTTCTTCAGGCCAGCTTTCACCTTCTTGAATTCTGCGTAAGTGAGTTCTCCTTCGAAAACAGAATTCTGTACCCAGTTGAGATAACGGCGCAGGAACTTCAAAACCTTGACTACTCTCTTAACGTTTATATCGTACACGATTATCAAGTACACTTCTTCCTCCCTAAGGGTATTCTAATTCTTCAAGTGTTAACAAACACACTTTCTTTGCAAGATCGATAGTTGACTTTCAGTGCTCTTTTTGGATTCTCTATTATTGGCAAGCATGAAAAGCGTATAATAACGGTACAACCTGTGACCAAACGTGGGGTGAAAGCTTTGATAACACCTGTTGTGTTTTCCACGGCAGAGATATTCGAAGGCATTTCGAGGTTTCTCGCAGACTATCATCCGAAGCTCTTCACTCAGGGCTGTTTCCGTCTTACTGAAGAGCGCAATGTAATCATGCCTCCAGGAATGAATAGATTAGAGGCTTCTCTTAAATCCAGCTGCGTCGATCTTGATGTTGGTTTTCTGCGTCCACAACAGCAAGAAGACGGGGCCTTTTCATTCTTGAACAAGAAATACTATTCACCTTTTGTCCTTGTTGAAAAGAGAGCATCCATGACTGTAAGAGATGATGCTGTCGCTGAATTAGATCTGGATAGATGCCACGTGATTCCAGGCATTTATCTCCACATTGCCTTGACCTTGTATCAGGCGATCAGAAACTACGACTCTTTTGTCAGACATGCTGCCAAAGGCGCAACAAGGGCTTTGGAGACTGGAGCGATTTCCGTTGGCGATTCTTCTGAAGTTGCTCATGCTGTGTTTGTCCAGCATCTGGAGTCAAGACTGTCTCAGATAAAGACAGGGGTAATGATACATCCTTTGTACGAGAAGTCATCAGGGGAAGGTTCAGAAGAGTCCAGAAATCGACACAAGAACAGACATTCTGACAGGGTTATCAGAGTGCCCGTACTTCTGCCTCTTGATGAAAAGAACGAGCTTCTGAGGATGCAGGAATTACGCAAGGTTGTTTACCATGGCAAGAGAGTTCGAGAGTCTCTAAGGCTTCCCCATAAATCTCATCTGGGTCGTCTGGATCTTCTGGAGACTCCAGAATCCCTGTCTATCGGACTGGATCTGTACTTATCATCTGGAGCCCGGTATGATGCAAAAACGCTGTCTATAGTGCCAACGTCTTCAGAGAGTGTCTTAGACTATTTCAGCGCACCTTCCAGAGCTGTTCCATTTGCGCATCACTCGGATGCTCCAAGAGTAATGATGGGCGGAAAGAACCTGAAGCAAGCCGTGGTAGTTAACGGCGCGGAGCGTCCCATGATCAAGGCTGATCTGGATAGAGATCTTGCTTTTCATCCTGGTGTGAATGCTTTGGTTGCGTTCACTCTATTTCATGGTCTGAACTTTGAAGATGGAATTGTTGTATCAGAGAGTTTTGCTGAGAAGATGGCTTTTGAAGATAGCTGCACCGAGTCAGTAGACGATCTTGTGCCTCTTCCTTCAGAATATATTATCAAAAAGATAGACGAGCGAACGGTCGTCGTGCGAGATGTTCGCCTGGAGCAAAGCAAGAAAAGCACATCAAGTACTCTGTTGGAGGTTATCTATACTTTCCCTTCTGTAGGGACAGTTTTGCATTATGGAGACGAGTTGCTTAAGCGAGTGCTTCTAAGAAGAAAGCAGCGTTCAGATCAAGCCGAAGAGCAACAGGAAGAGATCTTCAGATACAAAGAACGCTATCCGTTTAGAGTCTTGAGAGAACCTAGATTAAGCGATTTAGAGCCATTCTACGTGCTTCCACCATTGAGCAAAGGTCAAGAGGTTGGGAAGAGCCGGCTGAATCGAAGTAAAGTGAGGATTCTCATTGAAGGCACCAGGTTAAAACCCCTTGAAGTCGGTGACAAGATCACTGGAAGACATGGAAACAAAGGAACAGTGGCAGCGATCTTGCCTGACAAGGAAATGCCTTATGTCAATAAGAGAGGCAAAGCTCAACACGTTGATATGCTCCTGAGTCCGCTTGGCATAATAACAAGGATGAACATTGGCCAGCTGTTAGAGACTTCGTGTTCGGCGGCTGGCATAAGTGACGGCAGAGCTTTCGAACATGTGGATTTTAAAGAGCTGGTCAAGAGGCTTTTGAAGTGCGATTGGGAGAGATCAGAAGATGCTGTACCAGGTCTGTTCAGGTTGTATCTTAGTGATAATGGGTTTCGTGACTGCTGTGTTGGCTATCAGTATTTTGTTAGACTTGATCACTGTGTCAGGGACAAGATGCACGTTGTATCGCAAGCACGTGTTTCAGAGTTGACAGGCCAGCCACTGAAAGGCAGAAAGAACGAAGGTGGCCAGCGCCTTGGCGAAATGGAGTTCTGGACATTGCTCGATCACAAGGCAACAGAGCTGGTAAACTGCTTTGGAAGAACCAATCAGAAGACATGGGAACATTTCGATCGCTATTGGGGATTGTACAACGACCTGGTCATAAAGCATCTCAAGTCTGAAGTTAGCATAGAAATTGAGGAGACAGACTTAACAACTCGAATAACTACGAGGCTGAAGCAGAGCTCAAGAAAGCTTGGAAGGCAAAGGTATCGGGAACTGTCCAATGCAAAACTCTACTCTAAAGAAGGAGTACCGAGAAAAGTAATGCTCGGAAGGCGAGTTCACTTTTCTGGAAGGGCTGTGATTGTTCCGGCTGTGGATATCGATATCGATCATGTGTACTTGCCTGTAGATTTCGCGAGCGAATGGATTATGGATTCTCCAAGATATTGGACGCTCCGACGACTGGCAATAGAAGGAGATCTTGAAGCACGCAAAGAGCTCGCAAAAATAGCGTCGAGCCTTGCAGAAAAGTCAAATCTCATGGTTCTGGTCAACAGGCAACCTTCGCTTCACAAACACAGCATACAGGCACTCAGACCACTGTTCTGGGAGCACTACGCTGTTGGGCTTCCGATAATGGTTTGTGAAGGACTAGGTGCTGATTTCGACGGTGATACTGTTGCTGTATATTTTCCCGTTGATCACCCTACGGAAGAGTTGGAAACAATGCTGCCTTCAAGAAATCCCTTCAAACAAGGTAATGGTGAACTGGCCCTGTCTGTTGAGCAAGATTTCGTATATGGATGGAATCTGGTAAAAGGCAACAAAGACGTTGGTGCCACTGAGAAAGTCTGTTTGATAATCAGGGAAGCAAATGCCTTCACCGTAGCTCAAGAGTTGTTGAACTGGCAGAAAAGGGTACTTGGTGCAGCAACGCAGAAAGGCCTCAGTCTTTCCTTCTTTGAAGCACTTAATGCTTCGGGGAACATGAAGACTATTATCGAAATGGGTCTCAGGGGGAAGAAAGAAAACTTCGATTCGATTTCCAAATCCTTAACAATCAACCAGGAGACGTTTGGGAGCTTTTCTGCAGGTGTTTCTGCGCGAGGATTCCTCGGCTTTGGCCCTGATGGAATAATGGAGAACAGTCTTGTGTACAGAGGAAGGAGTTCCATGATCGACAAGAAGATTCATGTTGCTGAAGCTGGCTACCTTACTCGAAAGCTTGTCGAGTTTCTCTACCCTCTGAGAATTGTTGAAGAAGACTGTGGAACGCTTGAGGGGCTCTCGATAACACAGGAGTTCATTGAGAAGCTTTGTTCTGGAGACAAATACAATCAGGCAAGGCTTCTCCATGGAAGATATGTGCGAAAAGCCCTTGAAAGAGCTCACTGGAAAACTTACGACCAATACTCTAAAGAAGTCCAAGATACTGTTGTTCTCAGAAGCCCTGTGCTGTGTGCAGCGAAAGATGGTCTTTGCGCAAAGTGTTTGGGATTGAACATGTCTACAGGACTTCCATACAAACTCGGTGATTTTGCAGGCGTTCTCGCAGGCCATACTATAGGAGAGAGAGGAACGCAGCTATCCATGAAGACCTTCCAGACAGGCAAGAAGGACTTCAATATGCAAAGGGTATCTTCAGTGATTCTTGAAATAGGTGATGATAATGACCATGATTATCTTCAGTATCTTCTCAGGCTCTCGCAAATCGATTTGGCTTTGCTCATGGGTAAAGCTGCTGCGTTCCATTTAGAGTCTCCAGGAGAACCATTCTTCAAGGCGCTTGATGTGGCTTCAGTCTACTTTGAGATTTTGTTTACGATGATGAGAAGAGCCGGTGTAAGGTGCGAAAGTGAAGCGATGAAGCTCACCAAATCTTTGGATGTGAGAGGCTTCTTCAGCGGATTATCGTTTGAGACCTCGAAAAAGCAACTGGATGATCTGAAAGCAGGAGAAGGTCTTGACGGGGTCTTCCCTGAGAATTCACCCAAAGCCATCTATGCCCTAACCATCGATCGGATGAGGTGATCATATGGCGCGTCGGAATCTGAAGAGTAAGCAATCTCGAAAAACGAAGCAGAAAGCAGAGCTGAAACAGTCTGCCAAAGAAAGAGAAGACGTGTTGCTTCGAAGTGCATTGAAAACTGACCCGCATCTTGTGGACGATGTCGATCTAGATGTTGATGATGAACAGCTAGATGATTTCGAACTCGACGAGCCTGAAGATAATGAAGATGAGCTAGAACCACTGCGAGATGCTTTTTCAGCCGTTGATTTCCTCATTGAAGAGCCTAGCGACTTTCGTGCACCTCCTTCAGGAAGGGTTTTAATAACGGTTACGCTTTCGGACGAAGGTTTTCGATGCTATCCAACAGGGTTCAAGAGCTTCGGTTACTCAGGTAAATCACAGCGCATAGTAGATGCACTTGTTGATAACTATCTGAAGATCGAACGTATCAGAAGCCTCATAGAGCACTATCTTAATGCTTTTCTTGACTTAGAAGTACCATCTGCAAACTGTCTAATGCGCTTCCTTCCATCAAGCTATCTTCTTGATGCGGGCGCTCTTCCAGGAGTATCAAGCGATCCATCCAGATCTATCAACAGGCACTTTCTCTCGAGTGCATACATCCGTCTTTGGGATGGCGTGGTCTATAGCATGAACTGCTTGACCATTGACGAAGGGGCTCCTCCGAAGTCCAGGTTGGCATACAGTCTGTTTCGCATAATCCTGGGAGATCCTGATAACTCGGACCTTGTTGAGGAGTTTCACTATCTTTGCAAGACCTTTTCAGAGAACGGAGTCTTGGCAACGAACGAAGGGTCAGTCAGATTCTTCTCAACGGTCTATGAGAAGACAAGAGAACGATTTCCGAATTCTCTAAAGCTTGATAGAAAGATGATGCAAGAAGCCAACCAAAGCTCGGAAAGCTTTCAGGTCATTGTAAAAGCTTTGGCAGGTGAAGACAGTGGGTAATGAAGAACTTGTTACTGTTATTGTTGGTGAGCTTCTGGGCAAGGAATTGGCAGAGAAAGTACTAGCTTTGCTTGAGAAGGTGCTCACGGTAAAAGACGATCTCCATGGTCGCGTCCGGTTGAAGATCGACAAAGCTGTTCAAAGTGAAAACTCTGTGTTTATTGGTTCACGAAAAGACCTTGATAGTCTTCCTCCCGATTCAACGGTTAGGTTTGATCTTGTCGTGCTTTTTGAGGGGAGTCTTGATACTGCGACTGTAGAAATCGCCCAGAAATACGGAGCGATTGGACTGTTTCCAGTTGACAGGTTCTTTGATGATGAAGGGGAATCGAGAATAGAGTACTCGGAGATTGCCGCCTTTGTTGAACTGTTGAAGAAGCTACTCCGAAAACGGCTTGGGGCTCTTGTGCTGGAGAAAGAAATGAGCAAGAGAATCGATTGGAAAGTTAATTATAAAAAGGGTTCAGCCAGAAAGACCGTTTCGCTGTTTTCAGACCCTTTGATGAGACGAGTCTGTCAAAATGCGAGGATTATCGTTTATTCACTCAAGGATTACTGCAATAATCTTGTTAAATTCCGCAAGAGCGTCATTAAAGATGTGAAAGAGTTAGCAAGGTGGGAAGGGCAGGATACTCACTCGCAAGAGTTTCTCGTTAATGCTCGAAAAGCCCTGGCAAACATTACCAAAAAGGCGACAACACAAAAAAGCTTTGGTCCTATTGAAGGAGTCCTTCTGACCGGACCGACAGGCTGTGGAAAGACACTTCTTGCTGAGTATCTTGCTTCAAGACTATTTGGAAATGACTGGAAGGACGTGTTCAGCAGAGTCTCCATGGTGAATCTGTCTGAGGAACTCATGGAGACGGAGTTATTTGGATCATTTCCCGGTGCCTTTACGGATAGCAGATATGCAATGGGCAAAATACTGTCGAATGCCGGGGGGCTCGTTTTTCTTGACGAGATCGGGGACGCCACACCTAAAATCCAGGCAAAGCTTCTTTCTTTCTTTGATAATATGCGCTATACAATTCAGGGATACTCTGACCCCCAAGGTATTAAGGTCCCTGTTATGGTCATCGCAGCCACAAACAAGGACTTAAAAAAAGCTGCTCTTCACGGTGAATTCAGAACCGATCTGTTTCATCGTTTTAGCTACCGTCTTGAATTGCCTTCGCTAAGAGAAAGAATGA
>DLVL01000100.1:13281-20735 GCA_003444085.1 Kosmotogaceae bacterium | reverse complement strand
AATAGAGTAGCAATAATGACCACAGAGAGCACGAGAAGGAAGCTAATGGAAATGAGCCTTATGTTCAGACGATTATCGCGGCGTTTCTTCCGCAATTGCTGCACCTGCCTTCGCTGTCAAGTCTTTCGACCGTGACTGAGTACCCTCTCCTCTTGACAAGCAACTCCCCACATTCTGGACATCTGGTATCTCCAGCTTCAGAAGCTCCGATATTGCCTGCGTACACATAGTTCAGGTGCTGCCTTGCTACTTCACAGAGGCTGAATATCGTCTCGGGTGGTGTAGGAGGGACTTCCATCTTGTAATTTGGAAAGTATCTGGTCAGGTGCAGAGGAATATCTTCGGACAAAGAGGCAATCCATCTGGCTTGCTGGTCCATGTCATCCTTCGAATCATTCAGACCCGGGATAACCAGAGTAGTAATCTCTACATGAACACCAGCAGCAAATGACTTCTCAATAGTTCGTTGAACATACTTCTTCTCCACACCTATATAACTTCTGTAGAAATCGTCTGACCAACCCTTCAGATCTATGTTCATGGCTCTTACCGATTGAACCAGCAGCTCAAGAGGTTCCTCTTCAATTACACCATTTGTCACCATGAGACTGATAATTCCCTCTTTTGACGCTGCTCTTGAAGTATCCAACAGGAATTCGAAGGAGACTATAGGCTCATTGTATGTGAAAGCAATACCAAACGAGTTGTTCTCCTGAGAAATTTCCACAAGCTGTTCCGGATCAACTCTTCTGATTATCCTTGGCCTGGATTTCGAGATCTCCCAGTTTTGACAGAACTGGCACAGCAAGTTACATCCCCATGAGCCCACCGACAGGATCTCAGATCCAGGATAAAAGTGATAAAGAGGTTTCTTCTCGATTGGATCTACTGCAATGGACGTCAGTTCTCCGTAATTCGACGAGTAAAGCATGCCGCGGAGATTCTTTCTTGATAGACACAGTCCTGATCTGCCTGGTTCTATCTTGCAATGATGCGGACAGAGTCTGCATTCGAGTACATCATTTCCTAGCTCTTCGAAATAGACCGCCTGTTTCACTCGATCACCCTTTCAGAAAGAGCTCAACTATAACGGGTTACCTTGAATCGATAGATCTTGTAGTCCTCGCTTTCAGATATACCGGCCTTCGCGAGTGCGATTCTGATCTGATCAGCCGCCGTATTCACACCAGGAAGGTCTGGGAGCAGTACACCTTTTCTGGCTCCCAATTCAACAACAATCCCGTACTCTTTGGGGTCAAGCTCTTCAATACTACATTCTCTTGGTTTTTCGAGCACATCAACTGACAAAAGTATGTCATCCAGCTCTTCTGCTGAAAGCGGCGGAAACCTTGGATCTCTTGTTGCAGATGCCAGAGCGTTCGACCTTATCTCTTCTGCCAGACTATTGGTGCTCGGAGACAGAGTACCAATGCATCCACGAAGCGAACCATCTCTGCCGTGGATTGTCACAAAGCAGCCAGCCTTCTTTCGAAGAAGGTCTTCGTCTTCACATTCCTCCAGTGCAGGAATCCGACCTTCAGCAATATAGCTCTTGATAACCTTTTCCGCCCACTTGACGGGCTTCATACTCAATTCCTCACTCTCTTAGCCAAAGAAGATCTGGGCAAGACGGTAGTACTCGTAAGGGACAAGCTTCTTGGTAGCTATTCCGTATTCAATAGGAACCGACACAATGTCTCCGCCCTTGAGTGCAACCATGCGGCCAAAATCTTTTCTGATAACCAATTCCATTGCATGGACTCCGAATCTTGTCCCCAGAATCCTGTCAAAAGCCGTCGGTGTTCCTCCTCTCAGGAGATGTCCAAGAACCACAGATCTTGTATCGTACTGAGTCTTGTCTTTTATGACCTCTGCGAGGTAATGGGCAATTCCACCAAGTCGAATATGACCAAAAGCATCTATCTCGTTCTTGTCACCCACGACATTCTCAAGCTCCGTTGGCTTGAATCCTTCAGCAAGAGCAATGACCATGTAGCCGTGCTTCTTCATTCTCTTATGGACATAATCAACTATCTCACTGATAGTCATGGGAAATTCGGGGATCAGTATGAGATGTGCTCCAGCAGCCAGACCAGCTTCAAGAGTAATCCATCCTGCGTCTCTTCCCATGAGTTCAACGACAACAATACGCCTGTGTGAACGAGCTGTGGAGTGAAGTCTGTCGATGGCATCTGCACCGACGTTAACTGCCGTATGATAGCCAAATGTATAATCAGTATTGGAGACGTCGTTATCAATCGTCTTTGGGACCCCGATGACTCTGTAACCCAGCGAAGATAGTTTTGCAGCGACAGTTAGAGTGTCATCGCCACCGATTCCGATTAGAGCATCCAGCTCAAGCGCCTTTATATTATCTTCAACTTTCTGCCTTAGCTTGTCGTTACTGAAAGGATTCGTTCTTGAGGTACCCAGAATAGTCCCACCAATTATGTGAATACCCTCTACATCATCATCAGTAAGAGTTCTGTATTCAGCTGTGACCAAGCCCTGCCATCCATGTTTTATGCCAAGGATCTCGATATCGTCACTTGCTGATTTGACTATTCCCCTGATCACCGCATTTAGACCCGGACAGTCTCCTCCGCCCGTAAGTATTCCTACCCTCATCGTTCTACCTCCTAGTATTCATTGACAGCTATTATGACTGGCTTCGCACGTACAGTATAATTATAGCATGGGCCATAAGCTCGTAATGGAGGTGCAATCTTGGAAACACTCGAGACAACAGTAATTGACTTACTTCAGCAAGCAGGGAAAAGCGGGCTCACCCAGAAGATGATAGCGAAATCTTTGAACATCCATTCTGGGGAGAGAATGAAGTGTCTTAAAGATACAATCAAAGAACTGGTTGAAAAGGGAAAGATAATCCGTGATGGGGGAGGAAGGTTCTCTCTACCCGGGGAGGATACAGCAGTCGGTGAAATAAGCTTCACCAGGAAGGGGCACGCTGCTTTTGTCGAAAGAGAAGATGGAGAAGATGTATTTGTTGCGGTTGAAGATTCAGGTTATGCGATTGACCGCGACCTCGTGATGGTGAAAATAATCGGCAAACATAGAGGACTTCAGAAGGGAAAAGTCGTAAAGGTTCTCAAACGAAACAGAGAACTGCTTGTGGGTACATTCAAGCTTAGAGGACTCTTTGCGT
The DNA here is from genome assembly GCA_003444085.1 of Kosmotogaceae bacterium. Classification (GTDB taxonomy): domain Bacteria; phylum Thermotogota; class Thermotogae; order Petrotogales; family Kosmotogaceae; genus UBA9910. The sequence goes on along the minus strand of DLVL01000100.1, from coordinate 17,569 downwards.
TCGTTGTGCCAGACGACCTCAAACTGAAGTACGATTTCTACATACCACCCGAGAACCTTATGAATGCCAAACCAGACGAGAAGGTCGTCGTCAGAATTACCCGTTATCCATCTCCCGGTCGCAATCCTGAAGGTACCGTCGAAAAGGTCCTGGGTGATGCCTCTAGTCCTGCCGTTGATCTTCCTACAGTAATCTTTCGCCACAACCTGCCACAGCTTGGAGAATTCCCTGCGGATGTCTTGAAAGAGGCTCGTGTCTTTGGGGATAAGATCTCTGACAGGGACATGCAAGGAAGAAAAGACTTCAGAGATGAAAGGATATTCACGATCGACGGGGATGATGCAAAGGATTTCGATGATGCAATAGGTATCAAGAAGAATGACAAAGGGGATTATATTCTTGGTGTTCATATTGCAGATGTCTCCCATTATGTCACGGAAGGTTCTGCCCTTGACAGAGAGGCCTATTCCAGGGCAACGTCTGTCTATCTGCTCGATACCGTGATACCGATGCTCCCAGTTGAGTTATCCAACGGCATCTGTTCACTTAACGAGGGTGTCGATAGACTCTCACTGTCTCTTGAGATGGTAATAAGTCCTCAGGGCAAACTGAAGGACTACAAGATCCATCAGGGAGTAATCAGGTCCGTCAGGAGGCTCACGTACAGAGAAGTCAATGCATTGAAAAACGCAACTGCAGATGAAGATATCTCCAGGAAGCTGGAAATAGTTCAGACTGATCTTGACCTGGCCTTTGAATTGGCACAGATACTCAGAGATCACAGGAAGAAGCGTGGATCTGTGATGGATATCTCTTCAAGAGAAGCCCATATCGTGTTTGATGATAAGGGATTCGTGACAGACATCGTCCCACTGGAGAGGGGCGAAGCGGAAGAAATGATAGAAGAGTTCATGATCAGAGCCAACGAAACCGTTGCGGAACACTTCTTCAGACAGGAATTCCCTTCGGTATACAGAATCCATGAAGAACCTGACTCTGAGTCAATACTGCAGTTGAAACAGTATATTGAAGCGTTGGGAATGAAAGTGAAAATCCCTCAGAACATACACCCAAAAGCTCTTCAACAGGTGCTTGAAAGCACAAGAGACCATCCACTCCATGAGTCTATCCAGAAGCTGCTTGTCAGAGGTATGAAACGCGCAGTGTATTCAGATGTAAACATCGGCCACTTTGGCCTGGCTTCACGGGCTTATACTCATTTCACTTCACCCATCAGGCGATATCCGGATCTGACAGTTCACAGGCTTCTTAAGATGATAACCCGAAAAGGGGCTCACAAGACCCATGATGTATCAAAGCTCGCGGAGACCTTGCCACAAATGGCGAAACACTGCTCCCGGATGGAGCGTAACGCAAATGAGGCTGAATGGGACATCATGGACATAAAGAAAGCTGAGTACATTCAGCAACGAATAGGGCAGGTTTTTGAGACTGTGGTAACCGGTGTTACCAAGTTCGGATTGTTCGTTGAAGTCTCAGACAAGATGATATCAGGATTGCTCCACGTATCCACACTTGATGATTACTACGACTTTGACGAACAGAAGAGTATACTCGTGGGAAGGCAGAAGAAACGTGTCTTCAGGATAGGTGACGTGCTAAAAGTCAAAGCCATCCGCGCAGACAAGACCACTGCAGAGATAGATTTCGAAATAGTGAATGATAGACCCGACAGGAAACGAAAAAACAGGAGATAGGAGCTCGTCAGAAGAGCGGGGTAAATCCCTGTCTGTCCCAGTACTCCTTCTTCAGCTCCTCATATAGATCCATAAGCACTTTCTTATGCCCGTTCTCCCAGCGAGCGAGTTCAAGAAAAACAGATGAAGCATCTTCTTCGTGGCTGTCCTGGGCAGCTTTGCTGTAGAACTCCTCAAAGTCTTTCTCTATAAGGTATGCCATGCGTACCAGCGAGAGATCTCTCGCAATGCTCTCCAGAGAGAACCTCGATAGCTCAGCGATTTCGCGTTGTTTGTAAATATCGTTACTTTCCTCAGACTCAAGTGAGATCTCGTCTCCCCTTGTACCCTTTTCCAACAACTCCATGATGAACTGCACATGTTGCCTTTCCATATCCACCAATCCTGCAAGAACCTCTTTAACTTCCGGGATGACGGCGTTCTTGAGTTTTTCCGAGTAGAATGACACACCTTCCCGTTCTCTCATGAGTGCGTACTTAAGAATTGCAATGATTGATCCCTTCATCTCATCACCCCAAACCTTCAGATATGAATAAATCGTATCACAATGACAGCAAAAAAGACTGTGATTTCTGACAGGCATTATTGAACTCCTGTCATCATTTAACCACGTTTTGAGACATCGATTATGTTCCTCGATGCGTGGTATATTATTAGTAACCGAAAGGGGTGGTACTATGAACTACATAATGCTGACCTGGGAGGGTCAGAGCTATGAAATCGATCTTCTGCTACCCTTTGCGATCGCAGTTCTCGATCTTGTATATGACGGTGACTACCCTGCGATGAAAGGGGATCTGTCCGGAACCAAGCTTGAGAAAGGACTAGATACTGCACGGAAGCTTTCAGAACAATTCGAGTCTGTTGTAAGCCCCATCGTTTATTCTCCTATTGAGTTCCCTGAATTCGTCGAGTACCTCAAAGAAGCAGAAGTTAGCTTCTCTCAGTTCCGACATGGCTCATTCTGTGGCTATCGCGACAAGGTGATGTCACTTGCAGACAAAGAGCGTTACGATGATGCTCAATCCTTTCTTGATCTCATGATAGATGCAGAAGTTGACTCTGCTGCTACAATGGAGCTTAAGGGAACGATTTATATAGAAGCCGGTGAAGTCAACAAAGGAATAGAATGGATAAGACGAGCAATAGAACAGAATCCTGTTCTTGTTTCTGCATATTCAACACTTGGTCAGACGTTCTATAACCTCGGAAAGTATGCTGAAGCTGCTTTCTATTGGGAAGAAGAACTCAAAATCTCTCCCGATCATTCAGTAACATATTTCATGCTTGCCGACGCCTATGATCACTCTGGAGATCTGGCAAATGCAGTTCGTGTAATGAAGAACATGATCGATCAGGACCCCAAGAACCTTCTTGCAAAATGTCGACTCATTCAACTACTCGAAAAATCTGGTGACACAGAAGGAGCAAACAGACTCGAAAAGGAAATCCTTGAGTCGGAGCCGGCTTACGCAAATGATGTTGAGGTCTGGTCAAGAATACAGTTCAAACACGGAAGATTCTCAAAAGTCAAGAGATGTGTTGAACACTTCGTGAAGGAGTCTCCTCAATTGAGGCACCTCAAATTGCTTTCTGTTGTTCCATATGTTAAAGAGAAGGAGTTTTCGAAGGCTACCGAGATTCTTAACGAATTCAGCAATGAGGAGCTGTGGTACTTCTACGGAAAAGAAGAGCTCTTCAAGGAGTTTCTGACGGAATCTGAAAGAAAGGCGTGCGGGATAGTCTGATAATACATATCTTCTTTTTGATCACGGGCTTTGTCATAGGAAGCTTCTTAAATATGCTTATATTCAGACTCCCACGATCTGGCTATACTCCTCTCAGACCCCGAAGGAGTATTTGCCCCGATTGCTCACACGAGCTCGCGTGGAATGACAACATCCCTGTTCTCAGCTACATCTTGCTGAAGGCCAGATGCAGATACTGCAAGAAACCTATTCCCGTGAGGTACTTCATTGTAGAGCTTCTTACAGGGTCTTCCTTTCTTGTGAACTCGATAGTGATGAGACCCTCTCTCGCTATTGCTGCCTGCCTCATTTCATCAGGCCTTATTCTCGTCAGCTTCATTGACCTGGAGCACTTCTTGATTCCTGACAGCGGTATTGCTGTTATTGCGGCAGGTTCTCTTGCATGGAGCATCCTGGCCGGTGCCTTCCCCAGGATCCTGATCGAAGCTGCGATTGTCTTTGGCTTGATGATCCTGTTCTTCTTCGTCGCCAATCGTTTTAAGAAAGACAGCTTCGGTTTTGGAGATGTCGAACTCCTGGGAGTCCTTGCCCTTGCAACAGGCATTATAGGTACGCTGTTCACGATAATGATTGGCTCAATAGTAGCGCTCGCTGCCTATGCGATCGTGTCAAGAGCCCAGGGCAAGAAACTGTCTAAAGAGACAAGAATTCCTTTCGGACCATTCCTGGCGCTCGGAGGTTACATAAGCCTTCTGTTGCTTCCGGTACTCAAGAACCTCTATGGATTATAAAGAGCAGACGCAGAAATTCGCTGCGCGAAGCGAATGCCCAGGATCGGGGAAGCGGAACCACAAGAACCGT
>DLVL01000100.1:0-13086 GCA_003444085.1 Kosmotogaceae bacterium | reverse complement strand
CGCTACAGTACTCTTGTTTGTACGTCAGGGCAGAACGGTGTTCTGCCCCTGTACTCGCGGCTCCGCTTTCACTCAGCGAAGTTCCTGAAAATGAGTGTCGCGTTATGACCACCGAAACCAAATGAGTTGCTTAATGCATAATTGATACTTTTCTTGATCGCCTTATTTGGTGTGTAGTTCAGATCACATTCTGGATCTGGTGTTTCATAATTGATTGTGGGCGGAACCCATCCATTATTCATTGCGAGTATAGTTGCAACAGCTTCTATAGCTCCAGCGGCACCAAGTGCATGTCCGTGCATAGACTTGGTCGAACTGATGCTGGGGGGAGTTTCCTTCCCAAACACTGTCTTTATTGCACGAGTTTCGACAACATCGTTCAAAGGCGTGGATGTGCCGTGCGCATTAATATAATCGACCATTCCTGCTTCGATATCTGCGTCTTCAAGTGCAGATCTCATTGATGCGATGGCCCCTCTGCCATTTGTGTCAGGAGCGGTTATATGAGTTGCATCATCACTTGTGCCGTATCCCAGAATCTCCGCATAGATAGGTGCATTTCGCTTTTTCGCGTGCTCCAGTTCTTCAATGATTAACGTTGCTGAACCTTCCGCAATCACGAACCCGTCCCTGTTCTTGTCGAATGGACGGCTTGCTTTTTCTGGTGGAGATTTCGACAGCGCTGTCATGGAACCAAAACCTGCAAATGAAAGCGGCGTAACGGTCGACTCTGAACCTCCACTGATAACGAGGTCTGCTTCTCCGTTACGGATCATCTTCATGGCCTCGCCTATGGCGTTCGTGCTGGCTGCACATGCTGTCACGATTGTCAGGTTCTTTCCCGTACAACCGTATTTCACAGCCAGTGTTCCAGCGGCCATATTCGGAATGGACATGGGAATCATAAATGGACTCACCCTTTGTGGCCCCTTCTCAAGGAGTACACAGTGTTGAGCTTCAAGGAAATCCATTCCACCCATCCCGACACCATATATGACAGCAACCTTCTCTGAACGCAGAAGATCCTCAGATAAGCGACTATCTGCAACCGCGTCTCCTGAACTTGCGACAGCAAATTGAATGAAACGTGATGTTCTCCGCGCCTCTTTTCTGTCCATGTATGCAGTTGGATCGAAGTTTTTCACTTCTCCTGCAACTCTTGACGGATAACCATCAGACTCGAATGCTTTCACCCAGTCAATACCGGAAACACCAGAGACAATGTTGTTCCAGAAATCGTCGACATTGTTACCAACGGGGCTTATGACACCAAGCCCCGTTACCACAGCACGTCGTCTCATACAGCACGGGAAAGCTTTTCGATGAAATTAAGTGCATCCTTCACCGTTCTGAGATTGCTCGCCTTTTCATCGTCTATGGAGACTTCGAACTCATCTTCAAGCTTCATTACAAGGTCCACCAGGTCAAGTGAATCAGCACCGAGATCTTCAACAAATCTCGAATCGAGCTTGATTTCTTCCAACTCAAGTCCCAGCTGTTCCGCAATAATCTCTTTCACTTTCTCTTCCATGATTCTTTCCTCCTTCTCTTAGTTGTCATTTTTACATTGACAGTCCCCCGTCGACAACCAGCACCTGACCTGTTATATAAGAAGCCGTATCTCCCGAAAGATAGGAGACGAGAGAGGCCACTTCTTCGGGTGTGCCCAACCGTTTCAGGGGGATTATCTCCATCAATCTTTTCATATACTCCTCTCTGATTTCCCTGGTCATCGTTGTGTTGATCAGTCCTGGAGCAACAACATTGCAGGTGATGCTTCTGGATGAAACTTCTCGTGCTACTGTCTTTGCAAGACCAACAAGTGCCGCCTTGGAAGAAGCATAGCTGGCTTGGCCCACATTCCCCATAAGTCCAGCAACAGACGATACGAAAATGATCCTTCCCCACCTCTTCTTTATCATTCCCGGCAGAATGGCCTGTGTGAGAGCAAAAGCTCCATCAAGATTGACTTCCATTACTCTCTTCCAGTCTTCCATACTCGTCCTCAAGACGAGCCTGTTTTTACTAATACCGGCATTGTTGACAAGTACTTCGACAGTACCAAAAGCACTTGAGACATCATCTACGAGTTTCTTGATCTCATCTGTATTGGAAATATCACACTTGAATGCCTTTGTTTGGTCTCTCCCAAACCTGCCTTCGATCTCTTCAGATTCTTCTGTGTTTGAGTTGTACGTGAACGCCACCTTCATTCCATCTTCCACCAGCGTGTTCACGATTGCCTTTCCTATTCCTCCTGTGCCACCTGTTACCAGCGCTATTCTAGACATTTGGATACACCTCATTCATGACTGCTGCAATATCCTTGCGATCAGTGGGATGGGCCTTGGCCTTGTTGTCTATCTTCCTGACGAGTCCTGAAAGACTTGCACCGGGTCCAAACTCGACAAAAGAATCCACACTGTTTCCGACAAGGTACTTTATACTCTCCTCCCACCTGACTGGCGAAGATACCTGTCTGACAAGGAGTTCGATAATGCCTTCTTTGCTTTGTGGGACAGGCTGTGCAGAAACATTGGATATTACAGGAACGGACGGTGGCCTGATTTCAATCATCTGCAATCTCTTTCGAAGAGATTCACCAGCAGGAGCAAGGAGCTTTGTGTGAAATGGCGCGCTAACACCAAGCATCACTACTTTTCTCGCTCCGCTCTCGCCAGCCTTTTCTGCTGCCTTCTCCACATATTCCCGCAGACCAGAAACAACAACCTGTTCAGGAGCATTGTAATTGGAAATACATATCTCATCCTCTGATCCGATCTCATTGCAGATCTTACTTGTGGCTTCAGCACCAAGGCCGATGATCGCTGCCATCGCTCCTTTCCCTTCAGGAACTACCTGCTGCATCAGTTTTCCTCTGAGTCTAACTATCTCAACAGCATCAGCAAGATCCATCGCTCCAGATACTACCAGCGCCGAATACTCTCCTAGACTCTGCCCCAGAAGAAAGTCTGGCCTGAAACCTTTTTCAATTGCTCTCCTTGCTGAAAGAACACTGTGAAGTAGTATTGCTGGCTGTGCATTCTCGGTCAGTCTTAGCTGTTCTTCTGGACCGTTCTGCATTATGCGGGCTATATCCACTCCCAGGCGTTCTTCGATATCTTCTAGTGCACCGCATACAGTGTCGTCTGAAGAAAGAAGATCACCTGCCATTCCGACATACTGCGCACCCTGTCCCGGAAACATCCATGCAATCATGAGAGACTCCCCCCGGAATGATCTCGGAAAATGTGAGTGAATTCTTCTATCATCGAACGGATGATTTTATCAACAGGAACGATCTCTTTCACAAGTCCACAGATCTGCCCTGCCATGACCGACCCGTTATCCATATCACCCTCCTTGACTGCTCTTCTCAATCCTCCGACTGCAATCCTCTCAATCTCCTCAAACTCTGCCCCTCTCTTCTCCATTACATCTATCTTCCTTGTAAGGCTATTCCTGAGGCACCTGATCGGGTGTCCTGACCCGACACCCGCAATGATTGCATCCAGCTCAGACGCCTTGACGAGTCTTTCCTTATAGTTTTCGTGAACTTGACACTCCACGGAACAGACAAACCTCGTCCCCATCTGGACTCCTTCAGCTCCAAGACAGAAGGCAGCGGCCATTCCTCTTCCATCTGCAATTCCTCCTGCGGCAACAACCGGAATCTGTATAGCATCTGCTACCTGTGGCACGAGTGCCATTGTTGTAACCCTTCCTATATGTCCACCTGCCTCCATGCCTTCAGCAATCACCATGTCAGCGCCGACAGATTCTGCTCTGCGTGCCATTGCAACAGATGCAATTACCGGCGCAACCACAATCCCGGCACTCTTGAGCTTCCCAATGACCTTTCCCGAATTACCCGCACCGAGTGTTACCAGATGTACTCTTTCCTGCACGAGAAGATCTATGATCTCATGAAGATGCGGTGACAGCATCATAACATTCACGCCAAAGGCTCTTTCTGTAAGTGTTCTGGTCTTTTCAATCTCTAGTGAGAGGTCTTCGGCATTCATACTCCCAGAGGCCAGCATACCCAGCCCTCCTGCATTCGAGACAGCAGCAGTGAGAATGGGATCAGATGCCCATGCCATTCCCCCCTGGATGATTGGATAATCAGTATTCAGTATCCTTGAAACGCGGTTTTCAGAATGCAACTATGATCCTCCTTTCTCGAAATCCACTCGGTTAGAACTGTGCTCCAGCTCATACCGGCTCCGTAACTGACAAAAAGCAGAGTGTCTTCTTGAGCTATTATCCCCTGCCTGTTCGCTCTGTCAAGTGTTATGGGTATAGAAGCCGAACCTGTGTTACCCAGATAGGCTAGGTCTGAAAGAATCCTCTCTTCAGGAAAGCCAAGATGTTTGTTAGCTGCCTGAAGGATACGCCCGTTTGACTGGTGTGGAACAAGAGCATCCACATCATTCACTGTCATAACGCTCCGTTCAAGCACTCTCCTGACAGAATCAACGAGTGTGCGGACAGCGAATTTGTAAACTTCACCACCGTTCATTCTCATTTTAGCCTCAGTACCAACCTCCAATGAAAGAGAGTCTCCCAGTGCGCCTTCCGTGCCGGAATCACTCTCAAGAAGAACGTCCGTGCCCCTGCACTTTTTGAGCAGGACAGCCCCCGCGCCATCGCCAAAGAGAATCGACGTATCCCGGTCAGATGTATCTACATACCTGCTCAGCTCCTCAGAAGCCACAACTAGACCAAGATCGATTTTGAAGCGTTCCATGTATGAAGTGGCAGTGAGAAATCCCTGTAAGAAACCCACACACCCCGATGCAATGTCAAAAGCAATCTTTGGCTTGATACCGAGCACTCCAGATACTTCATTTGCCATGGAAGGAAAAGCTCTTCTACGCGTTGACGAATGTGCAACGACAAGACCAATATCCCCTGTCTCTTCTCCGATAGCTCTTACAGAAGCCTCAATAGCCATTGAAAGAACAGTCTCTTGATCAGCATATCTACGTTCAATGATCCCGGTTCTTCTGAATATCCAGTTCTCGGGCAGCCCAAGCTCTTTCTCAAGCTCACAGTTCGGAACAACCCTGCTCGGAAGATAAGAACCGGTTCCAGCAATGATGGTTCCCATTGTAATCCCCCAATCTGGCGAATGACAGTCGCCTCAGGATTTGTTAGCAAAGGTATGCCAGTGTTCTCAGAGACTTGTTCGTTCGAGATTCGTTCGCTATCATATGATTACGTTCGGATTCCGACTCCTGATATAATCACTTTGAGGAGGTCGAACAGCTTGAAGGATCAGGAGTTTGTGAAGTCACGAATACCACACCGCTCGCCGTTCTTACTGGTTGACGGGGTACTTGAAGAGGAAGAAGACAACATAAAAGCCTATAGAGATATCAATCCCGATGACCCGGTTTTTCAAGGACACTTCCCTGATTATCCTGTCTATCCTGGTGTCCTCATTGTTGAGGGCCTTGCTCAGACAGCCGGCATTCTTCTGCTCGGGCAAACCTCAGCCATACCACTCTTCCTGGGTATCGACAAGGTTCGATTCAGAGCAGAAGTCAAACCAGGAAATCGGCTCCTTTACCATGTAAGAGTGAAAGCTCGAAGGATGAGAGTCGTTACTGTTGATGCAACTGCACTTGTTGAAGAAAAAGTTGTCGCGACTTCATCTCTGCTTCTCGGAATAAAGTCATAACTCTTATGTAGCTTCCCTGCATTTCAGGAAGATCTACATCCTTCTTCATGAATAATTTCTTGTCAGCAGGCAGGAATCTGATTGACTGAATTTGATCATGCTGATCTTCAAGCACTATAATGTTAACGTTAACAGTTAACGTTAACAGGGAGGATATCGAATTGAAGCGTGTGACTCTCAGAGAAGTTGCAGAAAAGGCCAATACTTCCATGATGACCGTATCACGTGTAATAAACGGGATTCCCGGTGTCAGTCACAATACTCGAGAGAAGGTTGTCAGAGCTATTAAAGAACTTGGATATCTTCCCAACAGGGATGCACGATCACTCAGGTCAGGCAAAACTGGAAGGTTGGGGGTCCTGGTATTTGACATAAGAAACCCATTCTACGCGGAAGCAGTTGGGGAAATAGAAGATTTAGCGAATGACCAGGGCCTCACTGTCATTGTAACAGACACCAACAGGAGCCATCAAAAGGAAGAGAAGGCTCTTCGGCTGCTTGAGGAAACCGGAGTTGATTCAATCGTAGTCGCTCCGGAAGGTTATGAGTTCAGGCACCTCGAGCGTTCTTCAAGGAGCGGACACAAGGTTGTATCCTTTGGCGTGCACTTTCCTGAAGCTGAACTGGATGAGGTCTGGATAGATGACCATGAAGGTGGCAAGAAAGCAGGTGAGTACCTCCGCAATCTTGGCATTGGTGGAGTTGCACTGATCATGGATAATCCAAGAAAAGCGGCTACTGTTGGAAGAACTGAAGGCTTCCTCGAGGGTTTTGGTGGTGCAGATTCTGCTCAGGTATTCAACCTTTCCCTTGACTGGCGCGTGGCTTATCAGACAGTGAAGGGCCTGGATGCCCTCCCTGAAGCCATTTTTTGTCACAACGACATGATGGCAATTGGTGTAATGAGAGCGCTGAGGGAGCGAAGAGTCCGTATAGGAAAGGATGTACTCGTGATCGGGTTTGACGATGTGTTTTTTGCTGAAGCAGCAGACCTCAGCACTTTGAGAATCCCAGTAAGTGAGATGGTTCGCACAACTTTCGAAATTCTCTCTGGAAAAAGGAGCGGAAAACTGAGATACATTCCCGAACTAATCTTGCGCGGAAGCGCATAATGGAGGTGTAAGAGATGAAAAGAGCACTACTTGTTATTCTGGTGGTCGTCATTGCATTGACGATCTCAGCGCAGAGGTTGGTGATTAACTCGTACATGTCCGACCCTGCGCCAAGACGCGTATTTGCTGAACTTGTTGATCAGTTCAGAGATCTCTACCCGGAATATGACGTTGTCGTGAACACTTTTCCGCATGAAGACTTCAAGACTCTTCTGAGAACTTGGCTGGGATCGTCGGACGCTCCCGATGTGGTAACCTGGTTCGCGGGAGAAAGAATGCGTTTCTTTGCCAGCAGAGGACTACTTGAACCGATCGATGACATCTTTCCTCAAGGATTTGAGGCAGATTTCCCTGCGGCTTTCAAGAGTGCATCCTCGCATGATGGAAAAATCTACTTCTTGCCGCAGTCCTGGTACTGGTGGGGCGTTTACTACAACACTGAAGTTTTTGACGAGCTTGGTCTCAGTGTTCCGGTTACCTGGAAACAGTTTCTCGATGTGTGTCAAACACTAAAAGATGCTGGCAAGATTCCGATAACAATCGGAACGCGATTCCTGTGGACTGCTGCAGGATGGTTTGACTACCTCAACATGCGAGTCAATGGCCTGGATTACCATCTTAAGCTTACCGAAGGCGTTATTCCCTATACTGATGAAGGAGTCAAAAGAGTGTTCGACTATTGGGGCCAGTTGGCAGAAAAAGGGTACTTTCTTGACAATCACACGTCTTACAACTGGCAGGATGCAGCTAACTTCCTCTTTACAGGAGAAGCGGGAATGTACCTTATGGGTCAGTTCATCAAGGACGTTGCTCCTGAAGCAGTCAAGGACAACATCGATTTCTTCAGATTCCCGATCATTGATGGGAATATCGGCGTCTATGAAGATACACCGATCGATGGATTCATGATTCCCGCAGGAGCAAGAAACAAAGATGGTGCCAAAGTTTTCCTCCAGTTCATAGCATCCAGAGAAGCTCAGGAGTACTTTGCCACAGAGCTCGGAAGACTTGCAGCTAACAAGCATGTCCCAGCTCCTGATGCTCATGCCAAGAAAGGGCTTGAAATGATTCTGGGATCTGACGGGGTAATGCAGTTCTATGACCGTGATACTGATCCCGAGATGGCAGAAGCAGGAATGAATGCTTTTGTCGAGTTCATGGTTTTCCCGAATAGAGTTGAAACACTGCTCAGCAATCTCGAGAAAGAAAGACAAAGAATCTTCGAGTAATCATCTCCTACAGGGAGGGGTGAACCCCTCCCTGTATTGTTAACCGGAGGAACTGATGAAATCTAAGCGCTGGTGGGTCCCATATGCTTTTCTTGCTCTTCCTCTTACGATGTACGCGATATGGGTGATAATCCCGCTGGTTCAAACACTCATACTGAGTTTCACAAACTGGGACGGAGTATCACCGACCTACGAAATGATAGGTTTTGCGAATTTCAGAAGGCTGTTTGGCGACCCGAATTTCCAGAAATCTTTATTGAACAACGTCAGGTGGCTAGTAGGATTTGCGGGAGTAACCGTTCCTCTGGGACTGCTGCTCGCTGTCTTTCTTGACCAGAAGTTTAGAGGATCCAAGATATACAAGACATTTATGTATTTGCCAATGACACTTTCATTCGTAGTTATTGGTCAAATATGGATGTGGATCCTGGAACCCCGTACAGGTGCATTGAATAGCCTCTTGGCACTGTTTGGTTTAGGTCCAGTCGGATGGTTGAGTGATCCTTCAGTGGTTACGTACTCCCTGATTCTTGCAGCTTCCTGGAAACAGATATCATATGCCATGGTCCTCTTTCTTGCCGGGCTCAAACTCGTGCCCAACGAGCTTGTTGAGGCCGCATACGTTGACGGAGCAAACGCCTGGCGACGTTTCTTCAGTGTCGTTCTTCCCATGCTGAGGCCGGCAATGGTCATAGCTGTAACGATCAGCATTATCGACTCGTTAAGGGCTTTCGATATTGTGTATGTCTTGACCAGAGGTGGACCATTCTATTCATCCAGTGTCATGGCGAATTACATGTATGTTCAGGCATTCCATAATTACCGGATGGGTTACGGATCTTCGATTGCGACTGTTCAGTTTCTCATTACCTTGGGGTTCATCATATTCTATATACGCCATGTACTAAAGAAGGAGGCAGAGTTATGAAGCGCTTCATATTTTATGCTTTAGCAACGTTCCTTGTCGTTGTCTGGCTAACCCCATTTCTGATCTCTGTCTTTACTTCTTTGAAGTCAATGGATGAGCTTATGCTGATGAGGCGATGGTGGGAACCGCCCAGAGAGCTGAAGCCAGGTAATTACATAACTGCCTGGACTGACGCAAACATGGGAAGGTATTTCCTGAACACGTTCATAATCACTGTACCTTCAGTTATCGGAGCTCTATTCCTTTCTAGCCTTGCGGCATTTGCTCTTTCTTGGTTTGATTTCAAGCTGTCCACACCGATTCTAATGGTCTTCGTAGGCGGTATGCTCGTTCCGTTTCAAATGTTGCTGATACCGGTTTACAGGTTTTCCGTGAATACAGGTCTGTATGATACCTATCACGGTGTGATTCTATTTCACATTGCGTTTCAGTTAGGGTTTTGTACCTTCTTCTTAAGAAATTTCATGAAGACCATTCCGGACAGTCTCTTTGAAGCAGCCAGGATTGACGGAGCAGGAAGCTTCACCATCTACCGAAGAATTGCATTGCCTCTTGTACTTCCAGCCATGGCGGCATTGAGCATTCTGGAGTTCACCTGGATTTGGAATGACTATTTGTGGTCACTGATTCTTCTGCAGAGTGACAGGCTGAAACCTGTAACTCTGGGACTTGTTACAATGCAAGGACAATGGATAACAAGCTGGAACGTAATGTCAGCAGGAGCGATAATTGCTGCGGTAGTTCCTCTGGTAGTATTTCTAATGTTCCAGAGATACTTTATTGAAGGTCTTACGATGGGGAGTGTCAAAGGATGAGGATAACTGGAGCTGCATATTATCCGGAACACTGGCCAGAGAGTCGTTGGAGCCGGGACGTAGAGCTGATGAAAGAGATGAATTTCAACACTGTGAGAATCGGAGAATTCTCCTGGTCGGTTGTCGAAAAAGAGCAGGGGAAGATAGATTTCTCACTGTTCGATCGCGCGCTTGATGTTATATCATCGGCAGGCCTTAAGGTGATACTGGGAACACCAACAGCGTCACCTCCAATATGGTTGGTAAAGAAGAGCCCGGACATCCTCCAAAGAGACGAACACGGTCATCTAAGGCTACATGGCTCGCGGAAGCATTATTGTTTCAACTCTGAGCTGTACAGACATCATTCAAGAATAATTACAGAGGCCTTTGCTCGACACTACGGCAATGATGACCGAATAATCGCATGGCAAATAGACAATGAATACGGCTGCCATGGCACCACCGTTTGTTTCTGTGAGAACTGTGCAAGAGAGTTCAGGAACTGGTTGCGCAGGAAGTACTCTACTCTTGATCGACTGAACTCTTCCCTTGGAACCGTTTTCTGGAGCCAAACTTATACTGAATGGGATCAGATAGACCCGCCGATGAAGACCGTTGCCTCTGTCAATCCTCATCTGTTGCTTGAGTATATGCGTTTTTCTTCAGATTCAGTCCTTTCCTACCATATAGAACAGGCAACTCTTGTAAGAAGGTTCTCTGCCAAACCCATAACGCACAATATGATGGTAAACTTCACTGAAATTGACTACAGAAAGCTCTCGGAACACGTTGATTTTGTGAGCTGGGACAACTACTCTCCAGGTGACTATGATCACTTGCTTCAGGGAATGAACCATGACCTGATGCGCTCTTTGAAAGATACTGGATTCGTCGTAATGGAACAGCAACCAGGAATCGTTAACTGGCAACGGGTCAACAGATACTATGAGCCTGAACAGCTTGGCTACTGGATAAAGCAGGCTTTTGCGTATGGGGCTTTTGGCTCCATGATCTTCCGCTTCCGTCAGCTTCCTTATGGAGCAGAGCAGTATCATGGCGGCCTTGTGGGCTATTCCGGCAAGATCACACCCAGGGCTACCTCCGCTTCAAGAGCTTTCGAAGCAGTGAGCTCAAAATCGCTGGAAAAGAGAAGGAAAGAAATTGGCATATATATCGACTATGAGAACTTCTGGATAAACCGCATCGATGGCATCAATAACGATTTTAGATTGTTTGAAGACGGCATATTCCCTATCTACAAAGCGGTCCGAGAGCTGGGCTACAATGTAGACTTTGTCTTCTCAGACAGTGACCTCGATCCTTTTTCTGTGCTAATAATCCCAACAGCGTTTTTCCTGGATGAGGGATTTGCCAGGAAACTCCTTGATTTCAACGGAAAGGTACTGGTAACAGCTCACACAGGAGTCAAGGATGAAAACAACACGATCTGCGGGGATATCCCCAGTATTATTCATGACCGACTGGGGATTACGGTTGAAGATTTCGGTGGAATCAAAAAAGCAATCTCTGTGGACCTCAATGGTACTCTTCTCAAAGGCAGCTTCATAGTGGACCTTGTCGAGCTCAACGGGGCAAGGCAGCTCGCTGCTTTTTCTGAACAACCTTTCGAGAGCTATACCGCGCTCTCTGAGAAAGAAGGATGGTACTTCCTTGCCACTGTACCGCAAACGCAATTGGCTTCCATGGTACTGCAGCTAATGGGATTGCAGGAGAGAGACTTCCAGGGCGCCGAACCGGTCCATCTTCAGAATGGCCTCGTGTTGCTTAACCCTTTCAGACACCGTTTGAAAGTCAATACTGAAGACGGGGAATTAATCATTCCACCTTACGACTGGACAATAGTAAGAAAAGACTGAATACTCCGGGATATGTTCACAGAGACTTTTCCAGGTAACGCATTAGTTGTTCAAGTTCCTGGATCTTATCGTCAATATCACCTTTCTCAACAGCGTGCCTGACACATGTTTCGATATGTCTGTTGATTATCTCTGTATTTGCTCGTTTCAGAAGCGAGATGGTTGCGAGTAGTTGCATTGAAACATCTACACAGTACCTCTCTTCTTCAATCATCCTTATCACCGAATCAACCTGGCCTTTGGCGGTCTTGAGTAGTCTCAATGATTTTTCATGTTTCTTAGTCTTTAATCCATGATCATCGGTTGATTCAGTCTTCTTCAATTTCCTTCACCTCGTATCCCGCGTTCTTGATAGCTTCAACTATCCTGTCCGGAGTCAACCCGGCACCAGACAGAAAAGCTATGCCTGAATCGAGGTCAACTGATACCTTTCTCACTTCTTCGAGCATCTCAAGCTGTCTCTCAACCCTTTTCCTGCAGTGTTCACAGGACATCCCGTCAATCCATATCTTCACTGCATCCACCTCCAATTAGATCCTGAGCTTTCTCAACCTCAGTGCATTCAGAACAACCGAGACGCTGGAAAAAGCCATTGCTGCTCCAGCAATCATTGGGTTCAGTCTAAATCCAAGGGACAGGTAGAATACACCTGCTGCCACCGGTATTCCCAGTGAGTTATAGAAGAACGCCCAGAAGAGATTCTGCTTGATGTTCCTCATGGTTGCCCTGGAGAGTTTCATGGTTTTCACAACGTCCATGAGATCGTCTCTCATCAGTACCACATCAGAGCTTTCCACTGCGATGTCCGTGCCTGATCCTATGGCTATGCCCACATCTGCTTCCGCCAGTGCGGGAGAATCATTGATACCGTCTCCAACCATTGCCACGATTTCTCCCCTTGAACGGAGTTCCCTGACAACTTCAATCTTGTCCTCTGGGAGAACCTCAGCTACTACCCTTGAAATGCCAAGCTTCTTTCCGACAGCAGCCGCAACTTTTTCGTTATCGCCGGTTAGTAGCACAACTTCAATTCCCCTGTCTTTGAGTCCCTCAATTGCAGCCTGTGATGATTCTTTCACAGTATCGGCAATGCCCAGGACCGCCGAAATTGTGCCGTCGATCTCAACCAGCAGAGCCGTCTTTCCTGAAGCGCTCAGTTCATCAATTTTGTTCACGCTCTCATCGCGATGGTTTTCTACGAGTTTTCTGTTACCCATTATTACTCTGTGCCCCGCGACTATTCCAGATATCCCCTTGCCTGCCTCAACACTGAACTGCTCAACGCTGATATCGGATAGATCGTCCAACTTTTCGACAATCGCTCTATCAAGAGGATGTGAGCTCTTTGCTGCAAGGGCTCCAGCATATGACATAACCTCTTCGTGATCAAACCCGTTCAGGGGTATTACATCTGTGAGTGTTGGCTTTCCTATAGTTACCGTACCGGTTTTGTCAAG
>DLVL01000143.1 GCA_003444085.1 Kosmotogaceae bacterium | reverse complement strand
CTGGCCTAGCGAAGCTAGAGCTAGCCGCCCTGGTCTTGGGCGCACTGGCCCGCGTGGTTTTCTCGGAACTGGCCGGGTTACAGGTTGCTTCGCTTCTCAATAGTTCTCTGCTTTATTATTTGTATGTTTCATGTTTTATTCGCAATAGTACTTCGCGGAACTTCTCAGGCTCACTCATGAATGGGGCGTGTGCAGAATGCTCGAAGACAATGAGCTCCTTCCCCATGGGAGCATCGAGATATTCATAGTACTCCCTGACAAGCTCAACCGGCGTGAATAAGTCTTCTGAACCAATCAGAAAGTATACAGGGAGTTTCAGTGTCTGCACTTCAGCAAATGCATCAAACTCGATGGACTCTTCCCACATCGCATTGAGTCCTTTGAGATAGCCAGCAATATACAGCGGATAGTCTCGCAGACGATACTCTGATGACTGCAGTCCCAGCCAGGCAAGCTTCAAGTATCCAAAGTCTGTTCCTCCGTCGTATTGTTGAGCCATCTCTCTCAAGATAGTGTAATCCTTGTGTTCTGTATACGGAGGTTCACCGAGCATTTCCAGTCGAGTAATGTCTCTTTCGTTGTCTTGCTCCTGCGCCTTCGCCATGACACGGTTAAAGGTAACAACATGATCCTTCATGGGGCTGACGACCTGGCCAAGTGATATGAGCGCATAAAAGTCTTCGGGGTGTCTTGCCGACAGCCTTATTCCTATCCTGGATCCCCACGAGTAACCTATAATGTAGATCTTCTCCTTGCCGAGCTTCTCCTTAATGTAGTTTGTCACTTCTTGTGCATCCTGGACATATCTTTCGAGATTCAACTGGTCGTAATCAAAGCCCCAGGTGTTGGACTTGCCAGAACCTATCTGATCCCAGTGAACGACGACAAAGTCATTCAGAAGTTCGTCATCAAAGTACCATGACGCAGGCATGAGAGATGCTCCTGGTCCCCCATGCAACCACAGGAGAACGGGATTTGCTGTATCCCTGCCCTTTACCAGAACCCACTGATCCATACCACCGATCTCAACCTTTTCCAGAACGTATATGGCTTCAGGTGCATTGATAGATGATGTGGTTTCATTATGAAAAGAGAACCCAAATAGCAGCAAAGATGCCGCAAGAAGTATTATGGTTAAGTGTGCCCAGTGCTCCACTTCTTCCCCCTAGCAATATACATTGGCTGGCATGTATATCTAACCAGCATAACCTGACTCACATACAAAGAGTATAAACCCTGTACACAGGTGTTTTATTCATGCTGTTCATTACAGACCGTTAGACTGACTCATTCATAAGAATACCATTTACTCAGTTCAGCGCTTCCATCAGTTCTTCATAACTCACTATACCTTCATCTCCAATCTCAAAAAGTGTATTGTTGAACACGAATTTCACTCTGTTACCAAGAGCGCAGACCTCCACAATCCATGGGTCAGTTTCAGCAAGTTTGAAATAGGCCTCGCTGAATATCTCTACTTTCACTGTTTCCAAGTCCTCGATTCCAGGATTATCGTGAGTCCAGACTCCATCGATAAGGCCAAAGGCCTGCTGACCAATGAATCTCAGATCTGTTGCAACACCTCCTGTTATGGCGTCCTGTTCCATCTCTGCAACAGACTTGGCTGCCATTACAGAGCCGACACTATTCGAGGCCAGGTCGAAACTATCGCTGAAACTCCTGCTAATGTTCTGCAATTCTGGAGCGATGAGAAAAGAGGTGAATTCATTGATGATATTGAAGCTCTTTGACAGGGCGATGATCTCATAGGATATCTCTTCTCTCGCTTCTTCGCTCAGTCCCTGCTCATATCTGTACCTGTTGGCAAGTTGCGCAATTCTCCTCTGGGCCCATATTCTTGACACAAAGGCGTTCTCCTGCGACTCATTGACATCAAATCTGTAAATGTAAGTGTAGTGTTCGTCGCTTCTCTCGCCTTCTACTCTGACACGCAGTTCTCCTCCTTCGAGGAAGATACCTGATAACCTGAGGGCGCTTCCTGAGAACAATGTGTAAGGACCTTCAGGGATGATGCTAATGATAGGGATTCCGCTCAGGTTAACCGTGACATTCTCCAGTGCGGGCGTTTCTATTGATCTGTATAGATCAGCCACTTTTGCCTCAATTGTTTCTCCTTCAACGATATAGCTGACCCTGCCTGCATTTTCCTGCACCAGGCGATCAAGCAGCTCTGCGATTACTCCTGTTCCAATGCCGAATGAGAATATGTGCACTTTCTTCTCCCTGGCAGCACTGGTAGTGTCGTTCACAATCCTTCCTGTGTCTGTGATCCCAGCAGTAGGTTCCCCGTCTGTGAGGAAAAGAAGAACTTTGAAACGATCTTCCTTCTCATCAAAGACGCTCAACCCAACTCTAAGAGCATCGTAAATGTTGGTAAGACCACCTGCCTGGATTTCGCGAACCCTGTCTATCCACTCTGTTTTCTTATGGGCTGGCAGAAGCTCTTTGGTAAGGTTGTATACGTCTCCGTCAAAAGTCACTATGGCGAATCTGTCATCTTCTCTCAGCATCTGGAGTGTTTGTTCAAGAGCTTTTCTTGCCTGCTCTATCTTGGCGCCGTACATCGATCCTGAAATATCGAGCACGAAGACCACATCTTTGGGAATTACAGTCGTTTCTTCGATCTTCGGAACCAGAGAAAGAAGAAAATAGCCGCGATTTAGTGTGCTATCCCAGTGTGTGACCACAGATGATGGAATTTCTGCGCCTCCGGTGCTCAGGACAAACATGACATCTGAGTTAGGGCGAAGATTCTCCGCTTCAAAGATGTAGGACCCATCGTTATCTCTGTCCATATGCCTGAACGGGTGGCTGGGAGAAAACACTTCTGCGATTTCATCAGAAACCTCTACGATGATTCTGACGTGGCCGATCGGTTCAGAGAGAAGTGATTCGATTTTGAGAGGATAAGTAAATGAATAGGCATTACCGAGCAGTTCAAGAGGTTGTGAGTAATTCAGAGAAAACGTTCGCTTCTCTCCAGGTTCGAAGGGAAACACGCTAAGTCGAATCAACCCAGAACCTACATACTCGAGCAATGCTGGATCTCTCATTGCTGAGACTATCTCAAAATAGATTGATCTTGCTTCCTCTGCTGACAGGACTTCTCCTGCGAAAACATCATCACCAAC
>DLVL01000023.1:19605-19919 GCA_003444085.1 Kosmotogaceae bacterium | reverse complement strand
AGATCAGTATACATCAAGTCTGCAGTGGTACGTGCTCCAAAAAAGAAGTAAGTCTTACGCTCGAAACCGGTTTTGATCATCTCATGAACTATAGCTTTGACCGGTGCTAAACCGGAGCCTCCCGCAACAAACACGATATCCGAAGATGAGTCACGAAGGTAAAACTCACCAAAAGGTCCCATAATGGCTAGTTCTTCGCCTTTATTCAAGTGCTTGTGAACATAAGTCGTTGCTACGCCATTTGGAACGAGCCTGATCAGCAATTGAATGATCCTTTTCTGGAAAGGAGGTGAAGAGATCGAGTATGCTCTCAT
>DLVL01000023.1:0-19395 GCA_003444085.1 Kosmotogaceae bacterium | reverse complement strand
ATACGCTCATTACACGAGCTTGATATTCCCTTATATTGAACAATTCTTCAGGGATCTCGATTTCGAGGTCTTTCTTCACCTTGATCTGGCAGGCAAGTCTAACACCTGAGCTAGTCTCTTCTTTGCTCAAATACGGGGTCTCAGTTGGGAATACAGGCCCAATATCCGTCACTACTCTGACCTTACACAGACCGCAACTCCCTTTCCCTCCGCACGCGGAGGGAAGGAATACCTTCTCAGCGCCCAGAGTAGCAAGTAGTGTTGAGCCACCTGTAGTGTCGATATTTCTTTCCCTGTTGATGGTGATCTTCACGTCTCCGTAGTTGTTTACAAGAGCATCGGAAACACTGAGCAGTGCCGAGAGAATAGCTGATATTCCACCCACAACCACTACAGTGACAAGAACTTCAAGAAGCATCAATATTCCACCCCATTACCTCACAGGAACCATTCCCGAGAAACCAATAAACGCCATTGCCATGATCCCGATGATTATCAGCGTTATTCCTGTGCCGTTAAGCTGTGGGGGGATGTCTTTCTCTCTTAAC
Source organism: Kosmotogaceae bacterium (assembly GCA_003444085.1). Classification (GTDB taxonomy): domain Bacteria; phylum Thermotogota; class Thermotogae; order Petrotogales; family Kosmotogaceae; genus UBA9910. The sequence goes on along the minus strand of DLVL01000023.1, from coordinate 18,847 downwards.
CTTCCTCGTATTGCTGCAAGAGCCACGATTGCTAACCACCAGCCTGCGCCTGAGCCAAAACCAAAGAGAAGACCCTGTAATGCTGTGTAGTCTCTAATAATCATGAAGAGTACTCCACCGAGTATCGCACAATTCACAGTAATGAGCGGAAGAAAGATTCCAAGACCTATGTATAATGCTGGAGAAAAGCGGTTGATGATCATTTCCAGCAACTGTACAAACGCTGCAATTACAATGATAAACACTATGAAACGCAGATACTCGAGTCCCAGTGGTATGAGAATATAGTAGTAGACGAAATGGTTAAGAACCGTGGTAAATGTTAGAACAAAGGTAACTGCCAGGCCTAGACCATTAGCAGTTTTCAAGTCTTTCGATATTGCGATGAAAGAACACATCCCCAGGAAGTTACTCAGGATCATATTACTCGTAAGCGCAGCAGCTATCATTATCACGAAAGGATTCAGTCCAACACCCATCTCATCAGCGCCTTTCGGACTTCTTCTTGAATGGTGTTCTGGCTATCCATATGATCGTGGCCATCACAAAGAAAGCACTTGGCGGCATTATCATTATCGTCCAGCTTGTTGAACTCTCAGGAAGCAGCCTGAAACCAAATAGGCTGCCAAATCCCAGGAGCTCCCTGACGAATGCAATCATGAGTAACACGAGGCCATAACCGATCCCTGAAGAGACACCGTCAAGAAGGGAGTCCACAGGGTTGTGTGATTGAGCATAAGCTTCAGCACGACCCATTATTATGCAGTTTGTGATAATAAGACCGACGTAGGGCCCTAACGATCTGCTTATGTCGGGCAGGTAGGCCTTCAGGAATGTATCAACCATAACCACGTATGAAGCAATAATAAGAACCTGAACAATCATTCTGACGTTTCTTGGTGTCCTATTCCTCAACAGAGAGACTGTCAGTGAGGAAAGTCCGGTTACAAAGACAAGGCTAATAGCCATTATAGTAGTATTCGTAAGGTCGTTCGTAACGGCAAGGACGGAACAGATTCCAAGAATCTGTACAAGGACGGGGTTGTTTTTCCAGAGATTCTGCAGGAAGTTCTTCTTATCCACCATTGTTATCACCCAAGACCTCTGCAATTACCGGCAGAACACTGTTAATTGCCCTGTTGATCAGCTCCTGGATCGACTCAGAAGTCCTCGTTGCACCAGTTATTGCTGCTATGCTGGATCTCTCTTTGGAGACGTCTTCTTCAAATCTGACCACTGATATTCGTGCCTCTGGATCTTCCGATATTAGCAGACCTTTGAACTGATTTTTGAAGTCAAGCTCGTCTATTCTTCCGCCCAACCCCGGGGTCTCAGAGTGTTCGTAGAATTCGATTCCCGCCAGTCTGTCATAGCTTTCATTGATGGCTACGACTGCCGTAATCGTACCCCAAAGACCTGGACTTGAAACAAGGAAAGCGATAACCTTCTCCTGATTATTCTCACTGAGGTAGATATTTCCCTCAGAATACTGTATCGTGCGGATGCTTTCACTGAATATCGAAGAGATCATATCCCTCTGAGGTAAATCATCTGGATGAAGGACTCCCACAGCAATGAGAATTGAGGTCTGGAGTCTAATTTCTTCGTTCTCGATTATTCTGTTTCTGGTGGCAGCGTTAAGGAATGCCAGCATGGCAACGAAGATCGCAGAAACAACGAAGGTGTAAAAGATCCCATAGACTCTGGGGCTCATTTTTTCATCCTCCATGTTTCAAGATGATCAATTAGAGGTGCGAAAGTATTGGCAATCAATATCGAAAACATCAGACCAGCTCCAAATAGTGAGAAAGTGCCAATAATCACTGTCAGTGATCCAATCAATATACCGTAGTACACTTTCGCTCTTTCTCTTCTGGGGGCGCTTACAGGATCTGTTGCCATAAACACGGCTCCAAACAGAAGACTCCCGCCTGTGAGAGTAGCGAACGGATCAATAACGGACAGTCTGAATATGAAAAGCAAAGATGAGATTACAAACGCCGCAAAGATGGTAGAGACAATTATCTTGAATGATGCAGTCTTTGTTATGACCAAATATACCGCACACGCTATTATAAGCCATTTTGCAGTTTCACCTGCTGAACCTGCTATCGTACCGATGAACATGTCCACTCTGGAAACCGCTTCTCCATACCGTATCATTTCGATGGGGGTTGCACCACTAACGGGTTGGGGAAAGACCAGCCAACGGGTGAAGCCCTCACCCCAGAATCGCGCAGCTTGCGTCCATTGCACGGTAAGCGCAACAGGAAAGCTAATATACACAAAAGCTCTGCCCACCATTGCAGGGTTGAAGATGTTTCGGCCGAACCCTCCAAATGCCATCTTACCGAACACCACAGCAAACACTATTCCAACAACAACGATCCAGATAGGAACTGCTGGAGGAAGTATCAGTCCATACAGCAACCCGGTCACCAGGACAGCCTCACTAACTGGTTTACCTTTTCGGGCTTCAAACAGGAACTCAATGATAAACGCGACAGAAACAGCAAGTGCTGCTACAAAGAGTACTCTGAGACCGAAATTCCCCACACTGAAGACGAGTATTGGCAGGAGAGAATAAATGACTTTTCGCATATTCGGCTGTTTCATGAACAGTCTTTTTCCCATAAGTTCCTCCAAGAAACTTGACTACTATTATGGTCATGTTCTATAATGGCTATGAGGTGATATGTTGCCACATCTACATGAACTGAACTTCTACTCCGTTGCAGATGCCAAGGCCCATCTTTCCAGAGTCATTGATGAAACAGCAAGCGGTGACTCAATTATAACAAAGAACGGCGTTCCAACTGCTGTTTTGATGGATTACAAGAAGTATGTGAGGATCAACAAGTTTCTTGAACAGGTATTCGATCTCTACTTGATAGATGTTGGTGAGAAAGCTTTTGATAAGGGAATTCTTGATCTCATAGTTGAGATTGACGAAGAATGACGGAGGTGTGTGATGTCTGAAGTATTACTGGAGAAAGTAGGAAAGGTCTTCCCAAACGGTTTCAGGGCAGTCTCCGATGTGAATGTTGAAGTTAACGACAAGGAGTTTGTGGTCCTGGTTGGGCCATCAGGATGTGGAAAGACTACAACTTTGAGAATGATAGCAGGACTGGAAGAAATCACAGACGGAACGATCAAGATCGGCGGAAGGGTCGTTAATGATGTTGAACCCAAGGACAGGGACATTGCTATGGTCTTCCAGAACTATGCTCTGTATCCTCATATGAGTGTTTATGAGAACATGGCTTTTGGTCTTAAGCTTCGAAAGACCCCAAAAGCTGAAATCAAGAAGAGAGTTGATGAAGCAGCGAGGATTCTGGGGATAGAACAACTATTGGATCGCAAACCGAAGCAGCTTTCCGGTGGACAGCGCCAGAGGGTTGCTGTAGGACGAGCAATTGTCCGTAATCCCAAGGTGTTTCTCTTCGACGAGCCGCTTTCGAACCTTGACGCGAAGCTCAGGGTGCAGATGAGAGCAGAACTCAAGAGACTTCATCAAAATCTGGAAGCCACGATTGTATATGTTACCCATGACCAGGTTGAAGCAATGACAATGGCTGACAAGATAGTCATAATGAAAGACGGTGTCATTCAGCAGATCGGAGATCCTTACACGGTCTACTTCGAGCCAAGAAACATCTTTGTGGCAGGGTTCATTGGTACGCCCGCGATGAACTTCATCAATGGAAGGCTCAAGAGAAGGGACGGGAAGATCTGGTTTGCTAAAGAAGGCTTTGAAGTAGCTGTGCCTGATAAACTGTCAAAGGCACTTGAAAAATACAAGGACGAAGATGTGCTGCTTGGGATAAGGCCGGAAGACATGTATGACAAGATGTTTGCCAAGGACGTGAAAGATGAATTCACCGTAACAGGCGAATGCGAGGTAGTCGAGCCTTTGGGCAGCGAGACTCTCATTCATGCAAGAATCGGTGATGATGAGGTTGTCGCAAAGGTTGATCCGAAGACAAGAGCTGAAGCTGGTTCGAAGATGGATCTTGTTCTCGACATGACCATGGCACACGTGTTTGATAAACAGACAGAGGAAAACGTCTTGTTCGGTAAGCATTCTCTTGAGGAGTTCAAAGCCTAACGGGCTCGAGAAGTCAATCAACGCAAACAAAAGGGCGACAAGCGTCGCCCCTTTGTTTATAGCCATTGTCTCTTACACGGTTTTCTGAGGGAGTGCCTTCACTCGAGAGGCCAACCTTGATTTTCTTCTTGATGCTTGATTTTTGTGAATTGCTCCCTTTTTCGCTGCCTTATCCAGTGCAGCATAAGCCTCGGAGAGTAGACTCTCAACTCTTTCAGCTGGTTCCTGATTATCCAGAGCGAGCAGAAGTCTCTTTGTTGCGCCTCTATAGCGAGTCTTCACTATTCTGTTTTCGAATCTTCTCTTTCCTGTCTGTCGTACTCTTTTCTTTGCTGATGCATTGTTTGGCACTTGTCAAGTCCTCCTTTCTATTTCAGTAGATTCTATCATGTGTGTTCAGAAATTAAAAGCTCTCTTCAGCTCCGTTGTTGCGTCAGTTTTCTCCCAGGAAAATGGATAATCAGTTCTTCCAAAATGCCCGTAGGAAGCGGTCTTTTTGAACACAGGTCTATTGAGTTGAAGTCGATCAATTATTGCCGCAGGTCTATAGTCGAACATCTCGGTAAGGGTTTTCTGAAGTTTATCAGGATCAACATGTTCTGTTCCATGCGTGTCTATCATGAAAGAGACTGGATGAGCAACACCGATTGCGTACGCAAGCTGCAGTGTTATTCTCTCAGCCAGGCCCGCAGCAACAACATTCTTGGCAACGTATCTTGCCATGTAGTGAGCGGAACGATCAACTTTGGTTGCATCCTTTCCGCTAAAAGCACCACCACCATGAGGAATCCAACCGCCATAAGTATCGACGATGATCTTCCTTCCGGTAAGCCCTGTATCAGCAGCAGGTCCCCCTTTCACAAATCTTCCCGTGGGGTTTACGTAGAGTTCAACGTTGTTCATCATGAGCTCTTCGGGAATGGAAGGCTTTATGACATGTTCTCTTACCGCGTTTTCGATATCTAGAAGAGAGAGAGCAGGATCATGTTGTGCAGAAACAACTATCGTCTTCACTCCTATAGCACGGTTCGCTTCATACTGGACGGTTACCTGGCTCTTTCCATCGGGTCTCAATCCTTTGACGGTTTTTGATTTTCTTACCCTGGCAAGCGCAGAAGCCAGTCTATGGGCAAGCACTATTGGGAGTGGCATCATCTCGGGTGTTTCGGAAGTGGCATATCCAAACATCATTCCCTGATCGCCTGCACCTATCTGATCGTAAGCATTCTTCTTCTGCTTCTTTGCTTCAACAGAAGTATTTACACCCAGAGCAATGTCCGGGGACTGCTCTTCGATACTTGTGAACACGGCGCAGGTTTCTCCATCGAACCCGTACTTGGCTCTCGTATAACCGATGTCGACTATTGTGTCTCTAACAACTCGTGGAATATCGACGTATGCTCTTGTGGTAACCTCACCGGCAATAACAGCAGCTCCGGTTGCAAGCAGTGTTTCAACTGCCGCACGGGAATTAGAGTCTTGCTCTAGAAGAGCATCCAGAATGGCATCGGAGATCTGATCTGCCACTTTGTCTGGATGACCTTCAGTTACACTCTCACTGGTGAACAACCATTTCTTCATCTGGTTCCTCCTTGATCAAAACGGTTAGCTCTTCTCCTCAAAATCTTCTTCGGCAATGAACGATCCTCCGGTTATTTCATATGTGAGCGGCTTGAAAGCCCGATTGAAAACAGCTGTAATCTGGATCCTGTTATGGCATTTGCTTCCGATGTACTCCTTCTGAAGACTGTACATGCTTCCACCCTTTCCATAATCTACAGCAATATCGTAGTACTTTCTCAAATGACTTCTGAAAGTTTCGTTGCATTTCTCGCACTTGAAATATATTACCAGGTGTTCGCCTTTATTGTAGAAAGGATTCTTCGCCATGTTCTTTTTTCGCCTTTTTAAGAACACACAATCACCTCTGCAGAAGAATTCTGAATGTTCTCTCGGTCGAGTTTCCCCAGTGGTCTCTTACCACAATTCTTGCCTGCTGAACTTCGGACAGATCTACAGAATCCCATCTGTTTACTGTAATAATATTGTCTTCATTCTGCGTTTTCAGAAGGAACCAGTAGATCGTCTCTGTCGAATTCACGTAGACATTATCCACCATATATCTCTCATCCTCAGTGAAATGAGAGAAGTCGATCTGATAGACGAGCAGGTCGCCAATGAAGAGATCGATCCTCCTGGGGCTCACATTGTGTCTCAGTCGCACATGTGTTCTGACACTGAGCGAAGTACCTTCCGTAACTTCGATAAGGGGATTAGCTCCTGCGTCAAGTCTGTAAGCTCTTCCACCAGCCCTGATTTCAAGGATCTGAACTTCCGATTCAGGATTACCTAGATCGAAGTAATACCCGGGATTAATGTAGAGTTCGGACCCCATATCTCTGACTTCCATATGAAGGTGCGGTGGAACATCTCCTGTGTCGCCTGTCCTTCCAATGATATCACCTCTGCTCACAGGGAACTCCCTGGGATCGAATTCTGCCTCAACATATTCTTGAGGGAATGCCTGAAGCAAACTCCTGTAAATATCTCCCACTCGTCTTCCGGTTTGTGTAGAGAAGTCGCCTACGCTGTCAAGGTGTGCAAAGAGAAGCTTTACGCCTTTCTCGTTGGTAATTATGTTTTCGATGTCAGGAAGCGCCAGAACCAGTGCTACTCCATACAATGGGTGATTGATAATTATTGAAGATATGTACCCCTGCTCAGGTGCGATAAGTTCAACTCCTATTCGTCCTCCGGTCGACACATCAATTCCAGTATGGAAATGGCCGGAGTAAGAGAGTTCCCTCGATGTTCCTCTGAATTCACCAAAGTAACCTGTAACATCGACCGCCCTTGGAATTGGAAAAGCCAGTTGCGCAATCGCGCTGGCGGAAAAGAAAAGGATCAGGAATATTGCAAGAAGGGATCTCATGTTCTAACCTCCTTAAGACTTGAAACAAGCTTTCTATGAATCTTCTCCGAAGCAGAGTAGAGTATCTTTATCCTTCCATCTTGATATTCTTCGCTAATGATCCTCATTTGATTTCTGAATTTCATGAAGGTAGATACGCGATCCTGGTCTATTTCTATTGCTCTCTCTGCATGATCTCTCTGGATGAATTTTTCAATTGCCTTCTCCAGTTCTTCAAGATTGAATCGTTTTGCTGCACTAATGAATATTGCTTCAGGGAAGGCAGTTTCAAGCTCTTCGAGCCATGAATTGGTACATAGGTCTATCTTGTTGAAAACGGTTACGTAAGGTATGGCGTCAGCATTAATCTCCTTTAGAGTATCATCAACTGTCTTAAGCTTGCTCTTGAAAAAAGCATCAGAAGCATCAACAACCTTTATTACCAGATCTGAGTAGGCTGCCTCTTCCAGGGTTGACCTGAAGGACTGCATCAAGAAGACCGGAAGGTCTCTTATGAATCCAACCGTATCTGTTGCGAGAAAAACCCTTCCAGTGCCCAGCACTGCTCTTTTTGTTCTTGTGTCGAGTGTTGAGAAGAGTTTGTCTGCTATAAGCAGATCACAAGAGCTAAGTGCTGAAACAATTGTAGACTTGCCAGCATTTGTATAACCAACGAAGGACGCAATGGGTATGTCGGATTTCATTCGCTTTTTCCTGGTGACTTCGCGATCTGTTCTCAGGTTCTTCAGCTCATTTTTGAGGAAACCGATCCTTCTGAGGATTTTCCTTCTGTTCATCTCCAGAAGTTGTTCACCAGGTCCTCGAGTGCCTATTCCTCCACCAGTTTGTGACAGAGAATGACCAGCACCTGCCAGTCTGGGGAGTTCGTACTTGAGTCTGGCCAGTTCAACTTCGTATTTTCCTTCCGTTGTGACAGCATGATTACTGAAGATCTGCAGAATTAGCTGCGTTCTATCAAGAACACTCGTTCCTAGTGTCTTTTCCAATGTGGAAACTTGCGCAGGTTTTAAGTTATGTCTTGTGATTACAGCTTCTGCATTCGATTTGCTGATCAAAGAGGCCACACTTTCTATTTTTCCCGAGCCAAGATACGTAACGTATCCGGGGGAGTCTATGCACTGGGTAACTGTTTCAGCAATCAAAAATCCGGCAGTTCTGGAAAGCATTTCCATCTCTTCAATCGATGATGACAGGGCATTACTCTCAGCTTTAAGGTAGCCAACGAGCAAGACAGCTTTTCTTCCTATGATTGGTCCTCCTTCTTATTTGATGGAGTGAGTTTGACGTATTTGCGCGGCGTCATCATTTTTATCGCATGTTTATAGACAAGAGTCTGTTCCTGCCCATCCTCAAGTAAGACAGTGAAATTGTCAAAGGATTTGACAAGGCCTTTTGTTTGAAATCCACCTTCCAGGAATACCTTAACTTCGATCTTGTTGATCCTAAGTAGGTTCAAAAATCTGTCCTGTAGATTGTACTTCTCAGCCACGATAATCCCCCCAAAATGAATTGGATAAACCCGCAAATGTCTTCTCAATAGACGACCTTTCCATGGTGGATAGGTTTAGTCTAAGTGAATTCTTGTAACGCCTGAACCAGATTATCTGTCTTCTTGCAAAACGTCTTGTGTTTCTCTTGATAAGATCGAATGCTTCATCGGCTTTTTTCGACCCTGCAAACATATCGCATATCTCAGCATATCCTATGGTTTTCATTGAATTCAGATTGCAACCAAAACCCATAACAAGAATATTCCGGACTTCTTCGACAAGTCCAAGGCGCCTCATCTTGTCCACACGTTGACCTATCCTCGAGTGTAACTCATCTCTCTTTCTGTCTAATAGTATAACAGTGAATCGTTCAGAAATCGTCTCCTCTTGCTGCATGCTAGATAATTGTTTGCCTGAAGTAAAGAATGCCTCCAAATATCTTTGCATTCGTTTGAGATCATTGGGATGGATTCTGTCCGATGCTACCGGATCGATATGTGATAACAGTTGTTTCATGAAGCCCGGGCTTCCCTCTTCAAGAGTTCTGAGTGCAGCTCGAACGGCATCATTTCTGGGCAAATTACTCACAAGACCCTTCAATATCGAGTCTGCATAAAGACCGGATCCACCAGCGAATACCGGGATTTTGCCCCGGCCTATCACATCTCTTTCTGCTGCAAGAGCCAGCTTTCTGAATCTGTAGACATCAAATTCATCATCAGGTTCACAGATATCTACTAGATGATGAGGGAGACGATGACGCTCTTCCTTGGTGGGTTTTGCTGTCCCAATATCCATGTATCTGTACACTTGTCGCGAATCGAGGGATATGACTTCTATAGGGTATTTCTCTGATAGCCAGAGAAGCAAATCGGTCTTCCCGACTGCAGTAGGTCCCAGAATCACAGGGATACTCAAGTGCTTTCAGCTACCAGAAAGAGGATATCGCTACTTGAACGTTCACGCGTACTGAATCCCAGAGACAGCAGCGAATGAAATAGTCTATCAGTCTTTCGAACCTTAAAGACGACTCTACGTGCTGCCACTCTTATCATCTGTACTATGTCATTCTCGGAAGGGAGTTCATGTGAAGCAAAAGGTCTGAGAGCATTGATCGAACTCGATTTTGCCTTGGGTCTTTCGAACATCGGATCACAGTACACTACGTCAAAAGATTTTTCTGGAGTCTCCTGAAGATAATCCTTGAAAGATCGATTTACGACTTCTATTCTTGATGCAGCATCAGCCATCCACCTTTCGCGAAATCTGTACTCTCTGAGTCCGAACCGCACGACTTCGCTTATGTGCTCTGACTGTTCAAGTGCAGTTACTGATCCCTTCTGTGCAAAAGCTGCAATGAGTAGAGCTTCCGTCCCCAGACCAAGCGTTGTGTCGAGAACATTGGAGTCGCGATTCAAAGAAAGACTATCTATGAGGTGATCGGGTTGACCTTTGCAGATATTCAGCATTCTGATCTTGGCGACAGAAGGGTGAAAGAACAATTCTCCTCCTTTGTGGACAATGGAAAGTATCTTCTCTTGAGAAAAAACGTAGATACAGTTCTTTGATGATAGAGTATTAAGATCACCGATTTTCCTTCGGGAAATGTACTGAAGACCATGTTCTGAAGCATAGTGCTTTGCTTTGTTGCGGATTTCCTGTTTGGCTCCATGCGAGGTGGTAACGAGTATTGGATTACTAGAGGCCATTCTCATCAAGTAACCTTCTCAAGGCCTCAAGCTCCCTCTCTTTGATCTCTATCTGTTCCTGCAACTGATTGTATTTTGCTTCAGTTTCTTTGAGAATTTCCTCAGATTCCTTGTAGTTTCTGTATGAGGAGAAGTTTGTGTATATCAGAAAAGCAAACAATAGCACCAGAAAAAGTGTAAAACCTATTGAACGTCTTCTCCCTATTTCTGATCACCCCTGTCCAGTCAAAACAGAGTACTGACAGATATCTGCAAGCTTTATTGTCACTTCCAGAATACTCCGTCATACTTGTTCGGGCAACTGATATTTCGCTATTTCCTTCAACATCTTCACCACATTCACATTCTCTACAACATCGTGGACCCGGACGAGATCGACACCCTGTGTTGTGCAATAGGCTGTTATCGCAAGTGTTCCATCTAGTCTATCATTGACCGGAGTATCAAGTATCTTTCCGATCACTGACTTTCTGGAGTGTCCGATCATAACAGGGAGTCCCAGCTGCTTGAATCTATGAACATTAGCCAGTATCTCCAGGTTGTGTTCGTGGGTTTTGCCAAAGCCTATTCCAGGATCAAGAATCATTCTCTCTTCGTTTATACCGCATTTCACAGCACGAGAAACTGTCGTTTCAAAAAACCTGAGGATATCTTCCACAACGTTATCATAGGTTGGATTGTCCTGCATATTCTGAGGAGTTCCTTTCATATGCATTAGTATCACCGGAACTTCCCATTTGGAAGCAACATCAATCATTTCTTCCGATCTCAGGCCTGTTACATCATTGAGTATATCCGCACCAGATCGAAAGGCAGCCTCAGCAGTCTCTGGGTTTCTCGTATCTATTGATATGAGAGAGGATTTGTTCCTCAACTTGATTGAACGAATAACGGGGATAACACGTGATATTTCTTCTTCTGGAGACACCTCTGATGCTCCGGGTCTCGTTGATTCCCCACCGATATCAACGAAAACCGCACCCTGACCAAGCATCTGGACAGTCTTTTCAACTGCTTCTGCAGTAACAACGGAACGACTATGCGAATAGAAAGAATCAGGAGTGACATTGACGATCCCAACAATAGCCGTTCCGCTGGTATTCAAGTACCCATCTTTCAACAGGAGTCTCATATCTCTCATCTTCCTTGAGCATCTTCATCATGCGTCTAGCAGTGCTCTAAATAGCGGATGTGGCAACCCAACTTTTGACTTGAACTCAGGGTGAAACTGAACTCCAATGAAGAATCTGTGTCCCTGCAGTTCGATGGCTTCAATGAAGTCTTCTTCGGCACATACTGTGAGTCTGCCCGAACAATCCTGCCCGGGGTAACAAAGAAATGGCCTGGCGAGCTCTCTGTTTACCTCGAAACGATGTCTGTGTCGTTCCCATATCTCGTCAGTCTCATAAATGGAGAATAGACTGGTCTCACGAAAGACCTTGGCCTTTTGTGCTCCTAGACGCATTGTTCCCCCCATGTTGAGGAGTTTCTTCTGATCTTCCATGATGTCCACAACGGGATAAGGTGTATCGAAGTGAAATTCCGTCGAATCTGCTTGTGCCAAGTTCTGGACGTTTCGAGCGAACTCTATGATCATCAGTTGCATTCCCAAACAAATCCCCAGGACTGGAACGTTTTTTTCTCTCGCGTAGCGAATCGCAGCAAGCTTACCTTCAATTCCTCGTTTTCCAAAGCCTCCTGGAATAATCAGAGCTTCATATTCTTTGAGTATAAGATCCAGTTCTTTGGGAGATAGTCCTTCAAGCGATTGTGAATCCAGAATCTCGGGTTTTTCAGTACCGCAGAGAACGACGCTTTCGATAATACTCTTGTAAGAATCTCCCGTGCCCAGGTATTTGCCGATCAGTGCAACCTTCTTTGAGGCAAAAGCGCGTGGGTACTCCCAGTTGAACTGACCATCAGTCTTCATATTCAACCTGGAAGCAATCTTGTGGTGTACATCGAAAGAGTGAAGTATGGCTGGAGCTTCGTAGACATTCTCAATATCAGGAAAATTGAAGACCATAGATCTGGGAACCCCTCCAAAGAGAGCGATCTTCTCAATATCCTGTTCTTCAACAGGAAACTGAGAACGCACGACTATCATATCTGGTTGTATTCCAATTCTTCTCAGAAGCTGTACAGATTGTTGCGTGGGCTTGGTCTTGAATTCATCTGTGACTTCCAGATGCGGAGCGTATGTCACGTGAACGAAAAGAAAGTTCTCTTTGTCGTTCTCCAGTGTCATTTCCCTGACTGCCTCAAGAAATACTTCTCCTTCTATGTCTCCAACAGTGCCGCCGATCTCGATGATTATCAGTTCCCCATCAAGATCCGAGATTTTCTGTTTGATCTCATCAGTTACATGAGGAACAATCTGGACCGTGGAACCCAGATACTTCCCTTCTCTTTCTTTATCTATTACAGACTTGTATATTTGTCCTGCGGTCAGATTATTATGGCGTCTCATATCGACGCCCAGGAATCTCTCATAGTGCCCGAGATCGAGATCAGCTTCGTAACCATCTTCTGTGACAAACACTTCTCCATGTTGATTGGGATTCATGGTTCCCGCGTCGATGTTGAGATACGGATCAATCTTGAGGGTATTGACCCTGAAACCATACTCCTTCATCAGCCTTGCAATTGAGGCTGATAATATACCCTTACCAACACCGCTGAGTACTCCTCCGGTCACTATCACATAGTTTCTTTTCATCCTGCTTCACCGCTCAGACCAAGAATTTCCTTTATTGTGGCAATGTCCTCTGCATGCTCCTTGTCATCTCCAGGTGTCTCGAGAATCCACGGAACCTTTTCAACATAGCTGTTACTGAGAAAACATCTGAATCCTTTCCTGCCAATGTAACCTTCTCCGATTCTGGCGTGTCTGTCCTTGCCAGCACCCAAAGGGTATTTCGAATCATTCACGTGAATCATTTTCAACCTCTGCAAGCCAATCTTTTTGTCGAAATCCTGAAGAAGGGCTTCAACCTTTTCTTTCGAGCTGAGATCATAACCTGAATCGAAACCATGGCATGTGTCATATGTTATGAACAAGCGCCTGGAATAGCAGCTGAGATCAATGATTCTCTTGAGTTCTTCGAACCTGCTTCCAATGTGACCACCCTTTGCAGCCACATTTTCTAATAGAAGCAGAACCTCAATGTCTTCATTCTCAGAAATGACGATATCCAGACCCTCTACAATTCTATCGATTCCCGAATCAAGACCAGTCCCAAGGTGGCTCCCGGGATGAAACGTTAGATTTCTAATCCCGAGCGATTTCACTATTTTCATTTCAAGAGAAAGCAACCTGATTGATTTTTCCCTGACATCTTCCTTAGGACTGGCAAGGTTTATCAGGTAGCCCGAATGAACCAGCACCTCTTCCGGGGAGATTCCAGTATTTTTCATTTCGCTTTTGAATTCCGTGGCTAGATCTTCATCAGGGAGTTTGGCTTTCCACATGGATGGGCTGTGGGGAAATATCTGGAACGTATTTGCGCCGATTCTCACGGAGTCCATCGGAACCTTGTGATAACCTCTGGAAGTGGACATGTGAGCTCCAAGGCGAATACCCTTTTCTGTCACGACTCATCTTCTCCTACTCTGAGAAGAGCCAGGAAGGCAGATTGCGGAATACTGACGCTCCCGATTTCCCGCATCCGCTTTTTTCCCTCCCGTTGCTTTTCCAGGAGTTTCATTTTCCTCGTTACATCTCCTCCGTAACACTTCGCAAGCACATCTTTTCTGAGGGCTTTTATAGTACTTCGTGCGATGATCCTTCCTCTCGACTTGGCCTGTATAGGAATCTCAAACTGATGTTGTGGTATCAGGTCTTTCAACTTCTCGACCACTCTTCGTGCGAGCTCGTACTCCTTATCTTTGTGAACGATGAACGAAAGGGAATCAACAGTCTCTTTGTTCACAAGAATGGTAACTTTAACAAGGTCAGAGTCCCGGTAGTCTGTGACATCGTAATCCATTGATGCAAAACCCCTGGACAGTGCTTTTATCTTGTCAAAGAAATCGAACATAATCTCCGCAAGAGGGATCGAGAAAGAAAGGGAGACACGGTCCTTACCCGCATTCTCAACTGTCTTGAATTCTCCTCGCTTCTCGCTAGTTATAAAGCCAATGATGTTGCCCATGTATTCGGATGGTGTTATAACAGAAAGATCTGCAAAAGGCTCCTGAACACTCTCTGATTCATCAACGTCGGGGAAATCTGACGGATTTGTCACTTCAACTGTTCTGCCATTCTTCAGATACGCCTTATATACAACGTTTGGTGCGGTGAGGATTATTGCGATATTGTACTCACGTTCAAGGCGTTCTCGGACCACGTCCATGTGAAGCAGTCCAAGAAATCCAACTCTGAATCCGAAACCCAATGCAGGCGAGTTTTCAGGGTCAAAAACCAGCGCAGCATCATTGAGTTTTAGTTTTTCCAGGGCTTTTCTCAGTTCATCATAGTACTCTGGCATTCCAGGGAACATTCCAGCATATACCATCGGTTTTGCTTCCTTGTATCCAGGAAGTGGTTTCTTTGCTCCTTCAGGAGCTGATGTAATAGTATCGCCGATCCTCGCGCTGGCTATGTCTTTAATCCCCGCGATTATATAACCAACCTCGCCGGTTCCAAGAGAGTCAGAAGGAAGTGGTTCAGGGGTGAAAATCCCGAGCTCCATTACTTCAAAGACCTCACCGGTGCTCATCATTCGAATTCTGTTATCCTTTGAAACCTGGCCATCGAATATCCTTGTGTGCACCACAACGCCTCTGTACCTGTCGTAATTCGCATCAAAGATTAGTGCACGCAGAGCGCTTTCTTCAGAACCTCCTGGAGATGGGATGATCTTAACAATCTTCTCTAGCAGCTCAGGAACGTTCTCACCAGTTTTTGCACTCACCATGATACAGTCGGATTCATCAAAGCCCAGTAAGTCATGAAGCTCTGCAATGGTCTCCTCGATATTTGCATTTGGCAGATCTATCTTGTTGATGACAGGAATTATCTCAAGACTGTTTTCGATGGCGAGATAAGCATTGGCAACGGTCTGGGCTTCGACCCCCTGGGTAGCGTCGACCAGGAGTATTGCCCCTTCGCATGCTGCAAGGCTTCGCGAGACTTCATAAGTGAAATCAACGTGTCCAGGGGTATCGATGATGTTAATTTCATAGGAGTCTCCATCGGATGCTTCGTACATGACCTTTACAGAAGTAGCCTTTATGGTGATACCTCTTTCTCGTTCAATATCCATCGTATCGAGAAAGTTATGATGGACTCTCTTGCGATCAACCGGATCTGTCAAATCCAGAATCCGATCGACAAGCGTTGTCTTCCCGTGATCGATATGGGCGATTATTGAAATATTCCTTATTAGATCTCTTCTGTACAAGAAAAAACCCTCCCGGTTCAGAGAGATTCTATCACGTGTCTCGACACAGGAGGGATAGCTCTCCTTTATGTTCAGGCTTTTCCGATCAATTCTTTGACAAAAGTTGGAAGAGCAAATGCCGAGCGATGTATTTCCCTGTTGTAGTAATGGAACAGTTTTTCCATACGGGCTGCTCTTTCTGTATCAAAATCTCTCTGAGGATCTCTCGACTTTGATGCAAATGTGTAAGTCCACATTCCAGAAGGATATGTGGTCATGAACCCACAATAAACAGCATTATTGGCAAAGACAGAAGATATGCGGTTGAACGCTATTGCCACCCAGCCTTTGTCATAGAAGGGGTCTTCAGTCTCAGCAGAAAAAACGCCGTCAGTCTTCAGAGCATCTGCACAACACCTGTAGAAGTCCTTTGTAAAAAGGTATCCACCTTCTCCTGCTGTAGGATCTGTTGAGTCCACGATAATCGCATCGAAATAGTCTTTATACTGTTTAATATAGTCAGCACCATTTTCATTGACAATCGTTGTTTTGGGGTTATCAAACTCAAAAGCCGTTTGGGGAAGATACTTCTTCGCTGCTTCGATTACGTAGGGATCAATCTCGCAGACAATGACCTCGGTAACGGATTCATGTTTGAGAACTTCACGCAGTGTGCCGCCATCACCGCCTCCTATTATCAGCACTCTCTCGGGTCCAGAATGTGAGAAGAGAGGAACATGGGCAAGCATCTCGTGGTACATAAACTCATCTGCCTCGGTGCACATTACTATTCCGTCAAGTGTAAAGACTCTACCGAAGTCAGGGTGCTCGAATATGTCGATTCTCTGGTAAGGGCTCTGGTATGAGTATATGAGCTTCTTCATTTTCATGAAGAGCCCTGTGTTTCCTCCTGAGTAGTACTCCATGAAGAAAAGGTGGCGCATTGTACGAAGCTCTCTATCATCCATTCCTACACCTCCCGGCTACGTTGCGATCTTGTGTGGCGAGCCCTCGGGAACGCCGATATCTGAGTACTTCCCTCTAGAGTGCTCAGTAACATCTGTTCTGGATGACTTGAGCTTTTTCCTCAAGTAATCAAATGCTTTCCATGGGTTAACCTCATCACCACATGTGAAGAGGTCTATCGCTGCATATTCGTACTCTGGCCATGTGTGAATAGTCAGATGAGATTCAGCGATAACAACTACACCGCTTATTCCATGAGGTAAGAAGCGGTGAAAGGAAGTGTCGACGATGGTCGCGCCTGCAATTACTGCTGCCTCGCGCATCGTCTGAACGACAAAATCGATGTCGTCCAGTGCCTCAGGGAGGCATTCAAAAAACTCCGCCACAAGATGGCGCCCGAGAGCCCTGTTGTTCTTCAATTTCACTTCCCTCCATACAAAAATTATTGACCCCCCTTTCGGGCAAGGTCAACAATGGCAGAAATAGCCATGCGATAAGCATTATATTCGCAGCTGTTGCTCAAAGTCAAACAAACTGTTGTAAAAATAGCGTTAAGGTGAATTTCAAGCTAACTCGTAGAACGTATCTGCGGCTAAAAAGCCCATCAACAAAGGGAACGAAACGAGCCCAGCAATTGTTGCCTTAGAGTGAAAGTTCGATTACATAGACATTTCCCAACAAAAAGACCCCTTATGGGGTCTTCAGTCGACTTTTATCATGACTGGTGGCGGCGGTCAGAATCGAACTGACGACTCTGCGGGTATGAACCGCATGCTCTAGCCAGCTGAGCTACACCGCCTGAAAACTGGTAGCGGGGGCAGGATTTGAACCTGCGACCTTTGGGTTATGAGCCCAACGAGCTACCAGACTGCTCCACCCCGCAACGTATTAAACTATCTATCAAAGGCCAATGGCTTGTATTTTTTTCTCCTGGTGCCGGGGATGGGAGTTGAACCCACACGAGACCCTCGTCCCAACGGATTTTAAGTCCGTAGCGTCTGCCAATTCCGCCACCCCGGCAGCCTGTATTATATTATCACCGGGACTTATCGTTGTCAAGGGAAGCAACAGCCCTCAACGCTTCAAGCAAGGCTGCAATCAATCTCAGAAGACAACTTCTTCCAGATTTGAAGGTATGTGCACATCAAACTCGTACGTCACCTCTTGTGCGATGTTTTCAAGGGCATTACTGTCGCCGTGAACAAGCACAAGCCTGGAAGAACCCAGCTGCCTCGGAATAGACAGCAGCTCTTCGTATGTAGCATGGCCCGAGAAGTTCATGTTCTCAATTGCTCTACATCGTATTTCAACTTCTTCTTCATTGAAGAGGAAAGACTCTTCTCCCTCCTTGAAGGCTCTCAGTAGATGAAATCCTGGTGAGTCAGGGCTCTGGTAACCCATGAAGATTATGGAGTCCTTCTCCGATCTGACCATGTGAGATGCAAAGAGATACGACAGTGTTTCTTCCACGAGCATCCCTGAGCTGAGTATCATGATGGAAGGTTTTCTGGATAGCAGTACTCTGTCAATGTTCTTCGGAAGCACAGTTGTATATCTGTTCATTGCTGAAGCAAGCCAACTCCTGATTGTCTTATCTGCTCTCAGATACGTCTGAAGGTATATTCCCGTAAGCGCTGAGACCATACCATTTATGTATACCGGCACTTTGGGAAGTCTCCCATCTTCAATTGCCTTTAGAACCATATAAATCGCTTCCTGTCCTCTGCCCAAAGCAAAGACAGGCAGTAAGACCCTTCCACCAGACTCGACGGTCGCTGAAATAAGATCGATTAGCCGTTTCAGCTCTTCATATCTTGTCGATACACTCTGCTCGCTCATTCCGTAAGTTCCTTCAGATATCACCACATCTGAACTCTCAGGGAGAACGGCAGAGGGAACGGTTAACTGGTTTGAAAGAGAGATATCACCGGTGTAGAATACCCTGTTCCCATCTAGAGAGAGCAGGACAGATGAAGCCCCCATCACATGACCGGCAGGGAGAAGCTCGAGTCTCAAGTCTTTACCCAGGAAAACGGCATCTCCATATTGAATATCCTCGATTGTTTTCTTGAGTGCGTTGATTTCGCCATGGTTATAAAGCACAGGTTCAGAGTCCTTTTCATTGCGCTTCTTCATGACTTCGACCGAGTTGTGGAGAATTCTGAGAGCAGTCTGTCTGTTGTCAGCAGAAGTGATAACCCGCGCTCTTGGCCAGCGTTGAAGGATGCAAGGCAAAGAAGAAACGTGGTCATAGTGGG
>DLVL01000149.1:12020-12267 GCA_003444085.1 Kosmotogaceae bacterium | reverse complement strand
AAGATAGTGACCCTGGTTGGCAGGGGCTACGCACTGGATAGAGGCAAGGACTACCTGGGAAAGACAAAACTCGTGTATGAAGCACTGGTCAATGGAAAAGGGATATCCTTCAATACTTACATGTCTAGCTCCTCTGAGTGCTCTGTATGAATCCTCTTGTTTTCCAGAAGCTTTATATAAAGCCCCAGAGGCGCTTCCAGTGTTTGCTTTATCGCTGGTGATCTCATAGAATGTCAGCTGGCCGTAT
>DLVL01000149.1:8014-11744 GCA_003444085.1 Kosmotogaceae bacterium | reverse complement strand
TACTGAAGAAAGTCGAGATACTACTTGAAAAGGCAGGGCTTGACACGGTGATCGAGAAAGACAAGATGACCGCAGTAAAAGTGCATTTTGGAGAACTCGGAAATATGGCTTATGTTAGACCGAACTATGTCAGAACAGTTGTAGACGCAATCAAACGCCTCGAAGGTAAGCCATTCGTCACTGACGCCAACACGCTTTACACTGGATCGCGTTCAAACGCAATAGACCACATAAGAACTGCCTTCTTAAATGGCTTTACTTATGACACTGTTGGAGCGCCGGTTATAATCGCGGACGGACTAAGAGGTTCTGACGAAGTCAGGATTCCTATAAATGGCGACTACGTCAAGGAAGCGAAAGTCGGAACGGCAGTTGCCCTTGCAAACAACATCGTCTCTGTTTCTCACTTCAAAGGCCACGAACAGACTGGTTTCGGTGGAGCTCTAAAGAATCTAGGAATGGGAAGTGCGTCCAGGGCCGGCAAGATGGAGCAGCATTCTGAATCGAAGCCTGTGGTCATAACGAAAAGTTGCATAAGATGCAGAATGTGCGAGAAACACTGTCCGGTTGACGCGATTACAGTCAACGAGTACGCTGTGATCGATTACGATAAGTGTATTGGCTGTGGGCAATGTATTGCAATGTGTGCTTATGGAGCAATGAGTCCTGGAAAGGGTAGTAACTCAGATTCTCTCAGCTATAAGATTGCTGAGTACACCAAGGCGGTTTTGGAAGACAAGAAATCCCTTCACCTCTCGCTGATCGTGGACATATCTCCAAACTGTGACTGTTGGCACGTCAACGAACCACCAATCGCTGCGGATATCGGTATAGCGGCTTCGCTGGATCCTGTAGCTCTCGATAAAGCGTGTGTAGATCTCGTAATTGATAAGACTGGTTATGATCCATTTGGAAAAGCCCATCCTGGGATATCCTGGAAAGCTCAGCTTGAACACGCAGAGAAGATCGGCCTCGGTTCTACTAAATATGAACTGTTTCAAGTAGCTAATCCGTAACTGATTGTTTTCTCTGGCTGTTTCAGCCTCTCTTTGTGCTAGTATATTTTCGTCAATAGAGGGAGGTGAGGCGTATGTTCGCCAGTCTAGTCAAAGAGAAGCGTATTAGCACCAGCATGGCTGTCACAGCAGTGATCTTGGGTATTGTTGGTACTGTTTTCATGTTCATAGGCGCAGTAGCGGCAGCAGAAGCCGCCTACTATGATGACTTTGATATGATGACCGGTGCAAGTGCAGTCATGATTTTGGCGGGATTATTGGGTTTGGTCTCCGGAATCTTGCAGGCGGTTGTCATGTATCAGTGGTCCTGTGGACTGAAAACGAATATCGAGAATACAAGGGTCATTATGACGGGCCTCAGCAAGAAGATAACGGACAGCGAAAAAACTGATGTGATTGACCTCTTTTCAACAAGGCTATCAGGAATGCAACTGCCTGTGTGGGCTTACTGGTTGTACGTTGTTTTGTACATAATAGGTCTCTTCTCAGGAGCTTACGCGATCCTCTTTTTCGTTCTTGGCTTCATCTTTCTGGCAATTTATCTACACGGCGTTTTCTCTGTCTCAGAAAGCCTTCAGGACATGAAAGGAAAGATCTATCCGTTCCTGTTGGAGAAGGTCGTCTTTGAAGATATCCGCAAAATCAACAAGCGTAATATAGGTCTCTTTATTCTGCTATCTATAGTTACATTCGGCATCTACTGGTACTACCTCATAATCAAGCTCTCTTCCGAAATTAACGCCTATACAGATATTGATTCGCGGCTGAGAGAATCGGTCTACAGCAAGCTTGAAGAAAAGAAGGCCTGATAATCTCAGGGTTTATCTTAAGCTACTTTCTGAGGATCTTTGCCACACGGGTACCGAGCAATTGTATAACCTGGCTGATCAGGACCAATATGATCACCGAGTATAGTACCACGTCCCACTGGAAGCGGTAGTATCCGTAGTTGATGGCCAGTTGTCCAAGTCCCCCAGCTCCTACCGCCCCTGCTATAGCAGTATAGGTCACCAGGTTTATGAGCAGCACGCTTGCGTTTAGAATATGTTCCGGCAGAGTCTCAGGAACCAGGACCATGAGCACAAATTGACGATAGGAAACTCCCATAGCCTGTGCAGAATCAGATACTCCTTTTGGAAGAGTGTTGAGCGCATTTTCTGTCAGTCTTCCAAAGAAAGGCACTGCAGCAACTGTGAGGTTGAAGATCGCTGCATTTGGCCCGATTATCGTTCCTGATACTCGTCTTGTGACAGGTATGAGTAACAGAATCAGTATTATGAAGGGGATTGATCTGAAAATATTCACACAAACATCCATCACCCTGTAGATAGAAGTGAGCCTTCGTGATATTGAGAAGGTATAGAGTAGTATTCCCAAAGGCATGCCGATTGCAATGCTCAGTAATCCCGAGACGAAGATCATGTAAAGGCTTTCTACAGTGGCCTTTGTGATCTCTGGAATCATAAGTCAAGCACCTCCATTTTGTATACATTTTCTGAGAGATGATCGAGGAATAGATCAGTATCTCCTCCACTGGCACCTATCAGAAGCGTCCCGAAAGGACCATGTTTGAAATCTTCAATCTCCCCGTAGATGATGTTGATTGTTACATCCAGTCCACTTGAACACCTCCAGAGAATCGGTTCGACCGTAGCTTCTCCCCAGAAAACTAATCTCACAAGTCTGCTTCGGTCTCTCTTAGCCAGCAGTTGCTTTGCCTTGGATAACTGTTCCGCAGCATGTTCGTCGCGAGTTATCGAAAGATAGTGTTCTGAGAAATAGTCGTGAGTAGGCCCGCAGAAGATCATCTTTCCCTTTTCGAGATAAGCGATTTCATCGCAGACACGCTTAACAACATCCATATCATGGGTGACTACGATTACCGTGATACCATGCTCGCTATTAACCCTTCTGATGAGCCGGAGTATCCGTGATGTCAAGACAGGGTCAAGCGCTGATGTAGGTTCATCCAGAAGGATCATCTTGGGGTTTGTGACAATCGCCCGTGCTATAGAGACCCTCTGTTGTTCGCCTCCAGATAACTGCGAAGGATAAGCATTCAGTCTGTGTGTTAGCTCGAGCTCCTCTGCGATTTCTCTGGCTTTTCTCAGGGCTTCTTTCTTCGCTATACCTCCGACCAGGAGTGGAAAGGCAATATTACGCAGAACCGTCTTGCTCCTGAAGAGATTGTAACTTTGGAAGATCACCCCGACTCGTCTTCTGAGAATGCGAAGCTTCTCTGATGATATGGTGGTAATGTCTATTCCATCAAAGACAACTCTTCCCGAATCAGGTCTCTGAAGAAGATTAAGTGTCCGGAGCAGTGTTGTCTTGCCTGCTCCAGACACACCAGCAATCCCCATTATGCTGCCGTGATCCACTGAAAGGTTTATGTTGTCAAGAACAACAGCGATCCTTCCCTTATCTGCGTAAGAAACATGCAAGTCCTTGACTTCAAGCAACTTCAATGCTGAAACCCCCTTCAAAAAGTCGGAACAACCGCACCTTCATACTTATCAATGATGAACTGCCTGACTTCTTCAGTCCTCAGAACATCCAGAAGATCGCTTACCCACTGTTTTTCAACATCATCTGTCCTTACGACTATGAGATTCGCATAAGGAGACTCTGCTCCTTCTGCAAAGTAAGCATCTTCAAATGTGCTCAGTCCTATAGTGAGAGCGTAATTCGTGTTTATCACTGCTCCAGCGATT
>DLVL01000149.1:1390-7838 GCA_003444085.1 Kosmotogaceae bacterium | reverse complement strand
CCCAAAGGATTCTCAATAATATCTCTGATCGTTGGATTAAGACTCTCAGGGTTACTCAAAGTAATGAGATCGTTGTTGTGAAGCAGCAGCAAAGCTCTTCCACCGTTGGTTGGATCGTTGGGAATCACGATTATGTCACCCGTGGTAAGGGTTTCAAAAGTCTTCTTTAGATAGAAACCCATCGGCTCGACGTGGATCGCACCAACACTAATCAGGTTCTGGATACCTCGTTGCTCACAGAAGGATTCAAGATAGGGTGCGTGCTGGAAGTAATTGGCTTGCAGATCACCCGAGGACAACGCAAGATTGGGCAGAACATAATCGTTGAAGACGATTATGTCAAGAACATAGCCCTTCTCTTCGAATTCTGCCTTGATGAATTCAAGTATCTCAGCATGTGGTACAGGTGTTGCCCCGATTCGAATCCTTTCGTTACCAATCACTGTCAAACTCAAAATCACAAGAACCACAAGAAACAACTTCTTCATAGAACTGCCACCTCCATATGAAATAAAAAAAGGGCGCCTCTTCTAGAGACGCCCCGATCATCCATAACAACAGGCAGGTTTAACCGCCTGGTGGGAATACCAGGGCGTTCCTGTACATCATCATCACTTGCCCGTTACTCTCACAAAAACCTCTGCTCAAAGTAATCACCTTCATCCCAATTGCCCAATTATACATTTGCTAGTTTTTCATCCAAAGAACATGAAAGTAAACAACATAATGCGGAACAAAAGGATAATGCATTGTGATACCTCACAGGCGACCATGAACACTCCTGAATGTAGCTGAAGACGAATAAGATTGCAACGTGGAACGTGTGGAGAGATCTGGTCCAGGCTCTATATGTAATCCCATCCATAAACTGGTAAAGGCAAAAGCGCCGGCATCCTGTTTCTTGCTCCCGTTACAAAGAGAGCTCTGGTGAGTTCTGTCAGACCCATAGCTGCGAGAGCTGGAACGACCTCTTTTAATTCCGAGAAATTGAAGAATTCGCTAAAATAACCATTGAGCTGGTTAAGAACATTCTCTGAAGAGATTACTTTTACCATACATGTTAGAGGATATCTCTTATCGCCCTTATCTCTTCTTTCGCTGTCAACTATCATTCTGATCTCCTTCAATCCCTTTTTAGAGGCAAGGTGTGAAGCCAGGTTCTTTCCGTTTTCAAGGGTTCCGCCATATTCCACGATTACTGTCTCATCTTCTTCTTGGAGTACGCTTACATAAGAAGAATCCGTGACGAAAGTTTTCGCAGGTTTGTCCATACAATATCCTGTCAGAAAGGACTTCTTGAATCTCTCAGTAGTTCTCAAGAACCTGACAGGGTTATAAGCGTACAACCTCATAATGGATGACAGATCCTGCTCCCCGGCTTCTTTGAAAGTTATGTTCCTGAATTCCTGTGGTTTCAAAGATTTGAGGGCAAAACTGTTGACATTTACAGCTCCAAATCTGCTGTAGAGACCTCCCGAACCAGATATCAGGAAGACTGCTATTTCCTGCTTGATTGCATGTTCTTCTAAGAACTGCAGTGCGGACAACGCCAGTCCTTTCCCTCTGAATTCGCTGAGTGTGCACACTGACCCTATCAGACCTACTTTGAGCGTGTGTCCGAATAATGAGATCTTGACCGGTAACATGCCCACGAGTGTAATAATGCGACCCTGCGACTCAAACACAACCAGGTTGTTTGCATTACTCTCACTGAAGAGATTTGGATAGATACTTACCATGTCCTTGTTAAAAGTCTCCGAAGCCATTTTCCCAGCACCTTTGACGCTCTCTCTCCCCAATATAGCGGGACCTTTGATGCCCATCAGAATCGCCTCCCTACCAGGTAGTATACCTATGGAATCGCCTGTACGCAAAACGAGTGTCTGCCGACCTTCTGTCATCTTCCCGAGGATAAACAGCCCTGATAGGGCAAAACATGTGATTGTGCTAGAATTGAATGACTCCAAATTGGTACTTTCGAGGTGATTAATCTGATACTCAGTTCAGAAATAACTCTCGATATGGTAAGGGTTACAGAAGCTGCTGCTTTGACCGGAAGTCTTCACCTTGGAAGAGGTGACAAGAATAGAGTTGATCAAGCAGCTGTTGATGCCATGAGAGGAGCCCTTGATTACCTGGACATCAAGGGAACGATCGTAATTGGCGAAGGAGAGAAGGACAAGGCACCTATGCTGTACGTGGGAGAAGAAGTAGGAAGCTGGAATGAGAATGCCACCGAAATTGATATCGCGGTTGACCCGATCGATGGAACAAGATCAGTTGCATATGGGAAACCAAACGCGATTAGTGTCATAGCCGCTGCAGAGCATGGAAAGATAGCTTCTCTGCCAACGTTCTACTCAAATAAGCTTGCTGTAGGAAAAGAACTCGCAGACAAGCTGGATATTGATGCACCAATTCGAGAGAATCTGAGAATTGCTGCTGCTGCTCTTGGTATAAAGGTCTCTGAGCTTACGGTCAGCATACTCGATCGTGAACGGCATTATGACATGATAAAGGAAATACGACGTGTCGGTGCCAGAATAAGGTTCGTCACTGAGGGAGATGTTGCCTCAGCAATAGCCACTGCACTACCCGAAAGTGGTATAGACATTTATATGGGAATTGGGGGGTCGCCGGAGGGAGTGTTAGCTGCGGCAGCGTTAAAGTGTTTGGGAGGCGAGATACAGATAAAGCCATGGCCAAGAGATGAACAAGAGAAGGATGAAATGGAAGCAAAAGGGGTCGACTTTGATAGGGTTTTCTTTACAGATGATCTTGTGGGAGGAGATAATGTGATCTTCTCTGCCACCGGCGTAACAGACGGATCATTTCTGAAGGGAGTTCGCTACAGAAGGAATGTCGCCATTACAGAGTCTATCGTCATGCGTTCGGTAAGCAGGACAGTGCGGCGAATCACTGCTTACCATGACCTGGAATTCAAGACAGTTACAACAAAGACTCTCGGAGAGAGAAAACTGATAACTTGAGGTGCAGGATTGTTTGACGCCTATTCAAAACCGCGAATAACGCTTGTCGGTAAGAGCCAGAAGGACGCTCGTCGTCTTATTGAAGCGTTTGACGACAGGTTCGATGTGAGATACGAAGAAGAAGTCAGTTCCGAGTTATGGAACTACTCGGATATGATGGTTTTCGATTATGTCAACAACGATCTGCTTTCTTCGGCCAGGCGCCAAGAAACGCCCCATCTCTTTCTCATTAACGATGAATCTCAGACAACTGACTTCCATCTGAGCCAGGGAGAGTACCTTTTCAAAGGTCCTGGATATCTGAATTACCTGGCAGACATCGTCTTCTCTATACTCGAGAAAGAGAGACTCAAAAAGACTCTCGAATTCGAGCGTGAGAAGTACATGGGTCTCGTAAATAGTATGGGATGCGGAATGCTTGTAGTGCGAAAGAGAGATTCAGGCATCCTTTTTTCGAATCGTGTATCACTATCTGTGCTAGGTTATACCGAGCAAGAGATGAGTAACATGAAACTGGGCGATATTGTGGTGGGGGGATTGTCATCTGTTCTGCCCGACAACTCATTGAAGGATAACGAAGTTGAACTCCTGACACGTTCCGGAGATAGTCGTTTTGTTCAATTCAGCAGTTCAGAAATCCTTTATGGTGCAGAAAAGGTTATCCAGTTCTCCTTCATGGATGTAACACAGCACAAAAGGACACGCGAGGAACTCTATTTTCAGGGAAGGTTTCTCGATAACGTCGAAGAGATGGCAATCGCCATTGATGAAAATGGGCGTATAGCTTACGTGAACAATCACGCTGCAAAAGTTCATGGCCTTCAGATTGAAGAAATGCTCGCCAACCAGGAGTCTCAGTATTTGTCATGTGCGGCCAGCACACTTAGAGATAGAAACATGGAGCTTTTCAAGAATGGTGTTTGGAAAGGAAAGGAGTATCGAATTCGAAAAGATGGCACCGTGTTTGCGGTATATGTTGTCCGCACTCTGTCCGAGATCGCTGGCCAGATGTATGAACTGGTAGTTGGGCGTGAAATTGCTGGTGATAGACAGGAGCAGGAGAGTTCTGTTTTCGAGGACATTCTTGGCATCCTTGATCAACCCGTGATTATCCTGCAAAAGTCGGGTAATGTTGCATTCGCTAACAGATCAGCACAGGAATTTCTTTCGCGTGTTGCTCCATCTTTTGAGGAGAAACAAGAGATCCTGGACAGGTTGCTGAGTAAGTATTCGGAATCATCAGAGAAAGGCAAGGTTTCTATAGAACTGTACTCAACACTGTGGAATGCCAAGCATATTGAAGCTCAGGAAGAAACTCTCTTCGTGTTTGAAGGCTCTTTCAACCTCTAGAAACGCTTAAGAGCTCCTGATCATGCTTCATCAGTTGCTTCGTAACAGGAGACCAGATGTCCTTCATCTATCTCAACTAGTGGCGGATGAGGGTTCTGTCTGCAATAATCTGTTGCAACTGGACAGCGCTGAAGAAACCTGCACTCCGGGAGAGGGTTGACAGGCTTGCTTATATCGCCTTTGATGGCAGGTTGTGTCCTCCTGACTCTGGGATCCGGCACTGAAACAGCGGATAAGAGTGCACGAGTATAGGGGTGCTGAGCATTTGACAGAATCTCTTCAGTTTCTCCTACCTCAACGATTTTCCCCAGATACATTACTGCAATTCTATGACACATATATCGCGCCACTGCAAGATCGTGAGTAATGTAAAGATAGCTCATTTTGAATTCTTCCTGGAGTTTGAGCATGAGTTCCATCACACCGGTCCTGACTGAAACATCAAGCATCGAGGTAGGTTCGTCCGCAACAAGAAACACTGGTTCAAGCACAAGCGCTCTGGCTATTGCGACTCTCTGTCTCTGCCCACCCGACAACTCATGCGGGTAACGAGAGAGAAAGGTCTCTGCGGGACTTATCCCGACTTGATTGAGAAAACTCCTGGCTCGCTCTTCCTTTTGACGCCTTGTTCCTATTCCGTTTATGTTCAGTGGTTCTGTAATAATCTCAAAGACAGTCATGCGTGGATTCAATGACTCGTAAGGATCCTGAAAGACCATCTGTACTTCTCTGTGATACTTCATCTGTTCTGACTTGTTGAACTCGCTGATGTTCCTGCCTTTGAAGAGTATCTCCCCTGAAGTCGGCTTCTCGAGCTGTACTATAACTCTTCCGGTAGTGGTTTTGCCACACCCTGATTCACCTACAAGTCCAAGTGAGCCTCCCTCTTCAACATCAAAACTCACTTCGTCCACGGCATGAACAAACAGCTTCGCCTTTGAGAATAACTTGCTCTCTGCATCGAAGTGCTTTTTCAGGCTTCGCACGGCCATAAGGGGGCTATTCTGCACTTTCGGTTACCCCCTTAATAAGGCATCCTTCCTTCTCAACAGGGTGGAAGCAGGCTACATAGTGGCCCTCTTCGAGTATTCGGAATTCAGGATCAGCTTCCTTGCACCTGCCGTCAGCATAAGAACACCTTGGAGCAAACCTGCATCCTGACGGGGGTTTAAGCAGATCTGGCGGCTCCCCCTGAATAGTACGTAGCTTACGCTTCTGCCCAACCACACTGGGAAAAGCATTCATCAATCCATTTGTGTAGGGATGCATCGGTCTTTCGAAGATCGTTAGGGTATCCGCAAGCTCTACGAGTTTCCCTGCATACATTATCGCCACCCTGTCGCTAATTTCAGCGATTACAGCAATGTCATGTGATATGTAGATCATGGACATGTCGAGGTCTTTCTGAATCCTCTTCAGTTCTCTCATAATCCTGTCTTGAACGATTACATCCAGTGCTGTTGTGGGCTCATCGGCAATCACAAGTCTGGGATCACAGGCAAGTGCCATGGCAATTACAGCCCTCTGCTTCATTCCTCCGCTGTACTGATGCGGGTATTGTCTCATTCTCTTTGGATCAAGACCGACTAGACGGAACAGCTCCTCAACTCTCTTCCTGGCAGCTTCTTTTGATATCTCAGAATAGTGTCTCTTCATGGCTTCAAGAATCTGATCCCCGACTCTGTATACAGGATTAAGCGAATTCATGGCTGACTGGAAGATCATGGAGATCCCTTTCCATCTGTATTTCTGCATTGCCGAGTCTGCAAGTCCAACAAGATCAACAGTTTCATTCCCGTTGTCGAAAAGCACCTGTCCCCCACGGAACTCCGCATTTTCGGGTAGCAAACGGAGGATTGCCATTGAGATAGACGTTTTGCCACAACCTGATTCACCAACAATGCCAAGAACTTCTCCAACACCTACATCAAAGCTTACCCCGTCAACTGCACGCACATAACCTTTTTTTGTTCGGTAGTGCATCACCAGATTTTTCACAGATAGAACGGGCATACGTTATTGTCACCTCATCCGGAGTTACTCGATATATGGGATTCTATCATCAGAACGGTTGGAGAGACCAAGACCGAAAACCAAGTGCGGTTGAG
>DLVL01000149.1:0-1110 GCA_003444085.1 Kosmotogaceae bacterium | reverse complement strand
GTGCGCCAATGAAAAGCAAAGGACGACAGTAAAGTCCGATGCTGTGCTTGATCGGAGATGAGGGTGGGCCCCTCGGAGCCGCCATGCAGGTGGAGGCTTCAAACCACCGTAAGCTGCTATGGTTTAAGAATCATGGTAGTGAGCGTTACGGAAAAGGCGAGACATGATCTCGTCAGGTGAGTGCCATGGAGACGAACGAAAGTGAACCGTTCGAAGACGTATCGAAAATACTCAGATGTCATCAAAACCGAGGTGGTTTACCAACTTCGGGACAAGTCTGGAAGGAACCTGCTTACTGTCCAGGCGGTGACCGGTATACAGACGGCGTGAACTTGGCACAGGCTCTGATCAGGAACTTGGGAACCTGTCCTTCGATGTTAAGGGAAAGCCACAAGTGGAGGACCCACGAGGGTGATAATACCGATGCGAAGGAACAGGGGCGGGACAGCTCGTAGTAGCGATGAAGCTCCTGTAATGGGAGTGGAGCCAAGGGGCTGTGTTATCCAGTTTTGTGAAATAGTCAACCAAACTGAGAAAGTGATCAACCAGAAATGGGAGGAATCACACTCGAAGAAAATGGGAGGAGCTAATGAGCAAGGCAAAGTCGTTTGAAATCTCCAAGAAAGTAGTAATGGATGCATTCAAGAAAGTGAAAGCGAACAAAGGCGCGGAAGGAATAGACCAAGAAAGCCTTGAGATGTTCGAAAAGAATCTTGATGATAACCTCTACAAGATTTGGAATCGGATGTCTTCAGGCAGCTACTTTCCTCCAGCAGTTAGAGGAGTAGAGATACAGAAGAAAGATGGAGGAAAGCGCTTACTTGGAATTCCTACAGTAGCAGACAGAGTAGCACAAATGGTAGTGAAGATTTATTTCGAACCGCAGGTTGAACCACACTTCCATGCAGATTCCTATGGATACAGACCAGGGAAATCTGCCATCGATGCAGTAGCAAAGACAAGACAAAGATGCTGGCAATACGACTGGGTGCTTGACTTTGACATCAAAGGACTGTTTGACAACATCGATCATGAACTACTCATGAAAGCAGTCCATACACACACAGACATACCATGGGTCATACTGTACATAAAGAGATGGCTCAAAGC
>DLVL01000138.1:533-3183 GCA_003444085.1 Kosmotogaceae bacterium | reverse complement strand
CCGAAGTGCGACTGGCCACCGAAGGTGACTGGCCTACGCCAGCAGACTGGCTTAGAAAAGCTTCCCCGCGAAGCGGGCCTTGCGTCCTGGAATGATCTTAGCCAGCCCTGCGTCCCGGGATGAACTTCCCGGCCTTGCGTCCGCCGATGATCTTCGGCGCCTTGCGTCTTGCTTGCAACTCTTGTCGAAAGACGGAGGACCGTTGACGGTTGACCTGAGAGGGTTCCTGCGAAGCAGCATCACTTCTTGAATTGACCCGCGCCGTTTCAATGCTTTACGGACCTGCAAGCAGGAGTATGCAAATTCTTGAGCAAATGCTCAGTGACACTCACGTGTGTTAATTTGTCATAGTGATTGATATAATTCATGTTGAGTAAGAGGAGGTATTTCGTTGAAAGAACATCGTGCCATTTTTGAAATCGTTGACCTGAATTCGTGGAGAAAATTGGGAGTGGCCGCGCCCGGAAGGAATGAGAAGTACTGGTTTGTCAATCATTTTGGCGATGAGTGGCTCTTTAAGATACCGAAAGTGGGTACCACAGAACATGTATCTGAGAAACTGGCATATGAAATTGCTAAGCTGGTTGGAATTAAAGCTGCGGAGACTGAGTTTGCAACATATAAGGGGAGACTCGGTACAGTTAGTAAGAACTTCGTTGAAGTCGACAAGGGAGAGAACCTGATAGAAATGTTGGATCTGATTCAGAAGATGCAACCAGGGTATGATCCCGAACTAATGAAAGATACGTGGACAGGTAGGGAGTATTCTCTAGAGCTTGTAATAGACGTAATCCGGGCAACAAAGGAAGCACTTATAACCTACGTCATGCAGTATTTGATTTTTGATGCTTTGATAGGTAACAGCGATAGACACCATGGGAACTGGGGAATAATATATAGCGCCTTCATATGACCACAGTGCATCGCTTGGTTCGAAGATAAGGGAAGAGGACATTGAGAGTATTCTGAACGATAGGAGACGCTTCATGGCAAATGTTGAAACGAAGGCAAAGTCCCTACTGGTATTCTCCGGAAAAAGAAAAGTCACACAGAAAGAATTGCTGATTCACATTAGAGACAATTTTGCGGACGGTGAGTTAGTCAGAACAATACTTGGCATGACAAGTAAGATTAACAGAACCAACGTGAATGCTATAATAGATCAAGTGCCTTGCGAGATACTTAGCAGAAAAAAGAAAGACTTCTTGCTGGAACTGATTATCGCAAAAAGGCAACTGGTAGAGGAAGTGTTTGGATGAGAAAAGCAGTGCTTTATTATAGAGCAGAACCAGACAGGAAGATTCCCATTGGATTCTTGGTTTTTGATGGGAAACGTTATTCATTCGAATATGATGAGAGTGCTCTGAAAAACTCAGAGACGTCAAGCTTGATCGACATCCTACCGTTTAGTAGGCAGAATGTCACATATAGTAACAAGCTTTTTCCTTTCTTCTCGAGGCGTTTACCAGATAAGAAGAGAAAGGACTACCATACCATTCTTGATAGATTTGGGATCAGGAACAATGCTGAGCTTGAGCTGCTATTTGTGAACAACGGCAGATTACCGACCGATAACTTCGAGATTACCGAGATCAGATAATCTTCAAAAGAGCTTTTTTCTCTGATAATAACCCTGTACCTTCTCTAGCACCTGCTGTTCCCTTAGCTAAGAACGTGGACGAGCAGCGTCGGAACGAAAGATCCGCTCTACGCTTAAGAACATAGACCCGCTGAACGCTGGTCAGAACAGTTCCAAGTGCCATGTTGCAAGTTGCAAGGCTGTGAGGAGCCGTCCTTAGTTGTCTGTCCAAAAAAAGGGATTTGCCTTCGTTCTTGGCCAAGATCAAGCTCGAGATCCTGGCCAGAAGCACGCCAGGATGACACGAAGGGGTGAATCAGAGACATGATCGCGACTCTCCTCTTTGGTCATCCCGTGATGCTTCTGCACGGGATCTCATCTGCCGGACGCAGTCGGAACTTGCCTCGCCGAAGGCGAGACTGGCCAGGCGCA
The DNA here is from genome assembly GCA_003444085.1 of Kosmotogaceae bacterium. Classification (GTDB taxonomy): domain Bacteria; phylum Thermotogota; class Thermotogae; order Petrotogales; family Kosmotogaceae; genus UBA9910. The sequence continues at coordinate 1,172 of DLVL01000138.1, read as the reverse complement.
GCCTGACTGGCCTGCGTCAGCAGACTGGCTCCTTTCTGCCTCCTGCAAAGCAGCATCACTTCTGTTCTTACCAGACTCTAGACCCGGTTCTTACCAAGGATGGCCCTTCCGCAATTTGCCGAGCCTACAAGGCCGAGGTGCTATAATATTCGTGATGTGTTGACGATGGATTACAAAGACTTCATTCATTCAGATTCAAGAATAATGCTTGGCAAACCAGTAATCAAGGGAACAAGGATAACTGTCGAGCATATACTTTCAGAACTAACGGCCGGAATGGAGATTTCTGAAATCGTTGAAGCACATCCTTCATTGGACAAAGAGAAGGTAAGGGCAGCAATCGCTTATGCTCTTGATGTATTACGCAACGAGGACGTGTACTCTCTTGCCGAATAAAATCGATACAGCAATCCGATACATCTCTAGTTCCTCTGTGGAATACCCTCTCTTTACCATTAAGAACAACTAATTAGGCAATGCAAAGCGCCAAGATTCTCTTCGAGCGCAGTTACGTAACGTTATACGGAAAAACCATCCATCTTCCTGTTCTCAATTTGCTCGCTATCAGATTCCCTGTTTTGATTCTCTTCTTCACAGCGGTTTCTGAGATTCCCAGTTCTTCTGCTACCTGCCTGACGT
>DLVL01000138.1:0-243 GCA_003444085.1 Kosmotogaceae bacterium | reverse complement strand
GTTAACGATCAGTATGAAATTCATCAGAAGTCTGCCAACCCTCCCGTTCCCGTCATAAAAAGGATGGATAGACTCGAACAAAGTATGAATTCTGGCTATTGCACCATAGATTGGGAATTTCTCCAGAGCATAATCTATGTACTGGACAAACATATCCATCCAAACTCTCGGGTCAAAAGGAGGGGTTATTCTTGCATTCAGAATTTCAACACCGCTAGTACGGAATTCTCCTGTAGGATAAGG
>DLVL01000069.1 GCA_003444085.1 Kosmotogaceae bacterium | reverse complement strand
TGTTCCTTACTAGAAGTGTTACACAATTGGAACTGTTTTACTGAATAAAACCGATAAATAGAGTCCACATATATTGACAAATATACCTCCTATGGGTATACTTGTATTGAAAAGACAAAACACCACCCCCCAACCACCCAAGAAGAAAGACAGAAAGAACACCTTATTACCCCCAATAGGCCGCGACAGCGGCCTTTTCTTTTGCTCAATAATCGCTTTGTCTTGAAAGGTTCTGTTATCATGTTTTCAGAGGTGACGAGATATTGGCTGAGTTATCACGCATTTCAGACAACTGGATCAGAGCTGTGACAAAGAACAAACCTGAATGGATACCCACACGAGTTCTTATTCCTTATGCAGTGTGGATAAAGTACGGTAAAGAACTGGAGAAGATACTTCTGAAATACAGGTCCTTGTTTCCCAATTATGTTGAGGGTAACTGGGCAAACCACCTTATCCCCCCGGACAAGAGGTTCGTGCAGGGGAGATTTATGGACAGCTGGGGGTGTGAGTGGTCTGTTCAGAAGACCGGTTATCCTGGTATTGTGACTGCCCACCCATTGAAGTCCTGGGAAATGCTAACCTCTTTTTCTGCCCCTGATCCGATGATTCTTGGAGACTTCGAAAGGCAAAGGGATTGGGAAGATGTCTTGCTCATGGCTGAAAGCAATCGCAAGTCGGGTATTTCCAATGTTGCCTCTTTCACCGATCGTTTCATCTTCTCGCGGTTGTGCGATCTTCGCGGTATCGAGAAGCTTTTGGAAGATTTCAAGAGTGAGGAGCCAGAACTGAGACAACTCGTTCAGCTTGTCGAACACTACTATGCTGCACTAGTCAGAAAGTATCTTGAGATAGGAACATCAGTTTTCATGTTTGCTGACGAGCCTGATCATGGTCAGCTCACTAACCTTGACACAACAGCATTCGACAAGTTTATCAAGCCCTCCTACCAAAGGCTATTTGGTCTGATCAGTGAAGGAAAGGGCATCGTTCATTATACACTCAAGGGAAGTGCAAGAAGACTGATTGAACATCTTCTGGAATGCCATGTGCATGTAATCAGCACAGAGCTGTCATCAAATCAACTGGAAGAGCTCGCAGAGATACAAGAGTGGGTAAGCATTGACTGTTGCATAGATTCAGCTGTTGCTTCTTCGCTGAAACCCTGGGAAATCCGCACCTGCATAACCAGGATTATCAGATCTCTTGCCCAGGAAAAGGGAGGACTGCTCCTGACTCTGGAGTGCCCTCCCGAGATGAATCTTACAACGCTTGAAATCTTTCTTAAGGTTCTGGAAGAGCTGGGCGGCCCTTATCTGGATTCAGAAGCAATCTCCTGACCAGTTTCGAGCATTGTTTCATCCAGTTCAGGAGTTTCACATATCTTCTTCAGAGAACGATTGAATTCTATCAGGGCACTTCGGTAGAAAGTAGTAAGGTAGTTCCACATGATTGGCAGCAGGATCCCTTTGAATATCTCTCCGTGAAGAAATTCCGTATTGCCGTCTTTCATGGGTCTTAATACGAAATAGTGCTCGCCAGAAAAGACAAAACCAAACAAATAAGGGCTTCCTGACCACCTCAGCTCTTTCTCCGGGTCCGCCTTAACAACATAAGGACGATAGTTGAAATAACGAAATCCCTTCTTATCTGGAATCTTGAATGATACCCTGAGCCTGTTTCCGTCGAGCAGATTTCCTTCAAAACGCTTTATGAAATCATTCCAATGAGAATAACTGGAATAATCAGTGAGTTTATCCCAGACAACAGACGGAGGTGCCTTTATCACTTCCTGCGTCATAAGCTCTTTCACGGCTCTCCACCCCCAAGAAAGTCAATTATCTTTGTATATGATAACACCTAAAGTCGACGAAGTTCATGTCGACAAGCTGACAACCACAAGGAGGCTGGAAGCTGGTCTCCAAGATACGCCGAGAGGCGGAATGGTCAGTACCTTACCATGAAGCGGGGGTCCGGGATCAGTTCCGAAGCAAAGAAATCCCCGAGAAATGAGAAGTTCCCAGGAATGGGTCTGAAATTCAAAACTGTGGGAAAAGGTTATCGCTTTTGTGAGGTAGATGCATAATATATTATGCCCTTCATTTGACACCATTTGTAGGCTTTATGGGAACTGAACCGTTTTTCGCTCCAGGTGCGTATGCCCAGAAAACGGATATGCTCCCCACTATTTCGAGCGCCAAGTACCTGTGAAGCATTTATTACCAGTGAATACGAGTAATCACGGATAAATCGATGAATGGAGAGCAAACACCGCGAGATCCATAATGGTCGAACCAACAGTATCATCGTTGTTAAGGTCACAAAGAACAGCCATTTCATCCCAGTCAGGATCTCCGCGCTTTTTGCCGTAAGACTCCCGGAAGAGCTGCAAATCCTCTTCATCAATGAATCCATCTTGATTGAGGTCGGCAAGGTGGCCTCTCTGATCCAGAAGCACCTGAACAAGTCGACCTTCATCAGCGACGCCTGAAGCAAACAGATTAACTGCAGGATAGGTTCCTGGTGAGCCTCTAACGGAGATCTTGAAAACAGCAGCCATTCCACGATGAGGTCCGTTATCATTACTGAAAAGCTGAAGATGGTGCTTTCCCTCAGTGATAACTGATTGGCTCTGAACCTCCCACGTAGAAGCAATCACTATGTCTTCAATCAAAGCACCAGAAACCGAAAACGCGAAGTCCAGAAGGTAGATTTCATCAGTTTCAAGTATCTTGACAAGCACGTCCACTTTTCCTGAGGGTGGAATCTTTGGTATCAGCACAACCACATTGCTCTGAAGAAGCGCTTGACAAGAAACTTCGACAGATGTGCTATCACTAATTGCTCTCTGCGTATCTTTTGCTACCAGCTCCGCAGTGTTCACCAGGTTGAGAATTGCCGGACCTTCTACACCGGTGTTTGTAACCATCGCGTTGTATATAAGCTCTTCCGAACCAGTCAAATGCCACTCGCTAGGAAGGGCAGCGAATGGTCCATCAAGATACTGTACATCTATGCCTTCAATGCTATCAAAGAAGTCTGTTACGGTCGCTTCTGGATCAATTTCCGTAACTGTAGAGGGTTCTGTCTCCAATTGCAGTTCTTCAATGACTGTCAGTGGAGTTGCATTGCTTGATGTCACTTCCAGTTGCAGAAAACAACTATAACCGTCTGTTATGCCTGCAAAGACGAATGCGAAGTCTCGATTCTCCGATGGATTCAGTGCGTCCATGCTTTCTGTTACTCTCTGAACTTCCGTCTCTTCTTTCATCAGCTTCAGTGTCGCTTCCACTTCCCCTGCCGCTGCATCTCCCTTGTTCTCTATTTCTACAGACCCTTCTATCACATAGCTGTCTTTGCTTTCTTCCAGCGTCCTTGTGGCTATAACCGTATATTGAATCGTTTCTGTCGCTCCGTATTCCAGTCCAACAATACCTGGATTGGCATCTTTGTCTATCGACCATGTGTATTCGTTCCGGCGCTCTATCTGTGAGGAATAGTTGACAGTAGCAGACAATGAAGGTCCTGTACTATCAGGAAACTTCCCAAAACTGCCAAAACGCCCATCATATGCGATTTCTACGAGGCTGAAATTGCTCAATGAACCATCATACCAGTTCGCGTCTGGTTCTGTGAAGTCGTTGAAAACGGTATTATACGAAGAACCTGGAAACGGATCCCCTGCGTCTCCTCGATTCCTGCTATCTGGATCAGGATTGTCCAGATCTTCCTTACCATCTGCTTGTACAACTCTCAACAGCCTTCTGGGAAAGTGCGAACCGTGGTCATTTGAACTCATTCCATCATCAACGTGGTAGATCATCAACCCTGATCCAGGTAAAGCAGAGTCAAAACCATTCAGAGACCGGGTTTCCAGAAGAAAGTACTCTTTAGAATATTCATCATTAGTATAAGAAAAGACGAGGTTAGAAAAGACGCTGGATTCAAGCTCGAACTGCCCATACTGATCAGATATTCCGATATTCTGCACCCATCCCAGCTGGAGTTTCGACCATGCTGTCATGTGAGATGGGCTGTCACCCGGCCTTTCGAGGTAATTCCAACAACCGTAGCCCATGAGTCCCCAATCACCAATCCCCCATGTTTTCATCGTATAGTCGTAGAGATCCGGAAGGCCAAGTACATGTCCAGTTTCATGGCTTATTACGCCAATGGTAGCTATTCCAGGTGATGGTTCGCAGCCCTCTGTAATGGTTTCGCACCAGTCGAGCCTTTCTGGTTGGATGGTGTATCTCCTTATCTTCACACCGTTGTTAGACTCAAAAGCTGGAGATAAGTAGTCCATGTGCGACCAAATATCATCAGGGTCTCCCGAAAACTCCTGGCCCATTCCCTGATGTATTATCACAACGATGTCAACTTCTCCGTCACCGTTGTTGTCGAACACTGAGAAATCTATTTCCTTGTCTGCCTGTTTCAAAACCTCTCTGACAAGAGTACTCGCCCTGTTGGCGTAGTAAGATCTCTTGTTTTCTGCTTCAAACCATCCAACGATGTTTCCAGTAAGATCAAGTAGACCATATGAGATCTCCTTATAGTAGTCTCTCATGGAGCCTAATGGGGCAAGATCTGGGTAGCTACCAAAGAGTACCTCTTCAAAATCCTCAACAGCATACGTGACCTGCGTATCTGAGTAGTTAATCAGAAGCACTGGCAGCTTCAGATTCCCAGTTGTTGGAACACTTACCGGGACAACTCCAGGAAAGAATGACGGTTCATGTGATAGCTTTCCCTCAATAATCTCAATTACATCTTCTTTATAGTACTCTAAGGAAGGATCGGGCTTGTCTATTCCCACTTTCCTTTCAGTAGGAACAATCTCATTCTTCACGATCTTGCCGTAATACCACCATTTGGTCTCGTCATCTAGTACAATAAGCAAGCCTGTTTCGTCTGTCCTGAAGTTGAAGCGCTCGTCGCCGAAATTCCTCATCATAAAGACAGTTCCGTCAGGTTGTCTAGAGTGGATCAAACCGGGAAAAGCCGGAGCTGCAAATGTATGCGCCACAAACATACTGATCAAGCAAATCAAAATGACCGGCGTTGCTCGTTTCACCTGCCGACACTCCTTATGAACACTTTGCTGCGAGCTTTCACTTGTGCATGTCTATCCTGAAGATTGTCATCAACAAATCTCACACTCTTCAGGACCAGTGAGCTGTCTTTCTCTGCTATGAACTGCATTTCAATAAGAGTGCCACTTAGAGCTTTGGTGTTAGTCTCGTAGAGAAAAGCAAGGTGTACATAGTAGAGATCTTCGCAGGACTTGCCCCAGAAGACTTCCAAAGGAGAATGCACATAGGTGTCAGAAATCGACACATCTACAAGCGAAAGCCCTTCGGATACCTTAAGCTCAAAAGCCGCCACCCTGAATGGGTATGAGTTATCAAGAGTCAACCCAATTTCGAATGGATCTGACTCAATGAATCTCACAGGGTACCCGGTTAGACCAACAGAAAAAGAGCTCTTGATAAATCCTGGGAGGCACCCAGATACTATGAGAGCTATAAGAGAAACCAAGATTATGATAATGCACTTGTTTCTTCTCACGGTGTCTACCTCACGCCGATTATAACATTGCTTTCACGATCTCCACCGGGCCGAAACTCTTGACCTCTGCAAGGCATCGTTTCGCTACTCGCTGGCGGAAGGATCCTTTTTCAGAAGTGTGCAGCTAGTCGAGTTCTGGCTTAACACCGTGATGGGTGTTACTCATGGTCAAAGCTCGAACGACTGATAGATGAGATAGATGCCAATAGAAGCAGTTTCATACGGCTGCCAAACTGTCGGATGATGAGCGTGAAGCTGCGATAGCTTCAAAGAAAGAGGCCTATGAGTACCTCATGTTATCAACTCGTTTCACCAAAGCCATTAAATGGTAACGTTTCTCTTCTGTCAAACGTATGACTTCTGGCTAATCGATTGTATAATATGTGCAAAGATGATCTTAGTTTGAGGGGACAGACATATATACCGGGGGAGTTATACAGGATGTGTAACTTTCGCGGTTTTTTGCTTTCAATTTGCCTTTCGTTAGATTCTGCGGTTTGAGAACTTATGAGGAAGACGGTGTTCGACATCCTGAGGAGAGTA
>DLVL01000062.1:6664-11332 GCA_003444085.1 Kosmotogaceae bacterium | reverse complement strand
TTGTCTATTAGAGGGATTTGTCGAACGTCATGGTTCTCGCAAGACGTTATTCTGGGCTTTCGGAAAATAATGCCTTTGTTTCAGCAGCGTTCGAATATCACAACAGAAAAAGTATGGAGTGTGGATGGCATTCAGACACAATATAGTATCTCGATAGCTCACACTCATACCTCCTCAAGAAGGAAATGCCTTACTCTGTAGCTTCAGCGTTTGGAATAGTGATCATGGTATCGTATAGACGGCAATGAGCTGAAAGAAGTCATATGCGACTCTCTGAACAGAAGTATCTGATCATAAGTGGAGGTTGATGAAGAATGTTTGAGGCAGAAAAGATGCAACTGATCGAATACGGGATCAAGGTCTTCAAGAGTGGCCTTGTTCAAGGTACGGGTGGGAATCTCAGCCAGAGGGTTGGAAGTGAAGGGCAGTACTATCTTATGACGCCAAGTGGGATCGACTACGACTCGATCGAACCCAAGGATGTCCTGGTCATGGATATGAATGGCTCGATAGTAGAGGGTGAAAGATCTCCTTCCATTGAACATGGTATGCATAGAGAGGTCTACAAGCACAGAGAAGACATCAACGCGATAATCCACACCCATTCACTCTACGCAACAGCCCTTTCGATTGCGAGGCAACCGCTTCCCGAAATTGAATCGACCATTGTGCTTATGGGCGGAAGTATAGAGGTTGCTGAATTTGCCAGGCACGGTAGCATGGAACTCGCGAGAAATGTTGTCAAAGCGCTATCCAACAAGAAGGCTGTTCTCATGGCAAATCACGGTTTGCTTGTCGCTGAAAAGAACCTTGAAAGAGCTTTCAAGGGTTGTCTAGGTATTGAACAGTGCGCCCACATGTACATACTCGCACGGTCAATTGGAGAAGTATGCCCCATAGACTCTGAAAAATGCGATGAACTGAGAGAATACATTAGAACTTCCTACGGGCAAAAGAAGAAAGGGAACTGACCTTCAAACCGATATGCTAGTATCTTGATATAATCAAAACCTTTTCGAGGGAGTGTTCCGATGCTGAATCGTCGCGTGTCCCGCTGGAGAATCCTTTTGATGGTCTTAACCGCACTGCTAATCTCTGTTTTTCTGATGGCAGATGAGCTGGATTATGAAGGTATTGAAAGAAGACTTGTTGATAATCCTGATGATGTTGAGGCATTGATCTTGCTTGCGCGGATCTATCAGGACAAAGCAGTTGATGGTGATGTCGAATCCCTTGATAAAGCAGAAGCTCTTCTTATACGCGCCCTCGACAACAGTCCTGACAATGCTGAGGCGCTTGCTTGGCTTGGCAGCATCAAACTGCTGCGAGCACGTGACAGCTGGTTTCCGCCGTCAAAGCTTTGGTACTTGAACGCAGGTTTCCGAGATCTTGACAGGGCTGTCTCTCTTGAGCCTGACAACCCTCTACTGAGGGTGATAAGAGCAGTATCTTACATCAGCATCCCATCAACCTTCATGAAAAGGGGTACAGCTATCGGTGATCTTGAATACGTGATCATTCTGAGTGATAGGTTACCTGGGACTGTTCCCGATGATCTGCTTGCGCACGCTCACTACCTGCTAGGTGACTATTATCACGACTCAAACAAGATGGATAAGGCGCTCTTCCATCTCCGCAAAGCAGCGGAGTCTGCTCCGGATTCGAAGTACGGGATGAAGGCAGCAGAGCTCATGAGCCAGTAGCATGTCTTGCCGAAGTATCGCGCGAAAAGAGAGTTTGAATTACTTTACTATATACAGAACACTGGAGATTCTAGTTCAGTGCAGGCAGCAGTCGATGACTTCATCAGGGTTCGCACTCAGACACATGGGAAACTGATGCGACACGTGAGAAGGGGTATGCTCCAAGAAGCAGAAGACCAAAGGCAAACAGGGCAATTCCTACTCCAGCTATATCTGCAATAAAGCCCACCAGTGGAGCGAAGATCGCAATGAGTAATGTGCTGAACTGAGAGTCAACAGAGAGCATTGTTGCGAGTTTCTTCTTGTCAGCAATTTCGTTCACATAGCCAATGACCATGGGCCGACGAAGGTTCTCCACGATGAATACTAGAACCAGTACGGGCACAGCAATCAGAAACTGTCCCATAGTGATCATAAGACCAGCAGTCAGAAGGACTGCGGCGTTGAGAAGAAATGTGACATTCATTGCTCTTGATGTGCTCTTCAGTTTCCTCTGGAACGCAGAAGACCTCCTGGCAGCGATCGCAGTCAACAAGTAGATTAGTCCATATACAATACCGATAACGATCGCTACTCTCTGTGTGTCTTCCAGAACAAGCAGGAATGGTGTTAACAGTGCCCAATTCTTTATGATCGGCTGCAGATAGTCTCGAGAAATCTTATAATTCGCACTGCACACTGAGGAACTCACCATTGTTCTGAACAGCATTGGCCTTCTCGCAACATCGACGAAACTCTCTTTCGCAAATGTCAAGAAGGTTCTTAACCTGGAGGAGCCTGAAGCTCTAGTGCCATCCAGGTACTTCGGATACGTGGTCATCATCGCCAGGTTTATAATGTACGGAACTGTCGACGCAAGAAAGACGACCCGGTACGAGCCCGTGTAAAGAACAAGCAAGGCCGCTAAGACCGAAGACAGAGCAGAACCGACCTGTGAGAAACTCCTGGTATTGCCGTAGTATGCAACGCTGAGATGTGAGAGTCCGTTTCTTTCCAGATAGTCCATTATCATCGCTTTGTGAGTTCCTGTTCTGAATGCTTCTCCAACAGCAAATAACAGCATCGCTGCCGCTGCGAATCCAAACACCCCTCCCAGTGAGTAAAGAATTACAAAAGACACTATGTAGCCCATAAACGAGATAATCATTGAGCGTCTGCGTCCCATTAGATCGGCCACGATTCCCGAAGGGATCTCAAGTATGTTTGTTGCAATCGATCTGATCGCAAAGAGAACTCCTATTTGCAGAAAGGAAAGCCCGGCCTCTCTAAAAAAGAGCACAATAAAGGGATCGAAGAATTTGAGGTTCTTCAGAAAGCCGTAAAAGGCAAATCTATAGAACATGGAGTCTTTCGGGAATGTTTCAGTACGTTCTTTGTTCATCAATCACCCCGTAATTCTTCTAGCAGCTCAGAATAAAACCTACTTCAAATAATACTACGGGAATTTCTCTTCAGGAAATCACAGGATAATATATCAAGCTGTTCCTTGAAGCTTCTGCCGTATCGAAATCTTGAATCTCAACCATACATAAGCTACAGAGAATATATGTTTCACAATATGATAGCTCTCTAAGAGACTGCCAAACCAGTATGCTACGAGATAACTGTTTGAATCCCCGAACAAGAGTTAGTATATTCAGTCGACAGACGGGGAATACCATCAATATAATTGATTGTTAATTTTATTCATTAATGTGGTATATTCAATTGGGGAGTTATCCAATGAGCAGATTCTGGAGATGATTTGATGGCAAAGAACTACGAACTGGATTCAGAGACAATCTTTTCAATGGTGTTTGATCTGGTCACGAATTTCTCGAAACTGATGTCATTTGACGAAAGGTTGGAGAAGCTGAAGACTATTGAGTTCTATGTTCTGATTCATCTTGCCTTGAAAGGGCCAAAGAAAATGACTGATCTGGCCAGGGCTTTCTCCATGACCAAGAGTAATGTGACCCTCATCGTCGATAGCATGGAAAGCAACGGTCTTCTGTGCAGGAAGAGGGCAGTAGAAGACAGACGTGTTTACCTGATTCATCTGACTGAGACCGGGCAAAGCATTTACAGAAGTCTTCTGAAGGGCTTCGATCGCATCATCAAGAAGTTCACTGAATCAATTGATCCTGAAGATCTGCAGCTTTTTGCATCGGGCTTTGAGAAAATAATGAAACTGGTGGTCTACAACCAGAAAGAACCAGTAACCGGAGCGGAAGAAAGAGGAAGTTGAACTGCAGTGATACTGGTTACCGGAGCAACCGGCCATATCGGAAACGTTCTTGTAAGAAAACTGGTGGAGCTAGACCACAATGTGCGAATTCTTTGTCTTCCAGGAGATGATCCGACACAGTTTCAACTACCCCCTGTGGAAACCCATTACGGAGATATCAGGGACTATCAGACTGTGGCTAGAGCATGTGAAGGCGTAGACCTTGTGTACCATCTTGCTGCTATGATCTCGATCATGCCCGGAAGATCGCGAATGATAAGGGAGGTCAATGTCGGGGGTACGCTGAACGTGTTACAGGCCTGCAAAGAGAAACGTGTCCGAAGACTTGTCTACACCGGTTCTGTTCACTCTTTTGCCGAACCAGATGCTGGTGCAACTATTGACGAGACTGTCCCTTTTAACCCCGCAGCGACTTCTGGAACCTACGGAAGATCCAAGGCAGAGGCTGCCCTTTTCGTTTCGACGGCTGCTAGAGAAGGCCTTGACGCTTTGATTGTCTGCCCCACAGGAGTGATTGGTCCTTTCGATTTTAAGCTGTCATTAATGGGAAGCATGTTTCTCATGTTCATCAAGAGGAAACTGACGATGATCATCGATGGTTCGTTTGATTTTGTAGATGTGAGGGACGTTGTGGAAGGTCTCACTGCCGCTGCGGAGAAAGGAAATCGGGGCGATGTGTTCATAGTCGGTGGGGAGTGGACCACCATGCGCGGACTTGTTGAAAAGATGGCAGAAATC
>DLVL01000062.1:0-6480 GCA_003444085.1 Kosmotogaceae bacterium | reverse complement strand
GGCAATGATACTCAGAAGAAACGCAGTTCTGACACCATACAGCGTTCACACCCTGACAAGGAATTACCGCTTCTCTCACGAAAAAGCTACCAGAAAACTCAATTACAGACCACGAAAATTGGAAACAACGATTCGAGATACATTTGAGTGGCTGAAATCAACCATGCTTTAGAGCCTCCGAGAGCAGCTCCTGTTGTCGGCATCTAGTGTAGAATGGGATCATGAAACATGCCGATGTGTGCTACTTCTCAGGTACAGGAAACACTTTGCTAGCCTTGAAGGCATTCCTTGATCGGATCAAGGAGCAAAATGTCTCACTTTCTTTCTATCCCATGGAAGAAACGACCCCGGCTGCCCTTGAAGTAGAAGACACTCTGATCCTTGCCTTTCCTGTTGCTTATCAATCAACGTATCCGTTCATATGGCGTTTCCTGCGCCAGCTCAATCCTGGCGATGGCCAGCCTGTCTACATGCTTGATACACTGGCGGGCTTCTCAGGGGGAATAGTCGGGCCCGTCAGACGGTTACTGAGAAAGAGAGGGTATCGTCCGGTAGGCGCAAAAGAGATAATCATGCCTTCAAATCTTCGTACCGGAGAGTACTCACCTGATAACGATAGCTCTTCCATTGACAAAGGGAAAGGAAAAGCATCGGCCTTTGCAGAAGCTGTTCTCAAAGGACAGGCTAGATGGACATATTACCCGGTCTTTGAAGACTGCTTCTATTTATTGTTTCAGCTGGTGCGTCTGTCTATAAATCCTGTGTCGCAAAGAATCCTTCGCTTTAGCTTCCCGAAGCTAATTGCAGAAAGATGTACAAGCTGCGGGATCTGCGTCGATTTGTGCCCGGTTAAGAACATTCGGATGGAAGATAACCCTGTTCACGGACACAGATGCCAGATCTGTCTGCGCTGTGTCGCCTTTTGTCCTTACTCGGCAGTGAGAATTTTGAAGATGAAGAAAACTCATTATCGCGCTGTAGACCTTCGACAATGCAGAACTCAGCTTCCTTTCTCAAGGATTAATTAGAAGCCAATCGACCGTCCCTCATGTTTCGAGCAGTATTGAACAGTGGGCCGAAGCGATTCCCTATACTCAGATCTGATGGACCGAGTTCCCACAAGACGTCATCCTTTAGAACAAGTGCCTGGCACATCAACTCCGATCATGTTGCCTTACGTTACATCGATTTGTTACCATTGGTATTATTCTGAGAAGGGGGTGACTGACATGAAGAAATCTCTTGCGTTTGTGCTTTCACTGCTTGTTTCAGTTGCTGCTATCGCCAGCTATCTGAACGTGGCAATGATTGGCGAAGTGAGATCTTTGAACCCTTACTTCGTGAGTTCATCTGCTGAAAGACAGCTCATCGGTTATCTATACGAGACACTCTTGACAACACAAGGTGGAATGACCGTTGGAGCGATTGCCGAGAGCTGGGAAGTCAGTATTCCTGAGAGATCTATGACAGTAACGCTCAAAGAGAGAGCATTCCACGATGGCACTCCTCTAACAGCTGAAGATGTAGCCTTTTCTTTCAATATGACCGTAGAGAAACGATTACCAATGGGTCCGTTGCTTGCTTGGTTTGCCGGAGCTGAAGTAATCAATGAACACACTGTGAAACTAAATTTCCGGGTTCTCAATTCCTCTGTTATCGATATGATTCCCGTTGCTATCCCTATAATCCCCAAGGCGCGGTGGAAAGATGTGGAAAGACCGATGGAGTTTTCAAATCTTGAAGACCCTGTTGGAACAGGGACTTTCAAGTTCAGCCGTAGCACACCTCAGACAGTCACGTTTGATGCTTTTGATAAACACCCGGACGCTCCCGAGTACATCTCCGGGATTGTATTTCATCTGGTTCAGGACCAGACAATGGGGTTTCTTGGACTGGTGAGAGGTGATTACGACTACATCGCGTGGGATCTCGATCCGGTCCTTGCCACGCAAATACTTCAGACTCCTTCCAGGTATCCAGATATGAACGTAGCCATTACTGAAGGTATAAACGTTACGTCAGTTATGTTCAATCATCGGAGAGAACCAATGAACGATCTGAATTTCCGAAAGGCTATTCAGTACGCAGTCAACTACCCCGAAATCATTGAGAGAGTCTATCAAGGTTATGCTTCCGAAGCATCACTAGGCATGATTCCATCGACTGCTGAGTACGTGTACGATGGGAGCCTTGGGGCGCCAGTTTTGGACGTTGACCTTGCACGTCATTATCTGGAACAATCCGACTATGATGGCAGAAAGCTCAGGATACTCGTGTCCTCAACAAAGGAGCAGATGGAAGTTGCGGAGTACCTTAAGCTGTATCTTGGGAGGATAGGTATCGAAATTGAAGTGGACGTGCTGGGTCATGAGGCTGTGACATCAAGGCTTCAGAGTGCTGACTTTGACATGGCAATAACCGGATATACAATCGGCGCTCAACCATCAATGCTTTTCTATCACATGCACACGTCACGCGGTGAAATAGAAGATGGAAGGGTGGCAGGCTACAACTACGGTGGAATAAGCATCCCTGAAATCGATGCGGTATTGAACCGGATCTGGATGTCTTTTGAAGAAACTGCCCTGAAACAGGCTTTCGTTGATTTGCAGAGAATGATTGCGGAATTTGTTCCTGCAGTACCGATATGTGTTCCAAACAGGGTGCAAGCATATTCCACGAAGAGATTCACGAACTGGCAGATCTCTGATGTCGATGGTGTATTCACTTCTGAGACGTTAAGGGTCCTGCAACCCAAATAACACGGTAGAGTCAGAAGAAGCTGCATGACGCTTTCTTACCTGATCAGAAGGATGTTCACGATGGTTCTAACCATCTTTCTGGCTCTGACGTTCAGTTTCCTCCTGATCAGGCTTCTGCCGGGGGATCCGGCAGAGCGGTATTACGGTGATCCCAGACTCCCGATTGAGATAAAGACCGAGATAAAGGCCGCGTTCGGCCTCGACAAACCCGTGTACATGCAGTACTTCATCTTTCTCGGGAATGCTGTAAAAGGCGATCTCGGGATCTCATATACATACCGTCGTAGCGTTGTGGGTGTTGTCATGGAACGAATGCCCTGGACGCTTTTGCTGACAACAGTTCCCACTGTTCTAAGCATGGTTCTCGGTCTGAAAATCGGTACTTATATTGCTTTCAACAGACTGAAGTTCTTCGACCGTTTCATGCGAAGTGTTGCGTTCGCCCTAAACTCGGTCCCAACGTTCTGGCTGGCTTTGTTGATGGTAATGGGTTTTGCATTCTATCTTCCGATCTTTCCCCTTCAAGGCATGATTGATCCTCTTGCAGTAACAATGCCGGAAAGATTCTTTAGCGTTCTCAGGCATGCCGCTCTCCCGTGGATCACGATTTTCATGGTCACACTACCGAGTTTTGCTGTGCATGTCAGAAACCTTACAATAAACATTTTGGGTGAGGACTTCATAATCACTGCAAAGGCGAAAGGACTTAAAAAAGCACAGATACGCAAGAAGCATGTTCTCAGAAACGCCCTGGGCCCACTGTTTTCGATACTCACATTGAGAGTAGCAGGACTCGTCGGAGGATCTGTTCTCATCGAAACCATCTTCTCCTGGAGGGGAATGGGGTTGCTGGTACTCGAAGCATCACGAGGTTCAGACTATCCATTGCTCCAGGCAACGGTTCTTATTACGATTATCCTGGTTATAGTTGCTAATTTCGTTGCAGACATCCTGCAAGCTGTTTTTGACCCAAGGGTGCGATACTCATGAAACGAAGAGGACCGCTTAAGGAATTGTGGAACTCCACCGAAGGGAGATTCAGTCTTGTTGTTATCTCCGGGCTGGTGATCCTTGCCATCTTCGCGGGGTGGATAGCACCTTACGATCCATACGATATAACGCAGCGCACATTTCCCCTGCAACCACCATCAACAAGACACCTGCTGGGAACCGATGGATTTGGCATCGACGTGCTCAGTCAGATCATCTATGGCGCAAGGGTCTCGTTAACTATAGGTGTGCTGGTGGGGGTAGGAGTCGCTGCTATTGGTGGATTCATAGGGGCTCTTGCCGCTACTTACGGAGGCATCTCCGACACTCTATCTATGCGGACAGTTGATTTCATAATGGTGCTGCCCGGTCTGCCGATCATGATAATGATCATGACGACAATCGGAAGTAGTTTCTGGGTCATGGTGATGATATTCATCATGTTTGGATGGGCCGGTACCGCTAGGGTTACAAGGGCTATCGTGCTGGTAGAAAAGAGCAGGGGGTATGTGGATGCAGCAAGGTGCGCAGGCGCGAGCAAGATGTATGTTCTGATGAAGCACCTCCTTCCGGCAACATACTCTATACTCTTTGTTACCGCGGCTTTTGCAGCCGGCGGGGCAATTCTCGCAGAAGCAGGACTTGCCTTCCTTGGTTTCGGAGACCCCAAACTGGTCTCCTGGGGGAAGATGCTGAATTTCGCAAGAACATACAACGCCATGATACTTGGAGCGTGGTGGTGGATCATCTTCCCGGGAGTAGCAGTTTTTCTGGCATCGTTTTCGATAATGATGATGGGAATTGCGCTGGAGAAGACTTTTAATCCTAGATTGAGAGAGAGGGATCGGTAATGGTTATTGCCTACGACAGCGACATTGTAAGAGCAAGAATAAACAACGAAGAACTGAGCTTTGAGAGACACCATGTTCCTGTCGACTTCAAAGAATGGCAGCTCAAGACAAGACTGAAAGGCCTTAAGGTCTTCATCGGCGAAGAAAAGGGGGCTCCCAACTTCTCGCCTCACTCGGTAGTAATGAGCACATGGTCACCAGCGACAGACTTCCCTGTTAATTCTTGCATCAAGGGATTGGGAATGGTTCCGAGGCCAAGCCTATTGCCTGAGCTCTATGAAAGGATCAAGCAGCTGATAAGTCGCTCATACGACGAAGGGCCTCAGAACACCTTCAAAGAGAGGGTTAGTTTTTTGCTGGATCTGTACAGTAACCTTTCAAACTTCGACGACACGATCCTTTCTTCGATCGAAATGTTCAAGAAGCGCACGTATGAGAATATTCTCAAGGATTGCAGAAGTACTTTGCTCTTCTACGATTACACCACCGGGTACAGTGTCATGCTTAATGTCGTTTCTGAGCTGGTTCAAAGAGGTGACCCTTTCTACAACTACGTCACTGCCATACACGATCTGTTTCATCTGCCGAAAGATCGTTCTACCAGGACAGATCGTTATGATTTCGCCTACAGGTTTCACCTGGTCGAAGGATTCGATAAGACCCCTGGGCCCAATGCCAGTCAACAGATCTTCTAGGATTCAGTGTCCTGCTTCTATGACAAGGGGAAATACCTGAGTGGTATTCCCCCTTTGTTCTGATCTGATTGACGAGTTTCAGCCTCGCGCAGTCAGCTTCTGATAGTTCCTGAATCTTCTTTCGTCGATTTCTCCTGAAGCTACAGCCTCTTTAACAGCACAATCTGGCTCATGTCTATGGCTACAATCTCTGAAACGACAACCCTCCGCGATTCTTTCGATATCTGGAAATGCCTTCTCCACAGCGTGATCATCTGAGAAGAGTCCGAACTCTCTCATCCCAGGAATGTCAATCACTTTTCCGCCAAACGGCAGGGTGTACATCTGGGAAGACGTCGTCGTATTTTTTCCCTTATGGTGAGAAGCACTCACTTCACCTGTCTTTGTCACAGAACTGGAAAGGAGCGAGTTCACAAGAGAAGACTTACCTACTCCTGAACTCCCAGCAAACACAACAACCCTGTCCTGAACAATGGCTCTGAGATCCTCCAAACCATTGCCTGCTAATGTGCTGGTCAGCAACACACGGATTCCATTCTTGCGAAGCAGCGACACGTCTTGCTCAATTGAAGCCGGATTAACAAGGTCGATCTTGTTAAAGCACACCACAGGTTCTATGCCCCCGGATTCTGCCGAGCATATGTAGCGTTCAACAAGACTGATGTTGTAGGGCGGGTCCTTGACAGCAAAAACCAGAATTGCGATATCGATATTCGCTGCGAGTATCTGCTCCAGGTGCATTCCCCTCTTTCCGGCCCCTCTTCTTACCAGTCTCGTCTTGCGCTGCTTGATCGATGTTATGACGCCTTTTCCGCCAAGGACAGGCTCGAACTCCACCACATCACCAACAACGACAAGGTTTTTTGCTGTCCTGCTCTGGTTAAGAAGCTTCTTCCTGAGAGTGCAATTGACCAGATCACTACAGCTATTGGATTCTACTGTATATAGGCCTTTCTGAACATTCACTACCATTCCTTCCAAATCGTCTACCTCCAAAGAAAAAACCACGGAACACCCGTGGCATTTCAATCTTCCTATTTCTGCCCGGCCACGGCTTCCGAAACACCGCAATCCGGTCAGCACTGATCACTGCTTAAGATCGCTACGCAAACACTGAATCAGACCAGGTTGAGGTGTTTCCGAAGAACTGCACTTCCTGAACTTGCACTACGTAATCATTCT
>DLVL01000002.1 GCA_003444085.1 Kosmotogaceae bacterium | reverse complement strand
TGTTCTGCCCCTACAGTACTGTGTAGACGTTGTTTTCGCGCTGATCTTGCGGCTCTTTCATTCAACCGTGACGCTTTTTGCGAGATTTCTGGGTCTATCTGGATCAAGCTCCCTGAGCACGGCCATATGGTAGGCAAAGAGCTGCAGATATGGTGCCGCAATAATAGGGTACAACCACTCCGAAACAAATGGAGCCTTTATCACAGATAATTGATCTTCGAAACTTGCGTTGTCATCTGTAAGCAAGACAACCGGAGCACATCTTGATTTCACTTCCATGATGTTTGAAGCCATTTTGACCTTTGTGAAATCGGAAGGAGCAACTGCAAAAACAGGAAAACTCTCATCAAGAAGAGCTATGTGTCCATGCTTGAGTTCTCCGGCCTGCACTGCTGAAGCATTTACATAGCTGATCTCCTTCAACTTCAAGGCTCCTTCAAGTGCTGTCGGATAACTATAACCCCTTCCTATAAAAAGAAAGTCTCTTGTGTTCCTGAATAATTCAGCTATTATGCGTGTCTCTCTGTCTGCAGAAACCAACGCTTTTTCAACAATAGCTGGGATCCCAGAGAGAGTTCTTGCATGGTCTTTTGCCTTCTCTTCTGACAAACCCCTCGTCTGGGCGATTCTGATTGCCAACATATAGAGAAGAAGAAGCTGCGCAGTATAAGTCTTCGTCGCAGCCACTCCGATTTCTGGCCCTGCATTAAGAAACAGAGATGTGTCGACTTCCCTTGTTATGGTTGAGCCGACTGTGTTAGTAACAGCAATTGAAGCAGAACAATTCTTTCTATTCTTCCTGAGAAATTCGAGTGTATCTGCAGTCTCTCCTGATTGGGAAATCGCTACAATTACACTATTGGCATCGCAAACATTCTTCCTGTATCTGAATTCTGAAGCTACATCGATTTCTGCACTCACACCTGCATTCTCTTCGAGAAACCTCTTGAAGACAAGACCCGCATGATAACTTGTGCCACATGCCACAATCTTTACACTTTCTGCCTTCTGTATATGTTGCTCAATACTCGACAGTTCTGCAAGCACGATCTTCGAGTCTCTAATTCTCCCTGCAATAGTGTTTCTGAGTGCCTGAGGTTGCTCAAAAATCTCTTTTAGCATGAAGTGGTCATAACCCGACTTCTCTGCAGCCTGTTCATCCCAGTCAATATGAGAGACAGGACGATCTACAGGCTCTCCTGAAGTGGTAAGTATACTTATTCCCTCTGCATTCAGGCATGCAATGTCTCCATCTTCAAGATAGATCACTTCTCTGGTATAACTTATGATCGGTGTGACATCAGAAGACGCCAGACCTCTTGAACCGTCGTGGGCAATAACAAGAGGGCTTCCTTTCCTGGCAACAACGACGACTCCTGGATGGTCTTTGTGTACCGCAGCAATCGCATAGGCACCTTCCAGTTCTCCCGAAGCCCGTTTTACGGCGTCTATTAGGTCTCCATTGTAAGACTCTTCGATAAGGTGAGCGATGACCTCCGAGTCTGTTGAAGACAAGAAGACATGCGACCGCTTGAGCAGTCTATCCCTGAGATCTTCGAAGTTTTCGATTATTCCATTGTGTACAACAGCAAGGTTGCGAGAGCAATCGAGATGCGGATGGGCGTTCTTCTTGCTGGGCTCTCCATGTGTTGCCCAGCGTGAGTGACCGATAGCTGCTGTAACACCTGCATCAGCCTTATCAGGGAGTAAATCCATGAGTTTTTCAGTCGTTCCAACAGTCTTTGCTGAAATAAGTTGATTAGAAGAGTTGATGTAAGCAACACCTGCAGAGTCTGAACCTCTATATTCAAGTTTTCTGAGACTATCAAGCAGTGTAGAAAGCCTGGTGCTTTTCCCTGCGAATCCTATTATGCCACACATGCGCTAAGCCTTTGAAAACCTTCCTTCCAGGTTATCAATCAAACCGCCTTTCACTCCTTCGTAAGCCACCCTGATAGCATTCATGATCGCCAGTTCATCGGAGCTGCCGTGTGCCTTGGTAACAACTCCTTTAACACCAAGGACGAAAGCACCGCCATACTCGCTGGGATTCAAAGTCTTCTTCAATCTGGAAAAGGCACCTTTGAGAAGCAACCCGCCTAACAGTCCGAAAACTCCAGCTTCCTTTATGCTCTTTCTCAGCAGATCACCCACAAGCTTGGCCACACCTTCGATAGATTTCAGAGCGATATTTCCCTCGAAGCCTCCAGAAACAATTACATCAACATCACCGTAGACAACATCTCTGCCTTCAACATTTCCGACAAAAGCAGATCCGAGGGCCTCGGCTATCAGAGCACTCGCTTCCTTTGTTAGTGCAGTGCCCTTCTCTTTTTCTTCACCAACACTGAGAAGACCTATGCTTGGATTGGAGCGGCCCAGAATCTTTGCATACTCATAGCCCATTTTGGCAAAATCGCGAAGATGTTCGGGCCTCACTTCAGCATTGGCGCCACAGTCGAGAAGAACTGTGAATCCATTCTTGGAAGTTACTGGCACGGCGATTGCTCCTCTTTCGACACCACGAAGTCTTCCTACAACAAATAGCGCCACTGCCAGAACGGCTCCTGTATTTCCAGCAGAAACCAGAGCATCTGCCTCTTTCTCTTTCACGCGTTCAGCTGCTCTGTAAAGGGAAGTATCCTTTTTACGCAGAATAGTTGAAGGCTTCTCGGACATTCCGAAAGATCCAGGAGCCTCAACAATCGAGACTCTTGAAGAAGGAAGATCATGGGAAGCCGTCAGTTTGCTAATTAGGTCTTTCTTCCCGACGAATTCTATGAACAAGTCATCCGGCAATTGCTTCAGAGCCATCGAGGCGCCTGCAATGTTCACTTCGGGAGCTTTGTCCCCTCCGTGAACATCAAGAGCAATGCGGACTGAACTCACTCTATTCGCCAATCTCCAGAATTTGCTTGTCTCCGTAATAACCGCAGTGGAGACAGACTCTGTGCGGTCGCTTGGGCTCTCCACAATTCTTGCAGTTCACCACAGCTACCTTGTCGGCTCTGTAGGTCTTAGCCCTTCTGTAGTGTGTTCTCATTCTCGAACTCTTTTGTTTCGGTTCAGGCACTTGTATCCCTCCAGGTTATCGATTAACTGCTAACGCTCTTTTTCAAGTCGTTTAGTTTCTGATGCCACTTATCAAGAGTTTCTTCGCGCTTGCTGCACTCGTGGTCTGGATCATCGTTCAGGTTTATACCACAACACGGACACAGGCCTCTGCAGCTTTCTTCACAGAGGACCTTCTGAGGAACCTCAACAATTATAGCCTCAAGTACTCTATCTGACAAGTCGAGCAAATCTCCGGTCAGAAGAAAGAGATTCTCCAAACTCTCAATATGTCCTTCAGACTGAACAATATCCTTGTCGTTCTCAGAAAGATATGTTGCTTCCACACTGCCATTAACAGGAATCTCTAGCTCTGCCAAACACCTGTCACATTCTGTTTTGATCTTTGTTTTCACGTTTCCTTGAACTACAACCGAGGCGGCCGCCTTCATTATGGTGATGGCAATTTCAATGGGAGCTGTGTTATCGACTTCATGAGGAAATGGTCTTTCGATGGTAAGAGCCAACGTCTTTGTTCCTTCAAAGGTGGAAAGGTCGACAACAAGGTCTTCTCTTGCGTTCATAAAATCACCTCAACTAAAGCTTATCACAAGGACCAAGTACTCACTCTGACTGTGAAGAGATTCTCCTGAGTTCTTCGAGAAGTGTTTGTGCACAGCTCATGTTATCAGAGAGTGTCCGTTTCTCAGGGTGTCCAAACTCGAACTCCTTTACCTTCTTGAAGGCCTTGCCTACAACAATAACCCTGCTTGAGAGTTCTGCCGCCTCAAATGGATCGTGAGTGACCAGCAATGCACCAAAACCGCTCTTGTTTCTCAGTTCTACCACGAGTTCTATCATCTTCTCTTTGGTAACTGCGTCAAGAGAACCAAAGGGCTCATCCATGAGCAACAGGTCTCCTCCAAATGCCAGTGCCCTGGCAAGCCCTACCCTCTTCTTCATTCCTCCGCTGAGTTGAGATGGGTATTTGTTAAGCGCTTCTTTCAGTCCCACTCTGTCAAGACAGTTCGTCGCGATTTCTTCGTGAGAAACTGCGGTGATGTTTGCCAGTACGCTTTTCCAGGGGATCAGGCGATCATCCTGGAAAACAAAGGCCACCCTTTCACATCTTCTTCTAATCTCTCCTGAATCTGGCTTCAAAAGACCAGCGATTATTCTCAGCAGCGTGGTCTTGCCGCAACCTGAACTGCCCAGAATAGAAACGAATTCTTCCTTATTGATATTTAGCGAAAGATCGGAGATGACTTGTTCACTGCCAAATGACTTGCTTACCCTGCTCAGGGTCACAATCGCTGTGTCTTTTCTTTCAGCAGCTCTCTTCTGTATCATGCCAATCTCCCGATTTTTCTTGAAAGCATGTCCAGGACCTTCTCACTGATAATGCCAAGCAGCACAAGAAGTATCGTATAAGCAAACACAGCTTGCGTATCCACAGATGCTTTGGCGTCCGCTATTCCTCTTCCAAGGCCGGTGGTTCCAACCATAAACTCTGCAACCGCAACAGACTTCCACATTATGCCTACGCCGACTCTCATTGCGGACAACAGGAAAGGGATGGCGGATGCAAAATAGATGTCTTTGACAACCTGGCTCCTGGTAAAATGAAATACTCTGGCCATTTCAACCAGCTTTGAATCAACATTGCGTACACCCTCTGCTATGTTGATTGTCAGGATTGGAAAGAGTGTGAGGAACACTATGTACATGGGAGACCTGAAGCCTACACCCCACCAGAAGATCGCCAGGGCAAGCCACGAAACAATAGGAATTGACTGGATTATCGTAACTATCGGTGCGAAGATCTTAAAAAGACTTTTTGAAACACCCATAAGGAACCCTAGGATTACTGCAACAATGAGGGAAAGGCCAAGTCCCGCAAGAGCTTTCAGCACAGTCTGAACAAGAGGGCCGAAGATCCTGCCCCGGCCCACCAGCACAAAGAGTCTCTGTATTGTTGTTAAAGGCCCCGGAAAAAGGATATCGTTGTTGATAGCCAGGGCTCCAAGGTACCATGCAGCAACGAATATACCAAGTGAAAAGACTGTTGGTATTACTTTCTCATTCAGCGAAGAAGTTTTCATATTCAAGAGTTCCGACTATTTCAGGATCCAGTTTTCTAAGTGTATCCAGGTAATAAGTCACTTCCTCCTTTATTACAGGTGCTCTTTTGAAGACATAGCCGGTACTCGCGATTGCCTGTTTGAGAACAGGTATCGGGAAGTCTCCCATCTTCTCTGAAACAAGGGCTGCAGTTTCGTCAGTATTCTTCAGTGAAAGCTCCATCGATTTCTCATACAGCGTGAGGAAATCATCAACAACTCTCTCATCAAGATCAGCAGACACAAACAGTCCTGAAGTCGGTATATCCATCTTGCTTCCTGTAAGCTGTTTCCACATAACTTCTACTGGTAGATGCTTCCTGGCGCCATCGACTCTAAAGACAGCAAGAGATGCAAATGGTTCCGGGACCATTATTACTTCTGCTCTACCTGCTGCAAGGAGCTGGACAGCCTCGGGTCCTGCAACATATACTGTCCTGATATCTTTTCCCATTGTGTAACCAGCGCCTTCTGCAAGTCCACGTAGTATAGCGTCTCCTGTCTGTCCGGGAGCTTGTAGTGTATAGATGTCCTTGTTTACAAGGTCGTGTATGCTATTGATCTCTTCAGCCCTGGAGACAACGAAGAAGCCGTTCCACATCGCCACGGCTGCGAGCCGTATGTCTACACCAGAAGCAGCGAGCTGGGCACCAACAGTAACAGGGAGAAGGCTTATTTCTGCTCTCCCGGTAACTATCATCGATATTGCCTCATCAACTGAACGCCAGAGATGAATCTCATACTCTGCTTCCCCACTGGCAAGCTCGGGATTTTCCAGCATACTCGCTATAGGAACGAGGGTCGGTCCCACAGGATTAATAAATGTGTAAGTAGCAAAGAGAAAGAGCGGAAGCAGCCCTACTATAGCTACTAACAAGATTTTCCTCATGATACCACCTCCAAATACATTATATAACAAGGAACGGAAGCTGGAAGACCAGAAGCAGGGATGTTCATCCGATCATCAGGGCTTAAGGGTTTTCAGCATCTACATTGCTTCAGGAGACGTCTTACGTT
>DLVL01000017.1 GCA_003444085.1 Kosmotogaceae bacterium | reverse complement strand
AAGTTGTCAACACAGATACTGTGCACGGGGAGATCCGGGAATTCGCGATTAAGGATAACGACGGGAATGCTCAGCCGAGAAACCTCTTGAACGGTACTTTGGTCAACTTCTGGATCGAAAATGATTATTCCGTCGACTCTTTTCTGTCTCATTATAGATATGTAGCGTTCCCTTACTCTGGAGGGAGTATCGTTTCCAAACGTCATTATAAGAGTGAAATGCTCTTTGTCACGCAATGATTCCTCTACTCCGCTGAGCAGTTCTCCGTAAAATGGCCCGGACGTTTCCGGAATTATCAGCCCGATGATTTCAGTCCTGGTCCTGCTTAACGAGATTGCCCTGAAGTCAGGAACATAACCATGCTCTTCAATAATCGTCTTTATTCTGGTGCGATTTGCAGATGAAACATAGCCACTATTATTAAGGACTCTGGAAACAGTTGTCTTTGATACGCCTGCCATCTCAGCTATCTTCGCAATGGTTAGTTTCACAGTCACACCTCACATGGTATGCAACCGGTTTCACATTTGTATTATCGTCTTAATAGCGAGGAAAGATCAAATGCAGCTAGTTGCGATGAGCTCTCGACGATAGTAAACTGCGTTGAATAATCGCCGAGAACTCTTCAAGGCTCACAAGAACGCGGTCTATCGCAAAAACAAGAAAGCATTCAGGATACTGGACATACCCTTAAAAGGTCAGAGGAAGTTTAAGATTGCTCTGTATAAAGGTTCAGAGGGTGCGATTGCTTTGTTTCACACCAACGAAGCGATTACTGTTTAATCAGTAATACTTCCTGGCTGCTCTAAATACCTCCGCAACAGCTCTCTCTGCCTGTTCCCGAGACTTTGTGCGGGGATCCCTGAAGAGAACCTCAGTAATCAAACTGGTATCCTTTTTCAGGAAGGCCTCGAGAGCCCATTCCATCCTGAGGATCCTCGGAAGCAAGTACCACTTGATAATTCTCTCTGGCAAATCAGGATAGATTTCCTCCATCTTGATCCCAGCAGAACTCACGATAGCCGGGGCTTCGATCGCAATGTCGTCTGGAAGACCACGGATTGTGCCATTGTTAAGAACATTGACAACAAGGCGAGTCTTTTCGTCATTAGCAATTGCATTGATAAAGGGTATATGTTGTTCGCCACTCATTATATTGGGATTGAAAAAAGTGCTGGCTTCTCTGGCGAGGTCTTCTGGAAGCTCTGAAGCAACATTTTTCAAAAGCCCCCTGAGAGACTTTTCGGGTTCCTTTTCCAAGATCATTGCTAGCTCTCTAAACATCTTGACAACGAATCCCAAGAGATCAGTGTACCATCGCCATCCTTCTTCCGAGTCGACCCCTCCCCAAGGTTCGCCGTACCATCTCTTTTTCGTTTCGATATCGTAGTGAAAAGCCCAAGAAGAGTTTCTTATTGTGTCTCCAATTGGCATGAGTCCATAGAAATCTAGCATGTAGCGCGCAGCAGGTGAGAAGCTATCATCGAATGGATTAGATGGTCTCCAGTCTGCGTTCTCTGAGAACTTCTCTTTCAGTATCTTGTATGCATCAGTACCTCCAAGACTAAAATGATTTAACCAAATTCCATGATTAACGCCGGCGACCTGCCAGTCAACTTTGGAGAACTCCAAGTCAAGCTTTCTGCATATTTCTTCTAGAGCCAAAAAACCATGACAGAAACCAACAACATTTGCATTTGTATGGCGTTTGAGAAGAGTGGTTCCCTCAAGAACTGGGTTGGCAGCAAGAAGAAGCCAAGCATTGGGAGAACGTGTCTCAAGAAGCTTTGCCAACTTCATCATGAACTCTAGTTGGTTCCAGTTTGTGAGAGTATAATAATCAGAAACCATGTTGAATTCCTGTGAGTCGATACCACGATAGTAACCGAATCTCTCTCCGATCTCTCTTATCTCGGAAAGAAATGTGTGTCCTCCAACCAGTGCAGCGTTAATCACGAAATCAGCACCTTCAACTGCTTTTTCAATGTCCTTGGTGGTCACAAACTCAATTGGGTGACCAAGCTCAGATGCTAGCTTCCTAGCTAGGACATGTACAGCCTTTAACCGGTTTTCGTCCTTGTCCATCAGCGTAACTCGACTACCCGAAAGGCCCGGAGTTTTGCATAGATCACTCACAAGTCTCATCGAAAAGACCGCACTACCTGCACCAATAATTGAAATGTTCGTTGAACCCATAACGTACCTCCTGATCTCTAAAGAATTTCACAGCAAAAACTATTGAAGGTGATGGAGCGCTAGACTCCCCGCTTAATCAAGATTCGATAATCTCAAGAACTCTCCTCGCTGCTGCTTCAACCTCCGCTGGATCGTTCAAGGTTGAGCTCGGCAGACACAGACAACGACTGTACATGTCTCTTGCCACAGGATAATCCTGCTTGCAGAATGATCTATATGGCGGTAAATCGACAATAGGACAAAACATCCTTCTCGTAGGAATATCAATACTACTAAGAGATTTCCTGAATCCATCAATATCCACGTTGTCTTTATGAACTGCGATCCCTGTTAACCACCATGAACTACTGGCCAGTTCATGGGGTT
Source organism: Kosmotogaceae bacterium (assembly GCA_003444085.1). Lineage (GTDB taxonomy): Bacteria > Thermotogota > Thermotogae > Petrotogales > Kosmotogaceae > UBA9910. The sequence goes on along the minus strand of DLVL01000017.1, from coordinate 3,849 downwards.
CCTGGAGCTTAATGGCCGAACTCCTATTAAAAACCTCTGCGTAGATAGATCTTAGAAGACGCTTCTTCTTCAGAAAGTCAGGAAGTCTGGACATTTGCGCAAGCCCAAGAGCGGCCTCGAGGTTTGTCATTCGGTAATTGAAGCCAATCTCTGTGTGATAATATCCTTTGCCTTCAACTCTTGCCTGGTTCGCCAGAAACTTCATGTGATCTGCGGCCTCCTGGTTGTCAGTAACGACCATTCCCCCTCCGCCGGTTGTGATAATTTTGTTACCATTGAAACTAAAACACCCGTAACTACCAAAGGATCCCGTATGGTGTCCGTCAAAAGTGGCACCAAGACTTTCAGTAGCATCTTCAACAATTGGAATCCCATACTCCTTGGAGACTCTTATAAGCTCATCCATATGACAGGGATTACCAAACAGGTGTACCGGCAGAATGGCTCTGGTTTTCTTTGTAATGGCTTTTCGGACCTGGTCTGGATCGATGTCCCAGCTGTATGGATCAATATCCACAAATACAGGTGTAGCTTTTAGATACATTAGGGGATTTACCGTTGCGATGAAAGTGGTTACCGGGACAATAATTTCATCTCCTTCACCAATACCCATTTCGTAGAGAGCAAGGTGAATCGCTGCTGTTCCGCTCTGAGTAGAGACTGCTCGAAAGGTGCCGACGTACCTAGCAAATTCTTTCTCAAAGTGAGGTACAAAAGGGCCCACAGTTGACACATATCCAGAATCAATACATTCCTTTAGCGCAGCGGATTCCTTTTCTCCTAAATTAGGTGCATCGAGATGAAGGCTCACAAGCTTCTCCTATATATGGTATTCGTCCTTACCAACACGTATCATTCTCTTTCTGAACCAGTCTATAGTCTCTTGAAGTCCATCAGAAAGGCTTACTTTAGCTTCCCATCCTAGTAATTCCTTTGCTTTTGTAGCATCACACAGAAGTCTATATACTTCACTCTTCTCGGGTCTAACCCTCTTCTCATCGACTTTAACTGAAATTTGTTTACCCATGATCATAAAGACCTTCTCTGCAAGTTCGCCGATCGAAGTTTCTTGACCAGTTCCGAGATTTACCACTTCTCCGATAGCTTCCTCATTGATCGAAGCCGCAAGGAATCCACGCGCTGTATCTTTCACATACATCAGGTCTCTTGTGGGGCGAAGGCTACCCAGTTTGATCTCTTTGCAGTCTTTCCGGAGAAGCTGAGTTATTATCGTTGGGATCACGGCACGTGGTGATTGCCTTGGTCCGTAAGTGTTGAAAGGTCTTACTATTGTGACGGGAAGATCAAAGGACTGGCAAAAAGCAAGAGCAAAATGATCTGCAGATGCTTTGCTGGCAGCATAGGGTGACTGCGGGTTCACTGGATGTTTCTCGTCTATCGGAACGTACTGAGCTGTACCGTAGATTTCACTTGTTGAAGTATGGATAACCCGTTGCGTTTTATTTTGCTTGGCTGCCTGAAATACGTTCATTGATCCTCTAAGATTTGTCTCAAAATTTGCATCTGGAGAAAGGTATGAAAACGGAATCCCCACCAGCGCTGCCAAGTGGAATACTACGTCAACATGTCGGACGGCAGTGCTAACGATATCATAGTCTCGTATATCGCCACGGATGATCTCAACTGACTCTGAACCAACAATATCTTCGAGCCACCCGAGGTCTCCTCTTGAATTGTAGTGAACAAAAGCTCTAACCTCGTAACCCTCTTGTATCAGCAGTTCAGTAAGGTGCGAACCAATAAAGCCGGATGCGCCTGTAACAAGAGCTTTCACTCTTCATTCTCCTCTGAGTTGGTCAGTGCTATGTAATCTTCCATTCGTCCAAGATCACTCCATTTTCCTTCGTGCAAGAAGGCTCCAACGCTTAGAGCTTTCTCAGTAAGCACCTTCCAAAGATCAGGCATATCAGCCTTTTCGCCCCACCCAAAGCAGGTCCTAGCAAGAGACAATGCTCGCTCTCCAACACAGTAGATTCCGGCGTTAATCATAATAGATATTTTGGGCTTTTCTGTCCAGTCAACAAGCCTTCCTACTTCATCAGATACAATCACGCCAAAGGGAACAGGTATCCGCTTATCAACAACAGTAAGGACCATATCAAATCGAGTTGAAAACTTGTATAGCTTTTCAAGGTCAAGATCACATATTATGTCTGCGTTCGAAACAAGGATAGGCCCCGAAACGTTCTCTGGTAGCAACGAGAGCGAACCAGCTGTACCGGTGGCTCTCTCTTCTTCGATATATTTGATTCGGACACCAAAACGAGAACCATCCCTGAGATAATTCTTGATGAGCTCCTTTTTATAGTTCACAGAGATGAAAACATCATTTATGCCGTACGAGGAAAAATGCTCGAGTATAAACTGAATTATGGGTTTCTCGCCCACAGGAAGAAGCGGTTTTGGAATCGCCCTTGTTAGAGGTCTCAATCTTGTCCCCTTACCCCCAGCGACAATTAGAGCGGTCTTAAACACCTGGTCGTTGCCTCCCCAGTACCCACTGATAGGTTAGAGAGAGTCCTTCTAAAAGACCGATTGATGGCTCCCAGCCGAGTTGCTGTTTGGCGCGGGTGATGTCCGCAACAACAAAATCATAATCACACTCTGGTCTGATCTTTTCCGCATCAAAAATGATCTCACAGTCTTCGCCAGTAACTCTACGAGATTGCTCAATCAATTCACCAATCGTTGTTCTTTCTCCAGACCCCGCATTAAAGACATGAAATCCTTCTGAAACTTCTTTGTGAACAAGCGAAATTAGTGAGACGAGGTCCGCGACATATAGAAAGTCTCGGCTCTTCTGAAGGTCTCCTATTCTCAACTTTTTCTTTGAAGCAAGTGCCTCGAGAACTGACCCAACAAGATAAGGAGAACTCATGTAAGGCCCGTATGGATTAAACATTCGTAGAACAGTCACGCTTATTTCAGAGCTTGAGTAAAGATACCGAAGTACATTTTCAACGAAAGCTGCTCTGACTCCCGCATAGTTACATGGATACACGGGGTCACTTTCGTTATAGGGAGAACTCTTGGGAGAATAAACTGTATATGACGACAAGAAGATGACCTTCGAAAGCCGGCCTGACTTAGCTGCCAGCCGAAGGAGATCCATTGTTCTTGCAAGCATGAATAGATCTTCGCAGTATTCAAACCCAAGAACAAGCGTGACGTCTCTACTCATTTTCAGAAAATCAAGTGTCTCAAACCTTCTGGAATACTCCACCGGGATTTTCTTTTGAATGTGAGGTATCATCCACTCATCAACGTGAGTGGCAAGGGTGGTTTTCATCCTGCCCGCCCCCTCCCGAAGACCACTGTTTCAAGAGTCTTCAGTATTGTAGATAAATACAGCGAAATCGTGTAGTTCTTTACGTAGTATAAGTCATAAGACAGTCTTTCCGCAAAAGCCTCTTTGTCGAGTTCATCAACATGAAGGAACTGCACTTGCGCATGTCCTGTCAAACCTGGCATTATCTTAGTCCTGTAGTGATAGAAGGGAAGTTCGTGGGTGCAGAACTCGTAAGTTGAAGGTATGTCTGGCCTGGGTCCGACGATGCTCATATCACCCTTTATGACGTTAAAGAACTGGGGTAACTCGTTAAACCTCAAAGCGCGCAGAAGCTTTCCACTTTTGGTCATCACGGGGTCTTCCTGGCCTTTGATTTCCGTCATAGTACGGAACTTATACAGTCTGAATTGCTTGCCATTCAAACCATGCCTGGTTTGAGAATAAATGATGGGTCGCCCATCCTTCAGAAGAATGTACAGTGCTGAAAAAAAGATAAGCGGAGACAGTACAATAATGGCAATCGTGGAAATTAAGATATC
>DLVL01000054.1:15935-31034 GCA_003444085.1 Kosmotogaceae bacterium | reverse complement strand
AATTTGGTGTGAATTGAGAAAACTGTCGAACCGCGTAACGAAAGAAATGCTTACGCAGGACTGGTGAAAGACGAGTTTCAAGATCCACTCAAGGTATCATGCAAATCCAGAGAAGTCTTCTCAAACACTAGTGGAAGCAACCATGCGAAATCACTGTCAGACTTGTGGATCTACCGAAAGGAGTGAGTTTCTGTGAAAGAGAGCAATGTACGTTGCCCATGGGCCAATTCTGACGATATCTACGTTGACTATCATGACAGGGAATGGGGAGTCCCCGTGTTTGATGACAGGACACTATTTGAGTTTCTGGTTCTTGAAAGTGCGCAGGCGGGTCTGAGCTGGATAACGATATTGAAGAAACGTGATAATTACAGAAATGCCTATGAGGGTTTTGACCCTGAAAGAGTAGCATCATTCGATGAGACGACGATCAGGAAGCTTCTACAGGACCCGGGTATCGTGAGAAACAGACTCAAAGTAAAGAGTTCGGTGAGCAATGCGAGGTGTTTTCTCAACATACAGGAGGAATTCGGCAGCTTTTCGGACTACCTGTGGTCTTTCACAGGAAACAGTCCGATTGTCAACAGCTGGCGAGACCTTGAACAGGTCCCAGCTCACACAGAGCTCTCTGAAAGGATAAGCAGGGACATGAAGAAGCGTGGATTTTCATTTGTGGGTTCAACGATAGTGTATTCGTTTCTTCAGGCAGTTGGTGTTGTAAACGATCATCTGACAGGTTGCTTCAGGTATCAGGAAATCATTGACCAATACAGCATCTGGCAACAGTGATCAGGTTATATCTGGCAGAGCAAAACAACCATTCGAAAGCGGTTCAAATGCCACTACCTTGACAACTGCCGAGATGTTGAGCGGCCCATAAATGTGCGGATAGAAGCTGCCATTACCAGGGTCTTCGTACTTAACGGGTGAGTCCACCTTGTCTTCTTCAATCACCAGAAGGATCAGCCCCCTCCTGGCCCTGAACAGGTGATTTGCCACCTCAATGACCTGTTCTGGGGTGGAACAATGGATGAATCCTTCGCTTTCGTACGATTCTGGGGTGTAGTAGCCTCCGGGCAAAGCCTCATTCCATGTTTCCTTTGATGCGATGTGCAGTATTCTTTTCAACGTAACACCTCCCACAAACCCCATCTCTCTGGGGTGATTTGATATGATTTGTTCATGTATCTTCTGTACTCCATGATAGTGTTCCTCTTCCTTTTTGAATATTACACACCTACAGTATTCTCTGTCCAGACAGCCCGGGGAAAGATAAGGGGGCTTTTCCATCGATCGAGCAGACCTTCAACAATCTTCTCTTTTGTTCTGCTAGAATTGACACGACCCGAATAGGATTCCTGTATGCGCTGTCTTGCTTGGTCTGTGCAGGATCCTGATCGCGACCTGTAGCTTAATTCTGATAAGTACTGATGATAGTCATGCAGCGGAAGCACCACTGATGAAGTCGTCGTAATTGCCTGGAGGTCCTGATGAATCTTATCTTGACTGTTCTTGGATGGCTTGCTGGTATCGTTCTTTTCTGGAGAGCTAAGCCACTGAAGCCGCCGAACAATGATTTGACCGACCTGCCTTCCGCCTCAATTATTATCCCTGCCCGTAATGAGGAGAAGAACATTGATAAGCTTCTCAGTACTCTTAAGGATCAGTGCGGGGCCTCGGACGAGATAATCGTCGTTGATGATGATTCATCAGACGGGACCTCTGCGGTAGTTTTCAGCTATGGTTTGGAGCCCATTAAGCTGTCAGGAGCTCCCCCGGAAGGCTGGATGGGGAAGTCATGGGCGTGCTGGAACGGCTACTCCAGATCGACTGGAGATATTCTTATCTTTCTTGACGCAGATGTTGAACTATCGCCCTGTGCAATAGAAACGGTTAAACACAAGTTCCTGGAGTGTGGCGGATTTTTTTCGGTTCAACCATATCACAGGATGGAAAGGATCTACGAGAAACTGTCTCTCTTTTTTAACATGATCGTGGTGGGATCGATCGGTTCTTTTTCACTCTGGAAAACGAAAGCTATGGGGGCTTTTGGCCCTTGTATGATATGCAAAAAGTCTGACTACGAAGCAGTAGGTGGCCACAAGACCGTAGGTGATCACGTACTTGACGATATCGAACTGGCAAGGTTATTCATGCGCAAAGGCTTCAGTGTTCAAAACGCCCTTGGTGGTTCCGTTCTGAAGTTCAGAATGTATCCTGGTGGACTAAGAGATGTGATACTTGGTTGGGGGAAGAACTTTGTAGCAGGTGCGCGCAAAACGAACATCCATTATCTTATTCTCAACGTTCTCTGGATAGGTGGAGCTTTTTCGGCGTTCATGAGGTTTCCTCTCTCCAGTGGACCCTCTGTTTTGCACAACTCCTTCATCTATATAGCCTATGTCTTTCAGATATGGTTTGTTTCAAGAAAACTTGGCAGCTTCGGTATTCTGACAGCCTTGCTGTACCCTGTTTCGCTCTGCTTCTTTTTCATTGTATTTGCGTACTCCATGGTAAGAACTCTTCTTTACAAGAGTGTCATCTGGAAAGGAAGGAAGATAAGTGTTTAGCAGGGGCAGCTTTGAGCTCTTCTTGCTGATTCTGTTTGTCGAGATTCTTTGTGGATCATTGATGTTTTCTTACTGGTTGGGGAGACACGGTCGAAGAGACATCAGAGATATCAGTGATGGAAATCCCGGGGCAACAAATCTCTGGCGGGCGCTTGGCTGGAAGTACGGACTAACGGGGCTTGCACTGGATTACGTGAAGGGTTTCCTACCACTGGTCTTGATTGTCAACTATGAGCTGTTCTCTGGTTGGCAACTCGCAGTCGTTGCTGTCGCTCCGGTTGCAGGTCATGCGTTTTCTCCTTTCATGTCATTTTCAGGTGGAAAAGCTGTTGCAGTGACTTTTGGAATATGGTCAGCGTTGACGACCTGGGAGGGACCTGTGATACTCGGTTCGATCTTCACAGCGTTCACAGTTCTCAGAATAGTCAGGAGGAAGGGTCCAACCACGCCAGAAGAGGATGCTGCAAGAGTAATTGCTGGCATTGTTGCTTTGGGTGTTTATGCTGTGCTCAGAGGCGGGCCTGTGTTGTGGAAAGTGTGGATCATGAATCTTGTTATACTGGTGTACACACACCGAAAGGAAATCGGGGAGTTGATCCTTTCTTTAAGTACTGGAAGAAACAGAGGTGAGTAACACATGGATAGAAAAGAACCAACTACCGCGTCGAAGCGTCCCGGCATGGGGGCAACCCTTTACGAATCAGGTGTTTCCTTTAGAGTTTGGGCACCCCACGCAGACCGTGTTTTCGTGACTGGGGAGTTCAACGATTGGTCAGAGACATCACTGTTTGATGAAAGCAACGGATTCTGGTCGGCGGATGTGGAGCAAGCAGAAGCTGAGCAGGAGTATAAGTACATTATTCACAACAAGGAACAGACCCTGATCAAGAACGATCCATACGCAAGGCTTCTCACACACTCGGCAGGCAACTCCGTGATCTTTGATACCACATATGACTGGGAATACGATATCTTTCATGCACCTTCGTGGAACGAGATGATAATCTACGAGATGCACGTCGGAAGCTTCACTGAAGGAAGAAACAACGCTCCAGGTGGTTTTCATAGTGCGATCGAGAGGATTCCGCATCTCAAGAAACTGGGGATAAACACCATCAAGGTCATGCCTCCTTCAGAGTTCGCAGGCTCTTTCTCTATGGGCTACAATCCGTCGTACATATTTTCTGTCGAAGTCGATTACGGAGGGGCCGGGGCATTCAAGGACTTCATCAAAGAAGCGCATAAGGCTGGAATTGCTGTGATCATCGATGTTGTCTACAATCACTTTGGTCCTGGAGACCTGGACCTTTGGCAATTCGATGGATGGCAGGAAAACGACATGGGCGGTATCTACTTCTTCAATGATTGGAGAGCAGAAACACCATGGGGAAGTACAAGGCCCGACTACACGAGGCAGGAAGTACGCAGCTACATAAGGAACAATGTTATGATGTGGCTTGAGGAGTTCCATCTTGATGGTATCAGGTGGGATGCCACTGCTTACATAAGAAATGTCAAAGGCAATGATCATGACAGCAACGATATTCCCGAAGGTTGGAGCCTGCTTCAGTGGATCAATGATGAGATCAAGAGCAAGCAGCCCTGGGCGATAAGTATTGCAGAAGACCTGAAAGACTCTGAGGCCATACTGAAGAGTACCGCCGAGGGCGGGGCAGGATTCGATGCGCAGTGGGACGGTGCATCGGTTCACAGAATCCGCGAGACACTTCTGGCGCCTGATGATTCTTCCAGGGACATGGAAGCTGTCAAGAGCCTTCTTGAGAAACGTTACGGCTCCGATGTGTTCAGCAGGGTCGTGTACTATCAGTCTCATGATGAAGTCAATCAGCATGGCAGGCTCATAAAATTAATTGATGCCGACAACCCCGAGAGCTTCTTTGCACTGAAACGGGCATCGTTAGCTTCTGTGCTTCTTCTGTCATCGCCCGGAGTACCGATGTTCTTTCAGGGAGACGAATTCTTGGATATCGGCCGCCTTGAGGAAGGCGTATTTCTTAACTGGTCACTGGCAGATTATCACGCCGGTTTCGTAAGGCTCTTTTCTGATCTCATACATCTTCGAAAGAACGCTTCGGGATTGTCTGCCGGTCTTACAGGACAGGGTCTCAACGTCTTCCATGTCAACAAGAAAGAGAACATCATTGCTTTTCATCGGTGGAAAGAGGGAGGGCAAAGAGATGACACCGTCGTCGTCATGAATTTCAGTGTGAATGACGTGACGGACTACAGACTCGGCCTGCCAAAGAAAGGATTGTGGAAGGTGAGGTTTAACAGTGACTCAAAAGGTTATTGCGGATCGTTCCACGATACGGCTGTATTCGACTTCGAGGCCACCGAGGAAGAACGAGATGAATTGCCCTTCAGTGGGACCGTTTCACTAGGTCCGTATTCGGCAGTTATACTGTCGCTTGATTAATGATGTAGATGCCTTGAATGTGAAGGGGCGCTGAGAGTTTGCGTTTGAACAATCAAGGGTAATGCGAGGCTTATGAAGTGCATATGCTCAACAGGTTCCTCCCTGGAGGTGATTTTATCTTTCTGGTCACAAAGGAATTCACTTTTGATGCCGCACATCGTTTGGAAAGGTATCACGGCAAGTGCGAGGAGCTGCACGGACACACTTACAGGCTGTCGATTAGCGTTAAAGGAGAGCTTGATGATGAGGGAATGGTTATCGATTTTTTGGAACTCAAAGCCCTGATCAAAGAACACGTCCTCTCACATCTCGATCACAAATACTTGAATGAAGTCATAGAGCAGCCTACCGCAGAGAACATAGCAAAGTGGGTTTTCGATGCCGTGAAGCCTTTGATCGATTCTGAAAAACGAAAACTTCACGAAGTGAGAGTATGGGAAACTGTAACGAGCTCAGCCACCTACAGGGAGAGTCAGTGAGTTGATAAGGGTCCCGATCGGACGATATGTAGATACAACATCGCCCGTTCATGATCTCGACCCTCGTGCAAAGCTATTGTGTTTTGTGTTCCTCGCTGTTGTCTCGTTCTTTGCTGCAGAGCCACTGGAATTTGCGCTGGTGTATGCCACAATAGGTGTCTTCATCTTCTTGAGCAACATTCCACTGAAGCTGTATTTGAGAAGCTTGAGAAGTGTCATTTGGATCGTTGCACTAATTGTGATCTTCAATGCTCTGTTCACGCACGGAGAAGTAGTCTTTCACTACAGGGGCATAATCGTAACGAAGGAAGGACTGGCAAATGGGGTCGTCTTCAGCTTACGTCTAACTGCTGCGATACTGTTCAGCTCCGTACTGTCTCATACAACGAGTCCAATGGCGCTTTCAAGAGCGGTGGAATCATTGATGAAGAAGGTTGGCTTCACGTTGAAGGCGTCGCAGACAACAGGGATGCTCTTTGCTTCTGCTATACGCTTTGTTCCGGTGATCTCTGAACAGGCGGGAAGAATCTGGATGGCACAAAAGGCCAGGGGCACCCCCTTTGATTCGAGGAATCCGATCAAGAAGATAACTGCAATGACGTCTGTGATAGTGCCGCTGATTGTGCTTTCACTCAGAAGAGCAGAAGAGTTCGACCTGGCGCTCCGACTGAGAGGTTACGATCCATCGAGAGAACGCACTCACTTTGTTGAACTGAGATGGAATCTGAAGAGCTCTCTGGCAATTATTGCAACCGTACTTGTATCAGTGGCTTTGATCGTTTGATCAGAATTGTCTTCTGTTCTTACTACTCACGGATGATCGGATAGATAACAGAATAGTCACCGATTCTTATGATGAACACTTTTCCGTCACTTTCAAAGATAATCGGCTTTGTGGACTCGAAGACAGTATTCGTTCCAGTGTTTACCCTTCTCATTAGTTTCGTGCCGTCACGAACGAAATATGTAACTCTCTCTGTGGTATTTCCTGTCCTGACATCAAAGCTGAGGGCGTTCTCTGTAACAGGTGCTGACAACCTGAGATATGACTCCAGGTCTCGCTCGATCATGTTAAAAGCACGAAAGAGCGCAAGCAGATGCTTGTTTTCTGACAAAAAACGCCCTGTGATCATGGTGAATTGGGTGAACAAGGAAAGCAGCGAAGCGGTGACAATGGACCCAACAAGTAGTCCAATGCACATCTCTACAAGACTAAGACCGCGCCTCATCTGACAGCTCTTCGTTCATATCAAGGAGATTGGTTAGCCTGTTCACTACGCGTTCCTTTCCCAAAACAGCATATGTCTCGAAAAGGCCAGGTGTAACGAGACGGCCAGTGACCGCCCCTCGCAGGGTCTGAAATGTATTCTTTTTCGAAGTATGCTTTTCTTCTGCCAGATCCCGTATGACTTTCTCTGTTCCTCTAATAGACCAGTCGATGTTATCACTGAATCTCCTTATGGCAGATTCTATAAGACCCTCTGTCCAGGGTTGGCCGAGATACTTCTCGACATACGCAGCTTCGTATTCAAGGTCATCGTCGAAGAAAGGCATTGAAAACTCGACCAGCTGTTGTAATGTATTCACTTTTTCACGGCACATAAGCAGTACCTGGCTGGAAAAGTCCCGGTCTCTGTTCAACTGCTCTGCCAGATCTGTTCTTGATGAGAATTGAAGCCATGATGAGAACTCAGAGATCAGTTCAAGGGGATTGAGGAGTCTAAGGTGCTTCCCGTTCATCCATTCCAGCTTCTCGTAATCAAAGACCACAGCCTTATTTGAGATCGAACCGGGATCGAAATCTTTCACTTTGTCGTGATAATCAAAAATCTCCTCATCCACTGTCCACCCAAGCAAAGCGAGGTAGTTCATCAGTGCTCTGCTGAGGTAACCCAGATCTCTGAAATGGCGCACGCTTGTTGTTCCATGACGCTTGGACAGTGGTGCCCTGTCGTAGCCCAAAATCAGAGGGATATGCATGAAGACAGGGGGATTTAGGCCAAGAGCATCGTAGATCATGAGCTGTTTTGGGGTATTCGAGATGTGGTCTTCTCCACGCAACACGTGAGTGATTTTCATGAGATGATCATCAACAACAACGGCGAAGTTATATGTTGGAAATCCACTGGACTTGATTATTACAAAGTCATCCATCGTCTCGTTCCTGAACTCAATGCGGGCTTTTAGAAGATCTTCAAAAGCAGTAACGCCATCTTCAGGAACTTTCATCTTGATTGTCCATACTGGCTCTGAGAGAGGCTCATCATAAGTGGTAGCAACAATCCTTTGGCGATCATTCTCATCATATACTGCATAATATGCACGTTTGCTCTTGACCAGGGATTTGGCAAAACCTGTATATATTCCTTCTGCGGCGCGCTCACTCTGACGGTAGGGGCCGTAATCTCCACCAATTTCAGGGCCTTCGTCCCAGTCAAGTCCGCACCATCTGAGCGATTGTACTATCTCCTGCTCGTAGAGATTGTCTGAGCGCTCTGCGTCGGTGTCTTCAATTCTCAGGATATAGCTTCCATTTTGACTTCTCGCAAAGAGCCAGTTGAAAAGAGCTGTTCTTACTCCACCTACGTGAAGATGCCCCGTTGGGCTCGGAGCAAAGCGGCATCGTATCATATGTCCTCCAGTATGAGTTGTTGATTTTGGGGGGCGAACTCTCAAAGGAAAGATTTGAGTTCGTTCAGGCTTTTGACACTGTGAATAGAAGCGAGTCTTCTGTTATCCAGGTATCTGTTATCTATTAGTATCGCCCCTACACGGTCAGTAACCCCACCGGTTCCAGAGAATAGGATAACATCTTTTTCGTAGCCGTACGCTGCTACAATCTCAAAGAGTGTTCCGATTTCCCCCCCGATTGAGATGACAAGATCAACAGAATGTATAAGAATCAGCGAACGCAACTTGTAATCCATACCGGTTTTCAGAGCAACATTGTTATAAGGATTTCCGTCTTCTTCGAAAGGCAGAACACCGATGACAGTGCCGCCAGCTTGGCGAGCGCTTCTGGAGACGATCTCCATCACACCGTTCCGTCCTCCTGTGAAGAGGGTATGTCCCATCTCTGCGATCAGGTGACCTACTTGGTCACACGTATCCCGTATGTCGGACACCGGTGGTAAATCAATTGGGCCAGAATAACCGATCACGGATATGTTCATACGACTGACTCTTCCTCTCCCAGATAGTTTTCAACAACACTGCTGTCAGAGAGGACTTTTTCTGGTGGTCCCTCGGCGATAACCTCACCTTTGAACAGCACGTAGAGTTTGTCGACGACCTTGGAAATACTACTGACATCGTGATCTGTGACGATGACGCCAATGTTTTTGTGTTTCAGTTTGCGGATAATCTTCTGGATGTCTTTGACGGTAATGGGGTCAATTCCTACAAAAGGTTCGTCGAGTAGAATGAAAGAAGGGGAGAGAGTGAGCGTCCGAGCGAACTCAAGTCGCCGTTTCTCCCCTCCAGATAACAAGTAGGCTTTCTGGTCTTTCAGCTGTTCCATTCCAAAATCCTCAAGGAGTTCCGTTGTGATCTGCTTGCGTCTGGATTTGTCGATGCCATTGTATCTCAGGACAAGCTCAAGATTCTCCATGACTGTTATTCCCTTGAAAATAGAAGTCTCCTGGGGAAGATAGGCAATTCCCCGTCGTGCCCTTTCGTGAACAGGCAGATGAGTTATCTTCTCGCCATTGAGAAAAATGTGGCCTCGATCAGGTATTACAATACCGAGTATTGACTTGAAAGCTGTTGTCTTTCCCGCACCATTTGGTCCGAGTATCCCAAGAATCTCTCCCGGCATGGCGTCGATGTTGACATCCCTGAGGACGACTCTCTTGCCATACCGCTTGAAGATGCTTTCACATCTTAAAGCGGAAGAACTGCTCACCGTTCGAATTCCTTGAGATAATCCACTATGTAATCAGTAATGTCATACGTTCCTTTTCCATATACAAGTGCATCGGCGGTCAATATGAGATCAATACCCATGAATTCAGCGTAGTCGCTGATTCTTCTCGTAATTCTAGTTATGATGATCTCGGTCTTTTCGCTGTAAGTACTGGCAAGAGCCATCTCGAACTGATCGCGTTTTGAGAGGATCTCCTGCTGTTTGCGTTCAGCCTCGGTTGTTCGACCTTCCTGAACCAGCCTTTGATAGTCTGCAACCATGTTGTCGAGTTCTCGCTGGTAGAAGCGAAGATCTGCTTCGTATTCCTTGTTGAGATTTACCCAGTCAGTGTTTGATGCAAGAATCTTCTCCATATCAACAAACCCCACAGTAGGTGGGTTTTGAGTTCCGGCCGAGTTTTCAGAGATCGTCACTACGGCTACGATCGCGACTGCTACGACAACAAGTAATACAGGTAAAAACTTACGCACTGGAACACCTCCTAGAATTGCTTCTTGGAATCAAGAAGTATTGTAACTGGACCATCATTTGTTAGGTTTACCTTCATATGAGCTCGAAAGACCCCCGTTTGAACATTCACGTACTTAGACGCCAGATCAACGAATTGGTTGAACATCTCCTCGGCAGTCTCTAAAGAAGCAGCAGCAGTGAATGAAGGACGCCGACCCTTTCTGGCATCTCCCAGCAGAGTGAACTGGGATACAGCAAGAATTGCTCCTTTGATGTCTTGAACTGATAGGTTCATGAGGTTTCTGCCATCTTCGAAGATTCTGAGGTGAATGATCTTGTTGACCATCCAGACAACGTCATTAGTGATGTCACCTGATTCGACTCCGAGCAGAACAACAAGACCTCTGCCGATCTCCCCTGCAGTGTTTCCGTTTACAGTTACTGTCGCATGTGTGACCTTCTGAACAACTGCTCTCACATTAGCGCTCCTGTTCTTCTGACAAATTGCACACCTTTCATGATTCTGATGCTTTCCATTACAGAGGTGAGGTGTCCAACGTCGTTGACCAGGAGCATTGCATTCATAATACCCTGCCCCCATTTGTTGGACTCGTAGGTGTACTTTGTTACTCGCGCGTTCTTGGTCTCTATTCTCTCCAATATCTTGTTGACAAGTTGTCCGACAGAATTATCAAACTCCACTCGAATCCAAACACTGAATTTCTCCCCTGTAGTGATGCTCCAGCGAGCATCGATCTGTTTGTCAGGGGGCGCGCCCTTAACGTTGCGGCAAGCAGCATTGTGGACAGATATTCCTCGACTACTGATTATTCCAATGATACTGTCACCGGGAAGGGGTGCACAGCATCTGGCAAAGTGCACATCAATTCCTGTCTGCCCGCCAATAACGACTTCGTTTCCACTCTGCTGCTTGAATTTGATATGCGATGCTTCGGGAAGCTCTTCATCCTCGGGTTCGGGGTAAAGGACTTTCAGCATTTCTCCAAGTGTGATCGAACCATCACCAAGTTTCATATAGAGCTCTATATCACTGGTTATTCCCAGTCTCCGGAAAAGGTTTGCCATGGGCTCGCTCTCGATCAGCTCGTCCATGGGTTTTGCAAGCTTCTTGCTTACCTTTCTGAAGATCTCCTTTCCTCTTTCAACCAGCTCAGCGCTGTACTTCGAGCGGAAAAAACGCTTGATCTTTGCCTTGGTGCTGTTTGACTTTGCGTATTTTAACCAATCCAGGCTGGGTCCTTGACTGGCTTTGTTTACGACTACCTCGACCCTGTCTCCAAGTCGCAATTCGTAATCGATGGGAACGATCCTGTCGTTCACTTTTGCCTGAGAGAAGTGATGACCGATCTCGGTATGTATTGAGTAGGCGAAGTCAATCGGTGTAGCCCCCTTAGGAAGGTGAATCACCTCGCCCTTGGGAGTAAAGACAAAGACGTCGTCAGTCGTGAGCATGCTGGAGACCTGGTCAAGGTCTTCGAAGCTCTGAATGAAGTCCTTGTGCCAGCTGACAAGTTGTGCAAACCAGGTCCGGTCTTTAAGGTCCATGTTCTCCTTGTAGGCCCAGTGAGATGCAACACCTATTTCTGCTTCACGATGCATCCGTTCACTTCTGATCTGTATTTCAAGAGGTTCACCACGATGTGTGATCAGGGTTGTGTGAAGTGATTTATAACCGTTTGATTTTGGAGCCGCAATGTAGTCTTTGAAGCGGTTGGGAATGGGTGGCCACAGAGCGTGAACAGCTCCGAGTATCTTGTAGCAGTTCAGTTCACTCTTTGTTACTATGCGAAGTGCCACGAGATCGAGTATTTCGTCGAATGACTTACCTTTCTTGACCATCTTGTTCCATATACTGTAAAGATGCTTGACCCTTCCTTCTATGCGGAAGTCGATTCTATGCTTCTTGAGTTCTGAGGCGACTATTTCTTTGTATTCGTCCATAACTTTGCTTCTATCAGCCAGACGCTGGTTTACACGGTTCTTGAGCTCATCATAGGCCTCAGGATTGACGTATTTGAATGCAAGGTCTTCAAGTTCCCACTTGATGATGTTTATTCCGATACGATTGGCTATTGGAGCGTATATATCCAAAGTCTCTCTGGATTTCTCGATTCTCTTTTGTTCATCTTTGAGAAATTCCATGGTTCGCATATTGTGCAATCTGTCTGCAAGTTTGACGATGATTATTCTGGGGTCATTGGCAAGGGCGATGAGGAGTTTCCTCAAAGTTTCCACCTTTATCTTGGACTTCATGTCTGAGAGGCTCAGCTTCTCGTTAAGCTTCAGGTTGCTAATTTTTGTTACGCCGTCGACAATCGTGCGGACCCTCTCTCCGAATTGCTCTTCGACAACCTCGATCGGCACACCACAGTCCTCGACAACATCGTGAAGCAGACCGGAAGCAATAGTGTCGACGTCAGCACCAAGCCCAGCAAGGATCTTGGCTACACCAGCAGGATGAGTGATGAATGGCTCGCCTGAATCTCTGAAGTGGTTCTCGTGGTGGGTACAGGCAAACTCATAAGCGTCAACAATCTTTTCACGATCTGAACGCTTAAACCTTGAGCCCAGTATCGACTCAATTTCTTCAACGAGATCCTTTGTAGCGATAAAATTATTCGCCAAAGTCCCACCTCATCAGTCCTGGACCAATTCTATCACGAACAACGAACTCAGTAATTATGGATGCACTCCAGTAGCGTGCGGCGAGTAGCGCAGTTCACATGTGAGCGGAGAGATGCCTTCACGTTTTTGACGATTTCTACAGCCTTGCAGTTGAGTGTTCGAGGGGTGACCGCGCAATTCCTCATGATTGTGTATTGTACAATGCATACGCGTACATGCAAAAGCAGAATCAGTGATTAACGGTGTCTTTCGTCTGTTTATTCTTGTATAAATGAATAGCGAATAGTTAGTCGTGTACATACCAGTGACAACATACATGTCTAGTATTTGAATGGAGTATTGTGGATACAAGTTATGATAATACACATATTGATACATAGATATTTATGATATAATGGCATGTACAAGGACACACTTATACATATTGTATATATAAGAGAAGAGGTGTTATAGTGAACAGCAGAATCAGTGCAGTGGATATCTTGTATATACTTGGAGAGTTGAACGACGAAGGCGAGAACTCGTCAAGGCAGAGATTTGTCAACAGTTACTTGAGAAAAATAGAGCACCTCGAAGGGATCACGTCGGATATCGAGGGAGTCCTGCAGAAGCACGAAGAAGCTACTACAGAAGGAAAGGCGATGCTCAGCAAGGTCTTTGGTGACCTGGTGAACCGCATGGCTGAACTGGCAGGACTCAGCGTGAAATACGCTCCCTATGAAAACAACGAGGGAATAACCGGAATATGGGGAACAGGCAAGGATTACTCTGTGAAAATCGCTGCGATGATCCCACGTGTTGGGCAGGACCTCCGAAAGATCACCGACGAAGCTCTGATGGTTCTTTCAGAAGAAGTAGAGATTCAAAGACCGTATGTGACCATAAAAAAACTCGCTGAGTTCCTGAATATGGTAAAACAAGTAAATATACCACTTTCCACGGTCTGCGCATCGCTATCAGTTCAGAACAATTTTGATAGAAAGCTGGAGCCAATTATGGAGCTGATCCTTCTGGCTTTCAAGCGAGAGATAAAGCAAAACGTTTCTCCTGTTCGTCCGGTTTCTGAATGGGAGAAGGAAGAACTTGTAGACTTCATTGAGAACAGGCTCAAGCTCCCAACAAAGCTATTCCTGATAATGCTTGCAGACCGGGCAAAGGAAGGAGAAGAACTGCTGGCATCGATTAATGAAGAACTGGCCAAAAACGAACATGAGAAGATCAAAAGCCCTATGGCTCTTGGGGCAATCATGGGAGCACTTTCCAAACACTACGGTGGTGTCAAGGAGGAACTTGTCATTAGGAAGGGGAAGAAGTATTCACTTAACGAGAAGTATAAAGAAGTGATCAAAGAACTGCGAGATGACATGAACAGGGTACGCTGAATCACGACCGCCCAGAATCGATTCTAAGAGGTTTTATCGGTGTCGGATGAGTATTTGGTGCTCCACGTTCATGTTGAAGGGCTTAGAATCGATTCTGAGAGGCATGAAGCGGAACCCCTTTGTTTATAAGCTTTTCAGAAGTATTGTCTGATTTTTGCTTTGTGATATGATGAAAGTGGAGACATAATAGACATTATGTCGCCATTATTGGATTCTGGGGGTAAGACAATGGATTTTGATGAAGCACTCGACAGGTTTCATGATTACCTCAAGTATGTAAGGAATATGTCGCCGAACACGATACTGGCTTACTTGAAGGACCTGGAACGCTTCAAATCCTTCTTGAGAGAACATTCTCTTGATTATACTGGTATAAAGCGAAGGAGTATTGAAAGCTACATGAAGTCGCTGTCAAAATCAAAGGGGAGAGCTTCAGGGCTTTCTGTATCAAGTATTGCAAGGAATCTCTCTTCGGTGAAGTCCTTCTATCTCTTCCTTTTCATGTCAGGTGAGATCAAATCAGTGCCGACGGATCTTGTGAAAGGTCCGAAGTTGAGAAGACGCATCCCGGAATACATATCCTATGAGAATGTTCAGAAACTGCTTTCGAGTTTCTCCAAAACCCGTATGGGAAAACGGAACAAAGCGATTGTTGCTGTGCTTTACTACGGCGGCTTGCGCGTAAGCGAAGCCTGCACACTCAAGCTGTCTGATGTTCCGATCATTGATGAACCCTATATTAGAGTTCGTGACGGAAAGGGCGGCAAGGACAGAATCGTCCCGCTTAACTCTCAGGCAGCTGCAATAATCGGTGATTACCTTGAGATCAGAGACTCTTTTCCGAATGCGGGGAAGACAGAAGCACTTTTTTTGGGGACGCGAGGAGAACCGATCACAAGGAAGATGATCCCCAAAATGTTGAATACACAAGCAAAGAAAGCAATACCAAATATACACGTGCATGCACATGTATTTAGACATAGTTTTGCTACACATCTTGTACAACGAGGAGTCAATGTAAAGATTGTACAAGAATTGTTAGGACATTCAAATCTTGCAACAACTAGTATATACTTGCATGTAGCAGATAAAGAAAAGCGTGCAGCAGTAGAGGTACTATATACAAGCCCAAACCGGTAGAAGTAACGTGTATTTGATTGTCAACAACACCGGATTGTACAGACGATCTTCAATGAGCAATCGATGCCTG
>DLVL01000054.1:0-15777 GCA_003444085.1 Kosmotogaceae bacterium | reverse complement strand
CTCTTCGCGTTAAACTAGATAGCATACGGTGCAATGAGGAAGGGGATATGCTAATGAATGTATTCTGTCATAACAGACACCTGCTACATCTGCCCAGACGAGAACTTGAAGACGGTGAATGGGTCGAAAACCCCGATAAACCTGATCGTATCGAACTGCTTAAACAGAGCCTTTCGGAACTTGATGGTATAGAAATCGTTCATCCAAGAGATTTTGATGAATCAACCCTTCTGCTCGTGCACGATTCGGAGTACCTGGGCTGGATGAGGATGAGGTGCGATGCCCTTGCCCCGGATAAGGAATATTTTCCTGAAGTCTTTGGCTACGACCGCATGTTTGATACAGGAACACCTTTGATGAAGAATTCGCTATCAGCAGCATTGGATTCTGTTTCGACAGCGCTCTCAGCTCTGGAGGACGTGGTAAATGGTAACAGAGTTGCATATGCTTTGTCTCGCCCACCTGGTCACCACGCCTCGAAGGGGATTGGCGGGGGCTACTGCTACTTCAATAACGCAGCGATAGCGGCGAGGTACTTTCAAGGAACAACCGCTGCGAGAGTGAGCATACTCGATCTTGACTTTCACCATTTCAATGGTACCCAGGACATTTTCTACGATGATCCAACGGTGTTCTGTGTTTCATTGCATGGCGATCCAAAAGTGCACTACCCATGGATAAGCGGCTTTGAAAAGGAAACTGGTGAAGGCGAAGGCAAGGGCTATACGATGAACATCCCGCTTCCTACAGGTACTGAAGGGAAAGAGTACAAGGAAGCACTCGAGAGAGCACTTCTTGCGATAGAGAACTTCGGTCCAGAGCTGTTGATTATTTCGCTCGGTACGGACACTCATGCAGAAGACCCCATAGGAGCCTTCTCACTTGTTGACGAAGATTATGAAGATGTCGCAATGCTAATTATGTCATTGAACCTAGAGACATTGATCGTTCATGAAGGCGGATACAATCCTCAGGCCAGTGCAAGGGCTGCGACCAGGTTTGTCAAAGGAGTCCTGGCAAGCACTGGATGACCGGGATTACTGGAGTTTCCTGGAAAGCCCGATTTCATCGTCATACCACTCGCCATCTTCGACAAAGCCAAGTCCTTTGTAGAAATTCAGTGGGCCATTATCGTCGGTACTGCACGAAGTCTTCAGCTCAGAGTAACCCTGTTGCCTGAGCTGCTCAAAGAGCCTTTCCATGGCCAGTTTTCCGTAGTTCTTGCCTTGAAACTCTCCACCGATCATGAATCTCCACAAGAAAGCAGCCGGGCGATCGACGTCTTTGTCATCGTCTGAACCGAAGTCAAGCATTATGAAACCAACAAGGGCATCGTCGGCATAGATTGCACGAAACCATGCATCGTTATCAAAGTGAGCTTGTGCGATCGATACCGCATTTGAAGCCACATGCCTCTTCTGATGATCTTTGAGCGTGTCACTCAGTCTGCACACGTCAATAACGGTCTCTGCATCGATCTCTCTGAAATGGATATTCGGGCTTTTGCTCTCCATAGTGTCCTCCATGAATAAAGCTTTCAGAAGATTATACAGTACTATTCAAGATACATCTTACGGCGATATCAGCGATTGAAGTGATAGCCCTCTATCAGGTTCAGCCGTCCTTTTGACGCAGTTATTCCCCAGAAATCAACACAACGCGATATATGCCATTTTCGAGAAGAGATTCGGCGATTTGAGCGTCTTCTGTAACCCATACAGAAAAAGGATTCGGATCAACTTCACCGGAATAGACACGGGCATTGCTGTCGTTTGCCAGAATGTACTCAGCGTCTTCTTTTTCCAGTGTAATGATCATCTGTTTGCCAATGAAGTCCTGGTCTTCTTTCAAGAAGTCCTGAAAGCTGATTCCATCAAGATACACTTTGGTGCCGAGAAACTGAAGCACACCTACGAAATTCTCAGCTGGAACATAACCTACAAGATTTGTCAGTGGATGGCCCTCTTCGGAGAAGAACCAGAACGTCGGTGTACCACGAACTCCAAAGACTGAATAGAGTTCAGTGTATCTGTACTGTTTGCTTTCCCCTTCGAGATTCATTTCAACAGTATCTTCAGTCTTCTGGATCTCCACAAACACATAACCAGCCCTGAGAAGCTCCCTCACTCGTTCATCTGGAATCGTCTCATCGATGAATTTCACGCAGTAGTAGCAGTTCTTATCAGAAAACATAACGATCAGCTGCTTGTGTTCCAGATCAGCCAATCTCAAAGCGACGCTCAGATCTGTCAGCACAATCTCGGAAGCCAGTACTGAGGTGACCATGATCAAGAAAAGTGCAGAAATAACGATTATCCGTTTCACAACAAAACCTCCTAACTGAATATCTGTAAAAGATTCAGTACATCAAACATCGTAAGAATACCTGCTCCAACCAGTAACACGAACACACTTACACGAACAACCTTTCTTGCCTTGCTTTCTCGTGCAAAAGAGATTTTTGAGGTCAGTTTGCTCACAAAACCGCTCAACGTGAGAAAAGGTATGCTCAAGCCCAGGGAGTAAACAAGCAAGAGAAGCCCCCCTTGAGATGCTATTGGCTGATTGGCAGCAAGTACCAGGATAGACCCCAGGACTGGACCTGCGCAGGGGACCCAAACTATACCAAGCAGTGCACCAATAACAAACCCGCTGGCAGCACTCCCTCCAAACTTCCAGAGGTCAATCTTCAGACCCTTGAAGCCGACTTCAAAAAAGTAAAGGAAGCCAAAGAGAATGAACAGCGATCCTGATACTATGTTCATTATTGTCATGTTCTGCTGAACGAAGCTACCAAGGCCTCCGGCACCGAGCCCAATCAAAAAGAAGAAAAGTGACATTCCCAGCGTGAAGAATACACCCCGCATGAAGCGAACCATACTGCTCGTCGCTCCAGCCATCAAGACCCCGAAAAACACAGGGATGAGGGGCAGTATGCAGGGCGAGAAGAATGACAGAATACCGCCTCCAAGAGCTGCCGTATAACTCACTGAGGTGCCCAGCAACGGCTGAGATCCACCAAGTGCATTGCCTACAGTCGAAACAGTTGCAACAAACATGATACCCCTCCCGGGTATAGTATACACCCTTTTGAAAGCGATCTGCAAATTATAACGAGTCAAGATTATCATATACAGTCTGCACTGATGATATAATGTGATTAAACGCCAATCTCTGAAATTCTTGCTGGATGGCTTATTGGATCGTATAGGAACGAAAGGAGGGGAAAGATGGCTCTAGGTGAATGGATTCAGAGCGCTGACTGGAAAGGTGAAAAGCACGTACCTGTGATCGAGCTTTTTGACGAGTTTGAACCGGGAAAAGAATTTCGTGTTGAGATCTCAGTAGGAAAGGAGATTCCTCATCCAAACACGATCGAGCATCATATCAAATGGATTGACCTTTATCTGAAACCCGAAGACAGCAAGTTCGTAGTTCATCTGGCACACTTCGAATTCACTCCTGTTACCACTCAACCGCGAGCGAGTATTACTCTCAAACTGGAGAAATCCGGGAAACTGATAGCTGTAGAGCACTGCAATATTCATGGACTTTGGGAAAACTCGATAGATCTCTAGATGTAAGGGGGGCTGTTAATGAAGAAGTACAGGTGTCTGATTTGTGGGTACATTTACGATCCGGAGATTGGAGATCCAGACAATGGAGTAGAGCCCGGAACAGCTTTTGAGGACATTAGTGACGACTGGGTCTGTCCTTTGTGTGGTGCGAGCAAGGAAGATTTCGAACCAGTTGATTGAGAAAGAGGAGCGGGAGGAATCCTCCCGCTTTTTCTTTGCCAGTGTTTTTGAGTAGGGATCTTAGGAGGCAGAGAATGTGAACGACATAATGATTGGAATTGCAGGAGAAGCAGGTCAGGGGATACAGACTTTTGGTGATGCAGTTGCCAAGGCCTTGTTTCGTGCAGGATACAACGTATTCACAGACAAGAGTTACCATTCGAGGATTCGTGGTGGCGAATACATCTACTCGATCAGAATCGCCGACCGACGACCATTCTGTATTAGAGACGGATATGATCTGGTGCTTTCGATGAGCGAAGAGACGACTGAGAAACTGCTTGAAAAAGCGACCGACAAGGTCTACGTTGTTGCTGATGAAGACCACAAGGACCTCGAAAAAGCAACAGTGAAGAGATTCAGCTTTTCCAAGATGGCAGAAGATGCGGGTGAAAAACGCGCGGTGAATACGGTTATGCTTGGTGCACTCATGTCTCTAATGAGCGTCGAACAAGAGGTCCCGCAGAAGTTGCTTGAAGATACCTTTGGTGACAAAGAAGATGTACTGAAAGCGAATATAAGAGCTCTCAGGAAGGGATACGAGATTGCTCTGGGGTATGACCTTCCCGACATCCCAAGACGTGATAATAAGTCCTTTTTGTTGATGACAGGAACAGAAGCTGCAGGCTATGGTGCAATCTCTGCGGGTTGTAGATTTCTTTCTGCTTATCCTATGACCCCCGGAACGGGCGTAATGAACGTCCTTGCTGCCAATTCTGAGAAGCACAGCATCGTTGTCGAGCAGGCTGAAGACGAGATAGCTGCAATAAACATGGCGATTGGAGCAGCCTTTGCAGGTGTCAGATCTATGGTAACGACTTCAGGCGGGGGCTTTGCCCTTATGCAAGAAGGTGTGAGTCTTGCGGGTATGACTGAGACGCCAATTGTTGCGGTGGTAGCTCAAAGACCCGCTCCTGCTACTGGACTTCCGACGCGAACGGCACAGGAGGACCTCTCTTTTGTTATGAAATCTGGGCATGGCGAGTTCGCAAGATATGTTGTTGCTCCAAGAAATGCAAGAGAAGCTTTTGAGCTCACACGAAAGGCCTTTTTCATCGCCGACAAGTATCAGGTTCCTGTCTTCATACTTCTTTCGCAGCAGCTTGTCGATTCCTCCGCTACCATAGAAGTGCCCTCTGTAAACAAGGAGCATGATCAGAGGTTCATAGAAAGAAGGGAGATCGATGATTACAAACGTTTCTCACTAACAGAGTCAGGCATATCTCCCAGAGTTATTCCGGGCGCGGGAACGATTATCAGGGCGGATAGTGACGAACACGACGAGTATGGTTTCATCAGTGAAGACCTTTCGCTACGCAAGAAGATGGTAGAGAAGCGAATGAAAAAACTGACGTCGATACTCAAAGAAGCGGCGGAACCCCTGTGGAGAAATCCTGATGCCGATACGATAATCATCGGTTGGGGGGACTCCTGGGGAGCTATCGATGAGGCCGTTTCTGAACACGGCGGAAGCCTTGGCTATCTACACTTTAGTGAGGTCTTCCCGTTGCGTGTCGATGAAGTCAGCAAACTCTCTTCAAAGAAGCTTGTGACTATTGAGGGGAATTACTCAGGACTTTTCGGAGAGTATTTCAGATCGGTCACTGGCATGAAAACAACTCATATTGGAAAGTACGACGGACGGCCCATGACTCCTCAGTGGATCCTCAGCCGCCTTGTTGAGGAGGGAATGATATGAGCTTTGAGAGAAATACGGATATTGCCTGGTGCCCGGGGTGCGGGAATTTCGCAATAAGAGCTGCCGTCGCAGAGCTTCTGGGAGAACTTGATGTTGATCAGGACAAGATCCTCATGGTCAGCGGTATTGGGCAAGCGGCTAAACTCCCTCACTATCTCAACGTCAGCTTCTTTGATGGGCTGCATGGAAGGGCCATTCCGGTAGCGTTCGCAGCAAAAGTCGTTAATCCGGAACTAGTCGTAATCGCCGAATCTGGTGATGGTGACATGTACGGTGAAGGCGGCAACCACATGATTCATGCAATGAGAAGGAATGTTGATATAACCGTTATCGTTCACGACAACCAGATCTACGGACTGACGAAAGGGCAGGGATCACCTACAACAGAGCTCGGGATGAAGACAAGTGTTCAGCATTGGGGTATGCTCAGTGAGCAGATGAACCCGATTGCCATGGCTATTGCGATGAATGCTTCTTTCGTGGCGAGAAGCTTCTCAGGAAACAAAGACCACCTTAAGAGGGTTGTCAGGGAAGCGATTGATCATAAGGGTTTTTCTCTGGTGGATGTAATGCAACCCTGTATTACATTCAACAAGCACAACACCTTTGCATGGTATCGTTCAAGGCTCTATGATGTCAAGGAAGAACACTCTGAGTACGATCCTTATGACAGGGTGAAAGCATTCGAGAGATCCCTTGAGTGGGGAGAGAGAATACCGATGGGCATCATCTACAGAAACTCAAGACTTTCTTTTCATGAGCTTAACCCTGTTCTGAAAAGTGGGCTTAATCTGAGCCAGGATAACAGGCCTGCTGATGTTATGGAAGATCTCAAAGCCTTTCGCTGATGAGCTTTGCAAAGTAAGAAAGAACAGGAGAGAACACCAGTGCGGGTAGGAAGTTTCCTACCCGTATTTCTTTTATGTTCATCAAACGGATTCCGAGCATCAGGAGGATGAGTCCTCCAACCGCTGAGAAATCACCGATATATGCTTCACCGCCGAGAAAGGACAGGTAAGCTGCGAGTGTGACCAGGCTTCCCTGAACTACATACACAGAGCCTGCGGAAAGAAAGACTCCTGCTCCAAAGGAAGCAGCCAGCATTACTGAGGAAATCCCGTCCATCAATGATTTGACGAATATTATCTCATTGTTCCCTTCGAGTCCCGCGCTGATCGACCCAATGATCGTCATGGGACCAGCAAGAAAAAGCACCGTGGCTGTTATGAATCCCTTTACAAACGTCTCACTGCTTCGCTTGCCTGCAAGTTTGCCGATCTGCTTCTCAATGTCAAGAACTTCACCGACGATAACCCCAATCACCAGGCTACCTAATACAACCAGTGCGTTGCTGTAATCAAGGAAGAGTCGTACCCCTAGACCGATTGTCAGTGCTCCGATTGCGGTGAAGAGGATCTGTCGGAAGCGATCTGGCAGCTTCTTTCCCGTGAAGAAGCCCACTGTTGAACCGATCAAGACCGCCAGGGTATTCACAACAACAGCAATATTCAGCACGTGGCACCTCTTCCATCTGTTATAACCTGCTCCAGGCTATTCGGCAGCTGCCCTGTCTGTTGAAGTGTTTCTCTTGCCCGTTCAAGAATGGGGCTTTTCGGAGTAACTGTTTGTATCGCTTTTTCTGAATAATCAAGCAGGAAATCCTGAAAAGTCCCGAAGAAAGCTTGTAGCCCTCTGTCAAGCACAAGCATATGGGTCGTGATATCCAAATAGAACTCTGGCCAGTGTGTTGCGATAATAAGAGTTCGATTCCTTCTGATTTCTCTGAGCAATGAAAGAAGATCACACAATCCCAGATCATCGAGGCTGGTCTCAGGCTCGTCGAGAACAAGGATGTCTGGTGAGAGAGCAAGCGCGCAGGCGATAGCAACCCTTCTCTTTTCTCCGCCCGATAGTTTGAAGGGTGATCGCTCTGAAAACTCAGCTGGATCCAAACCGACAGTTTTCATCGTTTCAGTGTAGATGTCTTCCAGCCCGGGAAGCCGGAAGTTTCTGGGCCCGTAGAGAACCTCTTCCCTGACGGTCTCGCAGAAGAATTGCTGTTCTGCGAGCTGAAAGACAACTGCAGACCTTATTCCGGGTTCGAGATGCACTTCTCCAATTGTTGGTTTTATCAGTTTCGAGGCAAGAAGAAGCAAGGAGGTTTTGCCTGATCCCACGTGTCCGTTGACCAGCAGTACCGACTCGCGCGGAAGTGAGAAGTCTATGTAGGTTAATGCCACTGCCTCCAGTGGTGTGTGTAATCCGTAGTAGAGAGATACGCCGTGAAAGTTCAGCATTTCCTCAACAACCTGAAAAACTCTGGTGAAAAGCATAGCTCGCCAAACAGCTTCTCGTAGTGAGCGGAAAACTCGTCCGGGCTACCATCAAAAATCATCCTTCGGTCTTTCAGCCCGATAACACGATCTGTCCACATGACATCAAATGCTCTTGAAGCTGTTACGATGACAGTTGCGCCATCACTCCTAATCTTCTTAACAGATTCCACTATGCGTGCCTCATAATCTCTTCCGATCATACTGAATGGTTCGTCGAGAAGATAGAGTTTTGGAGACATCGCACAAGCCGATGCAAGTGCCAGTAATTGGAGTTGACCAGCAGAAAGCGTTGAAGGGTCCGATCTTCGCAGCTGTGATATTGAGAATCTCTCCAGGTTCTCATCGATGATACGAGTGATCGTGTTCCTGGAGAAAGACCTGTTTTCCAGGCCAAATGCAATGTCTTCTTCAACCGTGTTGCCGACGACCTGGTTCTGAGGATCCTGGAGCACGAAACCCATGTTCTCGGGATCACTTAGTCTGAATGATCCAGAAAGAGGGGAGATCATTCCAGCTATGGTAAGCAGAAGCGTTGTCTTGCCGGTCCCGTTTGGTCCCATGAATGCCACGATCGATCCGTTTCTGACTGTCAGGTTCAGATCAGACAGAACAGCCTTCGTCCCATATCCCACACACAGGTTTTCCAGCCCAAGGGCGACGCCATCATCAGAGTTTCTGGGATACATAGACCCGTATCCCTCCAGACTTCACGACAGTCAGAGCATTTCCAAATACCCTCTTCATAAAGGATTCAAGACGCGCCCCACCCTTGTTATGATACGCGACCAGCTCAAAATAGCCCCCGTCTGTTAGCCTGTCTCTGGCGCCTGAGATAAGACTCTCAACCACAAGCTTTCCTGCGGCGATAGGCGGGTTACTCAGGATCACATCAAAAGAACGATCAGCCCAGGGTTCATAAAGGTTACCAAGGCGTATCTCTGCCTGCAAGTTGTGATCCCTCGCGTTTATCTCAGTGAATCTTACTGCTCTCTCGTTGATATCACTCATATGAAGCGAAAGTCCGGGATGCTCTCTGCACAGAGTGATACCCACACAACCGTATCCAGATCCAATATCCAGCAGTGCTCCTGATTCTGGTAGAATGGCATGGTTTATCAGGAGCCTGCTTGCCCTGTCTACTCTTCCAAAAGAGAAGACTCCTGAAGGAGTCTTGAAACGATAAGTCCTTCCAGAAGGGAGCTTAAGAATAGCCTCGCTAACTTTCAGAAGAGAATTGGGGCTCGCTGTGTAATAGTGTTCAGCCCTCTTGCTCATCCTATAGAACCAAGCCGCCTTCCTCCGAGGAGGTGGAAATGAAGATGTAGTACTTCCTGTTTGGCATCGTCACCGATGTTCATGACGATCCTGTACCCTGTTTCTTTGACACCTTCTCTGTCCGCAACTTCGTCCAATAGAGAAAACAGCTCTTTGACAGCCTCTCCGCTGTAAGAAGCAAGCTCTGCGGGTGACTCAAGATGTTTCTTGGGAACCACCAGTATGTGAGTAGGGGAGATCGGGTTTATGTCTCTGAATGCAATGAAGTTACTGGTCTCTGCCACGATCGAAGCTGGGATGTTCCCAGAGGCGATCTCACAAAAAGTGCATGCCACAACATATCCCTCCAGTTTAGACGATGATATGCGATTTCAGTACCTCAACTACTCTGTGGGCGGGAAGTCTTGATTTGCAGAACCTCTCGAAATTGTAGTTGAAGTCTCTTTCGGCGTTCTCATCACATAAATCAAGCACAATCTTAACTACAGCAAACGGAACTTCATTTGTCAGAGCTGTCTTGGCAAAAGCAGCTGAATCCATATCAAGGCACAGGCCCTGGTATTGCTTATAAAGCTCGTCTCGCTTCTGCCTGTCTGCTACTATCTGGTCTCCTGAGATTATCTTACCAGTCACCGTGTCTTTGATGTAGTTTCGAAAGTGAGAATAGGCTATAGATTCTCCTGATGAAATCGAAACTTTTCCAGAACGCAGGGGAAGGTTGACATCATACTCCTGGAATTCAGAACCAATGACTAACTGACCTGGTTTGATCTCAGACGTCAGACCACCGGCCCCCGAAACAAGTATGGCCAGATCTGGCGAAAACGCATCTATGAATTTCTGCGTGACTATTGCCGTTTCAACCTTCCCAATGAAGCCACTGGTCGCGACGAGCTCGTTTCTGCCGATTGTGCCCCGCACATAATCTCTGTTTATGAGTTCTCCGGCTTCGAGATGCAACATACTGTCGACAATCGGTTTGATCTCAAGAGAGAAGACACCCATAACAAGAATCACGAGATCACCACCCTGTAGTTCATTACCATTATAAACCGAAAAAGCCGGAGGGCCTATATAGGCCCTCCAGCGATCTTTCCAGGTGGCAGTTTACTCTTCTTCTTTTGTCATTGCATCACAGAGTTCATCCCACTTCTTGCTTGCGTTGTCAAACTCTGCTTCTTCCAGAGAAAAAAGAAAAGTGTTTCCATCTTCCTCTTCCGCACGGAAGATCACGTAGGCTTCTTCGTCGACACTGATTTCATCCTCTTCGTCAAAGAATAGCTCTTCACAAACCCAGTAGTTCTTGCCATCATGCTCAAACTCATTTACCAGGGCAAAGTGATGCTCTTCATCATCTTCGTCGGTTATTGAGAAAACCTGCAGATCCTCTTCTTCAACACCTTCCAATTCTTCCTCGAGCATTTCTTCGTTTTCAAAACCATTCTTCTCTTCAGTCATGTCAATACCTCCACAGATAGCACTTCTTCTGATAGTATCAGAAAGAGTGTTGTCATCATTTAAGTAAAGGTTAACAAGGGTGTTGGAATCGTGCTGGAGATTGAAAGGAAATTTATCGTCGATTGCTCCGCAATTGGAGGTTACTTGAATGGCTCAGTAGCCGTGTTGCAGATTCAGTGGTACATCCAGAGTAACCCGGAAGTGCGCATAAGAGCGACAATCAGTCGGACCGGTGAAATGTCATGGACAGTTACCGAGAAAGAAGGCAGTGGAATGATCAGACAGGAAAGAGAACGGCAGGTCGATCATGACGAGTGTCTTCCATCTTTCACGGTTCTTTCAGACGAAAGATGTGTTGTCAAGATCCGCTATATCACAGGCGAGTCAGCCAGGCATCAAGCGGTCATAGATCAGTACCTGTTTCCAGATATTGGCTGTGTCGCAGAGATTGAGGTATATGCTGAAGATGATCTGGGGCTTCTCAACCCTTTAAGTGTCTGGAACATTAAGGGGCATCAGATGGTTGAAGTTACTGAAAGAGATGGGTTCACAGCATCAAACCTCGCGCAAAAGGTTAACCCCTCTTCAGGCGATCACATTCTAGAAGAGGTTAGAACAAGACTGGGCAATAAAGCATGTGAACAGCTGAGCAAGCTACTCAAGAGAATATACTCGTTATGACGCAGGTCGATTTCTCTTTGAGCACGTCTCAATTGTTCTTGAATAAGTGGCAGCGGGAGAACATCTATCTGCTACTTCAGGGCAGGTCTTCCCAATGAATCGGGTCTATTCCGTCTCCGGTAAAGACGACAACACCGCGACTCTCGAGATCATCAAGGGTCTCATCATGCAAGGAAGCAGTGCCAAAACTCGAGTATGCATTTCTTCTTAGATCGACATATGAGCCCTCGCCCAGTCCTTCGTTTCGGGCAAGCGGCGAAATGTCAACTATCTCATTTCCCCACAGATCAACCTTTCGAAGGCTTGTAAGGTTTTCCAGTGGCGAGATGTCAACAATCCTGTTGTTATGAAGAAACAGTATTTCGAGTTTCGTCAGACCTTCGAGAGCGGAGATATCTGTAATGCGGTTTCCCCTCATGAAGAGTATCTCGAGGTTAACAGCATACTCCAGGCCAGAGATGTCTGAGATGTTGATCCAGCTGGCGTAAAGCTCGGTCAATCTCGCCAGATCCTCAGGTTCTATTCTTCCCCAGCGTATCCCCAGTTCCTTTCTTATTGCATCTTCAAGGTTGGTGTCAGCTATGAAACTTGAGCGTTCTGCCTGTCGCTGTAACATCGGACAGCCTGTAAGAAGCAGCAGAACCAGGTATATACATGCAATAGCAACGATGGCCTTCTTCATGGTTCCACCTCCACACAGAGAAGTGCCTGTTATAATTATACACTCAGATACCATATCAAAGAAAAAGAGGACACTACGAGCGTGTCCTCTTTAGGTTGATAAAGTCGCTATATCAGCGGTGTGGTGGGGAACAGGGAACCAAAGACAAGCGAAACCACTGACATCAGCTTGATCAGTATATCCATTGACGGACCAACTGTGTCCTTCAAAGGATCTCCAACAGTATCACCAACAACTGCGGCGTCGTGCACGGGTGTATTCTTACCACCGTAGTTTCCATTTTCAATGTACTTTTTGGCGTTATCCCATGCTCCTCCTGCATTTGCCGAGAACAGTGCGATCATTACTGCGCTACCAAGGCCACCAACAAGCAGCCCGGCCACACCTGACCTTCCGAACAGGAATCCGACTATGAAAGGCGTTGCAATGGCGACTATTCCTGGTTGGAGCATTCTGCTCACTGCACCTTTTGTAGTAATCTCGATGCATCGCTTATAATCAGGTTCAGATTCACCCGTGAGTATCTTCGGGTCTTCTTTGAATTGACGTCTTATCTCAATAATCATCAGATCAGCTGTGTCTGCAACACCCTTGATAAGCAATGACGTGAAGAAGAACGGTACCATTGCACCAATAAGTGCTCCGACTATTGTGTAGGGGTCAACAAGATTGATGACCGGGTTCAGCACCAGTTCTTCAACATCTGCCGCAGCACTCCACAAATACGCAACGATCAACGAAAGGGCCGCAAAAGCAGCAGAGCCTATAGCAAATCCTTTACCAATGGCAGCCGTAGTGTTTCCTACAGAGTCAAGTCTGTCGGTTATCTTACGGACCTTAGGATCGAGCTTAGCCATCTCGGATATTCCACCAGCGTTATCTGCAATTGGACCATAACTGTCGACACTCACAATGTATCCAACAAAAGAGAGCATGCCCAATGAAGCGATCGATATACCGTATACTCCTCCTGCCCAGTAAGCGCCCATGATCGCCATGCCAAGCGTTATGACCGGCCAGAGTGTACTACCCATTCCAAGGGCAAGTCCAGAAGTAATGTTTATGGCCACACCTGTCTGGGTCTTCTTTGCGAGTTTTCTGGTTGGCCCGTAGTCATCTGATGTGTAGTATTCACTGGTCTTGCTTATGACAAGTCCTGCGATCAGTCCACAGGCCACGGCAATGAAAAGTCTCCATTTTGAGACAAAGCCGGGACTGAGAAGGAACTGGTCCTGGAAACCGTAATCAGGAGCAATAAGCCATACAATCAAAGCTACCGATGCAAGCACAAGTATGCCTGTAAAGATATTCCCAAACCCCAGGGCTTTCCTGGCATCCTTGGCCTTCATCTTTGCAACAACCAGTACTCCAATCAGTGATGAAACGACACCGGCACCAGCTATCATAACTGGTAGAAGAATCAGACCGTAGTATTGTTCAGACGTCATAGATGCGTCAGCAAGCTTCATGAACATGGCCAAAACGATTGAAGCAACTATTGAAGCTACGTAAGATTCAAGAATATCTGCCCCAAGACCTGCTACATCCCCAACATTGTCCCCTACGTTGTCTGCAATAGTCGCGGGGTTTCTTGGGTCATCTTCTGGAATATGTTCTTCAGTCTTTCCGACAAGGTCTGCACTCATGTCAGCGGCTTTGGTATAGATTCCACCTCCGACCCTGTCAAAGAGAGCTATGATACTTGCTCCAAGGGAGTAGGCGCTGATTATGATGACCCCGTCAATATACGAGATTCGGTCAAAAGCCCTTGAGATATCTGTCAGGTTCTCAAATAGAAATGAGCTTCTATAGACAAGAAGAAGTATTACCAGTCCAACGAGAGAGAAACCTGCTACTGCCAGGCCCATTACCGAGCCACCTGAAAAAGCCACCTTAAATGCTTCTGAGAGGCCTCCCTTCGCTCCTTCTGCAACCCTGGAATTCGCCTTTGTTGCAGCAACCATTCCCATCACACCTGCCAGCTCCGACATCAGTGCTCCGAAGAGTAGTGCAACGGCATACTTGTAGGAATTAAATATTATCGCAAGGGCTACTGCCAGCAAGATTGCGACCAGAAAGATCTTCTTTGCTTCTGCGGAGAGAAAAGCAGAAGCTCCTTCTTGAATATGACCGGAAAGGCGCTGCATCATCTCGTTCCCTGGGGAGAATTTTAGCGTTCTCCTGTACATGATGAATGCGAAAACACTAGACACTATTCCGGCAATCAGTGGAAAGTACAAAACATTCATCCTTTACCCTCCCTTGTTTCGACGATTATTGTATCTAACCCCAGCTTACATCCCAGTGCTCTGCAAGATCCTGGTTGATCCGCGATATGAAATCATGTCCGCTGCGGAAGACATACCTGTTGCCCAGCACTGGTCTATTTCTTCCTCCACGCTGTCTCATTATGTAAAGATAGTCCTTGGCACGGGTTACAGCTACGTAGAATATCCTCTCTTCTTCATCCAGATTTCCTTCCATAATGGCTAGTGAACTGGGAAAGTCGCCTGGATTAACAGAAAGAACGAAAACAACGTCCCACTCCAGGCCTTTTGCTTGATGAACAGTGGACAGAACCACCTTCTCGCGTCTTTCAGTTTGTTCTCTTTCCATATCAACTTTCTCGCTGATCAGAATGTCTTCCAGCATGGCGTTGATCGAGTTATATCTATCCGCGATCTCCATCAGTCTCTCAACGTCCATTCGTCTGTTATATGCATCCTGATAAGCGTTATCCAGGTAATTGTTGTAGAACACGTTGTATACAGTCTCTACGAGGGTGCGTGGACTTTTCACGGACTCTATTGCTTTGAGCGTATTCACCAGAGGCTCAAGTCTTATCCGTTTGCTCGTGAAATTGCGGACGATATCTGCGGGGGAAGCACCATCACCCAGACCTGCCCTGATCGCCCCGGTTACTTTCATGGCGGTTGAAGCTCCAACGCCCGGGAATAGTCTGAGGATCCTTGACCAGGACAGTTGCTCATAAGGATTCTGGGTGATCCTTAAGAATGCGAGCAAGTCCTTCACGTGAGCGCTCTCAACAAATCGCGGACCAGAAAAAACAATATAGCTAATCTGCCGCTTGTCTAGCTCTAGCTGAAGATCCATCGAGTGAGCATGAGAACGATAGAGCACACCAATCCTTTCAGGGCTTATGCCGTCGTTCACGTGTTCCTCGATCTTCTGCGCAACAAACGCAGCCTCTTCCAGTACATCCCATGTGTCAGCTACAACAGGTATGGGGCCCGAGGACCTTACAGCTACGAGTTCCTTCTCTATTGAGTTCTCGGGGAAGATCGCGTTTGTGAGCTTAACGACTTCCGGTGTGGACCTGTAATTGGTCTGAATACGGAAAACCTTCGTTTCTTTTTTGTTGAGAAAGTCGTACACATTCTCAAAGCGAGCTCCTCTGAACGAGTAGATCGACTGAGCATCGTCTCCGACAACAATCAGGTTGCCGTGGCATTTCGCCAGAAGCTCAAGCAGCCTGTACTGGAGCAGGTTTGTATCCTGAAATTCATCGCACAATATCCATCGGAATCTTTCGGATTCTCTTTGCAAAGCGTCTGGATTGTTTGTAAAAAGCTCTACAGCCTTCAAGAGAAGGTCATCGTAATCAAGGGAATTCTGGTCCAGCTTTGCCTGAACGTATCTCTTCCAGATCTCCTCGATATGCTCGAAAACGCCGAGAAAACGCCTGTTCTGCCTTACAACTGCATCTTCAAGATCCACCATGCAGTTCACACTGTTAGAATACATAGAAAGCAGAACTCCTGCGGAGGGGAGGACCGGTGCATCTCTCTTGCCCAGCGTATCAATTAGTGAAGTCCTGCATTGCTTTAT
>DLVL01000144.1 GCA_003444085.1 Kosmotogaceae bacterium | reverse complement strand
TGCCTTTTACGCTCTCAAGTCGGCTCAAAAAGTCTGGCGAGGCTACATCAATCACGTTATCGCCATCTTCTGCGGATTCATCCATTTGCTTACGGTAGTTATCGATCTTCTCTCGAATATCCGCAACATCTCCCTGAAGCCAGTTATAGATTCCATCCGAAATAGAAATTGAGATTTCGTTGGTATCTTCGCTATCGAGCATACCGGCCTTCTTCATCACTTCGAGTTCATTCTTGACAGCCCCAAGTACTCGATCCTTAGTAAATTCGGAGTCGTCCTCTTTCATAAGCCTGAGAAGAACGTTTGTCTTTATTCTCAGATCATTCAGACTGGCCTCCATTGAATCCATTCTCGACATGATAGCCGAGAGTAGTTGATCAAGTGTTACCTGCACTGTATCACATCCTCCCATCAATCATTCTTCTGGCGATACTCCCGGTTGATCTGATAGCAAATACAACTCCAACCAGAGAGACCATAATTGGTAGTCCAAAACCAATTATCAAAGATGTTGCTTTGTCTGCCTGGAAAAACAGCCATGTTCCGCCCGCTATCGCATCAATCAGGAGCACCGGAACTATGATATTACCTATGCTGATTAAGAAAGTTAAGATCTCCAAAACAAGTGTTGCCCTTAAACTCAATCTTCGCCTTTGCACACCTGAGGAAAACGCACCTGACGTGACATAGAACCTCAATCCTAGAGCGGCAGAGATAAAGAATGTGCAGAATGCAGTAATTATTGTCAGCAGGTACCGAATCGGCAGGTCTATTATCACTATCCCGAACAACAATCCTGAAGTATATACACCCGTGAACAGAAAACCGACAACAACGATCTTTCTGAAGAGTGCCAGTTTCAGTGAATCGGGGAAAGCAAGTTGTATAGGCCAGCATGAAGCTTCGTGTGCCATACTGACCACTGTTAACTGGGCCGCGTAGAACGACGATATCAACACCATCACTATTGCTGCAGGCATGAATTCGCGTGTCAGAAACATCATTATAACACCGAACACAATCGGATACATCAAAAAGAACAAACTGTTCTCAGCCCTGGTGACCGAGTATAGCTCTTTTCTGAACCTGGTCATCCTTCTGTAAGCCGATGAATCGCCAGTTGAGGTTTTCGAAAGAGAAGAACTGTATGCATATCCACCTAATGACATCTTTTCTGCCACTCTGCTGCCTATCCTCCAGAGCCACAAAGAGAGAACCGCGAGCAGTAACCAGTCCAGTAGTTCCCCTCTCGCGGCCCTCATTACCCAAGTCGAGGGAGAATAGCGGCTGGCAGCTGCTCTTAGGAGTGTCTTTGAAATCTCACCCACTGCTTGTTCTGAAGTAGAGGCGAGTATGAATATCAGAACAAAAACCCCCACATTTATAAGGATCATCAGACCTCCGGCTTTGCGGGCACTGCTTCTCGATATTCTTCTAGAAAGCAGCGCAGAAACCGGCATAGCAATAAGAATTGCTAAGGCAGACGCAGTTAAACCAGCTGCCACTGACAACAAGATCGAAAACCCTCCTCGGGCAACGCCGTATGCACAGAAGACAGGAAAATAGATTGAGAAAACAATGAAGGTACTGAAGAAAGCGTCAAATACCTTGTAAAGGAGAATCGTGTGCTTCTTAACTGGAAGAGAGAAAAGAAAGCAAATCTCTCTCTCATCAAACAGACTTTGTATCATGAAAGGGATAATGTTAACAAAAGCCAGACACATTATGAGCAAGGTAACGGCAGCGAAAATCGCATCTGCAAGGACCACGTACCTGCTTCCAACTAGTACATACTCAGAAGCAGAATCAACAAAAGTACCCAGCATCACCGGAAATAACGGAACGGCGAAAATCGCAAGGGTTATCGTGAAGTATAGAATGGAGACCATCATGCGTCTCCCCTGAGCCGAGCGCCGTTTTGCCTTTCCCTTCGTGCTATTCAGTAGCCTGTATTTGATAAGAGTAAAGAAGTCTGACATTTGAAGGTTTCCTAGTCTCCGATCTGATCGATAAGTGTTCGCAGTTCCTCGACCCCTGTGAGTTCAAGAAATAGATCCTCAAGCGTTACATTATCTTCCTTCTTAGAACGGGCTTTCAGTTCATGGATGGTTCCTTCAGCAATGAGTACACCTTTGTCGATGATCCCAATTCTGTCACACATCTTTTCTGCGATTTCCAGTACATGTGTGGTGAGAAAGACAGCAGCACCGTTGTCAACAATTCTTCTCAGGAGAAGCTTGAGGATCTTTGCACTTCGTGCATCGAGTCCCACTGTTGGTTCATCAAGAAACAGCACACTTGGTTGCCTCATCAGCGTTGATGCAACCATCAGCTTCTGTTTCATCCCGTGAGAATAATCACTGATGAAACGGTCAAGATAGTCAATCTGAAATGCCTGACAGATTTCACCAAATCTCTTCTTAGTTTCTTCTGTCTTGGCCCCATAAATCTCCATGATAAAAGAAGCAAACTCATGACCGCGCAGGTTCTCGTACATCTTCGGTTCTTCCGGGACAACACCTATCCTGCGCTTTATTTCCAACTCCTGGTCTTTCATATCCATTCCCAGCACCATGATCTTTCCTGAGTCCGGCCTGAGGATTCCTGTGAGCATCTTTATTGTAGTTGTCTTCCCGGCGCCGTTTGGACCAAGAAATCCGTATATCTCGCCTTTTCTTATGCTTACAGTGAGTGAATCAACTGCGATCATCTTACCGTATCGTT
This sequence comes from Kosmotogaceae bacterium, assembly GCA_003444085.1. Classification (GTDB taxonomy): domain Bacteria; phylum Thermotogota; class Thermotogae; order Petrotogales; family Kosmotogaceae; genus UBA9910. Next base: position 9,910 of record DLVL01000144.1, on the reverse strand, counting down.
TCGTAATCTCTTCTGCAATAACCAACTAAATCACACCTCGTATTTCGTAGCTTCGGAAAAGCTGGTTGTCAAAGGATCGAACATGACTTTGACAGTCCCAACAGGACCATTTCGCTGTTTCCCAATGTTAATCTCTGTTTCGTGAGGCTTGTCACCAGAAGCCTTTTCCGCATCTTCATCTTTGGATTCCTTATCCTCATAATACTTCTCTCTGTACAGGAACATAACAAGATCAGCGTCTTGCTCTATCGCTCCGGATTCTCTGAGATCACTGAGTCTCGGACGCTTGTTATCTCGCTGTTCCACAGCCCTTGACAGCTGAGAAAGAGCGACAACAGTCACATTGAGTTCCCTTGCCAGAAGCTTCAATGATCTCGATATCTCCGAGATTTCTTGTTGGCGATTATCCTGTCGACCCTTGAGATGCATGAGCTGAAGGTAGTCAACAAACAGTATTTCGGTCTTGAACTCTTTCTTAATCCTGCGGGCTTTAGCTCTCAGGCTTCGCGGATCAAGAGATGGTTCATCATCAACTACAATGTTGGCACGACAAAGCCTGTCTGCTGCTGCAGTTAACAGCCGCCATTCATTGGCGTTGATGTAGCCAGTCCTGATCTTGTGCAGGTCAACTTTTGCCGTTGCACAGAGCAGTCTTTGAGCGAGTTGTTCTTTGGTCATCTCAAGACAGAAGATCCCCACAGGAATATCCTTTTCCAGAGCCATGTGTTTTGCCATACTGAGAGCAAGGGCCGTCTTACCCATTGAAGGCCTTGCAGCAACAATCACAAGGTCAGAGGGGTGAAAGCCTGTTGTCAGTTTGTCGAGGTCTTTCAGACCAGTAGGAATACCTGTAACAAATCCTCCAGAACTGATCGTGCCAGCCACATCTTTCATCTTCTCAATGTTCTCAAAGACATCGTGCATAATCCCGCCGAGGTGTCTGTAAGTCTTCGTTGCCTGACTCTCGGTAATCTGGAAGATTAGCCTTTCTGCATTATCGAGTACTCCGTCAATATCATCCGTTCGATATGAAGATTCAACTATCTGCGATCCCGCCGTAATCAGCTGTCGAAGAATCGACCGCTCACGTACGACCTTCACATAATAGCTGACATTTGCTGACGTAGGAACCGCATCAGCCAGCCTGGTAAGTTCTACCTCACCTCCAACATCTTCAAGTTTCATCGACGACCTCAGTTTCTCCGTAATCGAAACAATATCAACGGGGTCCCCTGAATCAAAGAGCTTTTCTACAGCGCTGAAAATAAGCTGATTTCTTCTTGAATAGAAATCGGCACTTCTGAGCGTTTCCACGATATCTGGGAGAACGTCCGGATCTATGAGAATAGATCCAAGCACCGCTTCTTCTGCTTCTTCGCTGTGTGGAGGGATTTTCACGTCCATATGGCTCACCTACAAAACCTTTCTATTATGATTGGCAATTATTGAACATTTCAATATGTAATTGAGGTCAAAAACATGTTCAGTACTAATGATCACACAAGGTGAAGCTCGAGAACTTTTTCTGCGACGTTTGTGACGGCGGGGTTGATATTCTATAGACTTCTATGTCATAATTATACAGTAGTTGCAGCATCGGGGATCGGAGATAAGCTGAAGATTTAGTTCTGGATGGGGTGATCTAATTGGAGAAAAAGCCTATTCTCTCTGTCAGGAATCTGTCGACTCATTTTGCGATGGCAGAGGGTACTGTTAAGGCGGTTCAAGACGTATCTTTCGATCTCTCCAGCGATGACGTTTTGGGAATTGTTGGAGAAACCGGTTCAGGAAAGAGTGTTTGTGTAAAGACAATCGCAGGCTTGATTGATCCTCCGGGGTATATTGCAAATGGAGAGATATTGCTTTATACCGATGAGTTCGCAAAGGACGGGAAGAAAGAATACGTGGATCTAGCGAAGCTCAAGTATGAGAGTTTTTCTAGAATCCGCGGTAAACACATCGGCATGATCTTCCAGGACCCCATGACTTCTCTGAATCCGATCTTTACAATTGCTGATCAGATGATAGAAACCATCGTGCATCACGAAAAAGTTTCTGAAGGAGAAGCCCGAGAAAGAGCGATTAAGCTTTTGGAGCAAGTGGGAATACCAAAGCCGTCTGAGAGGATTGATGACTATCCTTTCCAGCTTTCTGGTGGACAGCGCCAGAGAGTGGTCATCGCAATCGCCCTGTCTTGTAATCCCGAGATCCTGGTGGCTGATGAACCTTCAACTGCCCTTGACGTGACCGTTCAGGCTCAGATTCTTGAATTGATGAAGGAGCTACAGAAACAGTTCAGTAGCTCTACGATCTTCATAACTCATGACCTTGCAGTGATAGCTGAAATGGCAACTAAGATAAGTGTTATGTACGGAGGTTACCAGATGGAGATAGCTTCTGTCGATGACATCTTTGAGGTGCCAATGCATCCGTATACTCATGCCTTGCTGGCCTGTATCCCAAGACTCGACATAAAACAGTCGGAGTTGCTGCCGATTCCTGGGCAACCACCAGTCATGATGAATCCACCCAGGCTCTGTCCCTTCCTTCCACGATGCACCAGATCTGTGGAGAAGTGTCAACAGGTGCTGCCTGATCTTGAACAGATCACAGAAGAACACTTCGTTAGGTGTAATAATCCTGTTCCACAGAAGGTTCAGGTCGTTAAGGAGGAGGTTTGATGGAGCTTCTTAACGTTAAGGGACTGAAGAAGTACTTCCCCATAAAGCAGGGTTTCCTTATCGAGAGAGTCGTTGGGTTTGTCAGAGCTGTTGACGATGTCTCATTTTCGGTGGACAAGAACAAGACAGTGGGTATTGTAGGAGAATCAGGATGCGGTAAAACAACCGTTGGCAAAGTTATTGTGAGGCTCCATGAACCTACCGATGGCTCGATTATCATTGATGACCTGGATACAACGTTTTACTTCCTGAAGAAGAAGCATGCTGAGAAGTATCTTGATGACAAGTACTTTTCCAGCCCGGCATTTTCCAACGGTGCAGAAGGTCTGGTACCATATCAGAAGAGAATCTATGATGCTTATGTGAAGAATTCCAAAGACAGAAAGAAAACAATAGATCAGCTTTTTCATAAACTGAGTGAAAAGAGGAAAGCGCTCAGAAGAAAAGTCCAGATTGTCTTTCAGGACCCCATGTCTTCTCTCAATCCCAGGATGACTGTTGGACAGATGCTCAGTGAACCGCTTCTTTTCCATGAGATTGCCAGGACCGACAAAGAGGCTAATTCAATGGTTGGTCAGCTGCTCGAGCAAGTTGGATTGAAGTCTCATCATATAGACAGGTTTCCGCATCAGTTCAGTGGCGGTCAAAGGCAACGTATTGCTATTGCAAGAGCAATTACAGTCAATCCGGAGATACTGGTGCTTGACGAGCCTACTTCTGCCCTGGATGTATCTGTTCAAGCGCAGATTGTGAAGCTGCTGCAGCTTCTTCAGGAGAAGATGAATGCAGGGTATGTTTTCATTTCGCATAACCTTGCGCTTGTCAGGTTTATCTCACAGGATGTCTCTGTCATGTATCTGGGAAGAATCGTGGAACAGGGAGAAACTCAAGAGATATTCGACAACCCCGCTCATCCGTATACAAAAGCTCTTCTGGCTGCAGCGCCTGTTCCAGATCCCAAGAAGAAGCGAAACAGGAAGGATTTGGTCGGGGGACAGGTTCCCAGTCCAATAAACAGACCAAGCGGTTGTTTTTTCAACCCCAGGTGTAAATACAGAATGGATGTTTGCGTTAAGGAATATCCACCAACTGTGGAAATCGGAAAGAATCATCAAGTAGCATGTCATCTATTCACTTCATCTCATAGCGAAGGAGGGAAAGAGAAATGAAGAAGCTTCTGTTAGTCATGCTCGTTGCCCTTGTGGCAGTCGCCGCAATGGCACAAGTTGAACCAGAGTACAGGATCGATCCGTACGAGGGGAAACCAGGTGGAACCCTTTTCCTTGGTTCCATAGGAACTGGGCCCAGAACTTTTAACCCGTTTGTCGCCCAGGAGACAAGCTCCACAGACATCACTGATCTGATGCACCAATCGATGTTCAATTCCGACAACACCGGTATGCCAACAATTCCGGCTCTTGCAACGGAATGGTGGTTCTCTGAAGATGGCAGGACCGTTTACTTCAGGGTGAGACAGGGTCTGAAGTGGTCGGATGGGCACCCATTCACGATCGAAGACGTCAGGTGGACCTTTGAAGACCTTTATTTCGTCAACGAATTCACCAGAAACGGTAACGCAACCTACAAGGATGCACAGGGATTCCTGCCAGAGGTCGAGGTAGACGGTAACGTCATCTCGTTCACCTGGACAGAACCCAATGTGTGGAGCTTCAGGGCAATCGGCTGGGGCCAGATCATGCCCAAGCACGTGCTCGACGAATATGTGCAGGCTGGAAATCCTATTGAAGCCTGGACACTGGCCGACTGGGATAAGATCGTCGGAATGGGTCCTTTCATGATCGAGAGCTTCACTGAAGGTGTAAGAACAGTGATGAGAAAGAACCCTCATTACTGGATCTTCGACGAAGCTGGGAACAGACTTCCTTACCTTGAAAGGATCAACTACGAGGTTGTTGGTTCACAGGATGTTCTGCTTCTCAAGTTTGAAGCTGGTGAAATCGACATAATGGGACCAAGAGCAGCAGACTGGCCAAGGATCGTCGAGCAGGCCGAAGAGAAGGGCTGGGTCTACGGCGTTGGCGGACCTGGACTTGGATCAGACTTCATCACGTTCAACTTGGGTCATCCCGACCCTGTCAAGAGATCCTGGTTCAGAAATGTGCACTTTAGAAGAGCCATACAGTACATGATGGACAAAGAATCCATCATTGACACACTCTTCAATGGGCTTGGTACTGCGATCTACGGACCCGTGAGTCCTTCCTCAGGGTTCTTCAATCCTGAGATACTCGAGGCTTTCCCCTACAGATACTCCATAACAAGGGCAAGGCTTGAACTCAGGCGTGGAGGCTTTGACTGGGATGCCCAGGGCAGACTCATTGATTCGGACGGCAACAGGGTTGAGTTCGACCTCAGCACGAATGCAGGTAACATTACTCGCGAAACAATCGCTGCAATTCTTGTTGACGGTGCAGCGAAGCTCGGCATGAAAATCAACTACGCTCCTGCAGACTTTAACCTGCTCGTCGGGAAACTGCTGACTCCTGACTACGACGCAATTCTTATAGGCTTGACCGGTTCCGTTGATCCAGGATCTGGCTGGAACGTCTGGAGAATTGACGGAGGACTCCATTCGTTCAACTATCCTCCAGAATACAACCCGGATGTCATTGATCCTGACATCTACGAAGCATTTGATTGGGAAAAGCGAATCCATGAGATCTTCGTAAGATCAGTCGGTGAGGTAGACGAGCAAGCAAGATGGGATCTTTTTGCAGAATTCCAGATGATCGTTGCTGAATACCAGCCGTACGTATACACGATTACTCAGAACTATCTGTACGTGCATAAGGATTCTGTGCATCTTGCTAATCCACATCCGAATCCTGCTGCTGGTACGCTCTGGCAGATTCATGGTATTTGGAAGGACTGATACTGTAACTTGATGCTACTTGTTTCATGATCCTCTGGCGGGAGGGTCAATGAAGGCAGACCCTCCCGCTTTTCTCTGCTAGCTGAATCCTCTGGGAGGGAAGAGAAAGTGCTTAGATACATTGCAAGAAGGCTGATCCTGGCAATTCCTGTTCTCTTTGGAATATCAATTCTAGCTTTCATGATTATCTCGCTGGCTCCAGGAGATTTCATAGACAATTTCAGGATGAATCCTTCAATTTCTCGTGAGAAAATAGAATCCCTGGAAAGAGAGTTTGGTTTTGATAAACCAGTTATCGTTCAGTATTTTCTTTGGCTAGGCCAGGTACTCAGGGGAAATTTCGGGTATTCATTTTCTTATCATGTGCCTGTGTTCTCGTTAATCTGGGGGAGACTCGGTGCAACTTTGTTGCTGAGTATAACAGCGCTTATCTTCTCGTGGGGCATAGCGATCCCACTAGGTATATATTCAGCACTGCATCAGTATTCTTTCAGTGACCAGGCTTTCTCCTTTATTGCCTTTATAGGAATATCCATCCCAAATTTCTTTTTTGCACTTCTTTGGTTGTTTATGGCTGCACGAACCGGGTGGTTCCCTATTGGCGGTATAATCTCCCTGGACTTCCATGAGCTTTCGTTCTTTGGAAAGATCGGAGATTACCTGTGGCATGTTGTTGGTCCGATGGTGACGCTTGGAACTGCAGGACTTGCAGGGTTAATGCGCCAGATGAGAGGGCAACTCCTCGACCAGTTGAGACAGGATTACGTTTTATTTGCCCGGGCAAAGGGAATGCCGGAAAAGGTCGTCATTTACAAACATGCGCTGCGTAATGCCATTAACCCGATAGTTACGTTCTTTGGTTTTGCACTTTCAGGCCTTCTTGGAGGTGCCGTCTTGACAGAGACGGTCTTCAATTGGCCGGGAATGGGCCGCTTGGTAATCGACGCTCTTCAACAGCAAGACCTGTTTCTGGTTATGGCTTCACTGCTACTGAGTTCTTTGTTATTAATAGTGGGCAACCTCTCTGCTGACCTGCTGCTTGCATGGGTTGATCCAAGAATCAGATACAGGTTTGGTTAGGGGTGATTCATAGATGAAGGATAAGAAGCAGAAAGAATCCAAAGAGCAGGAAGTCAAGAAAGAAGATCTCTTCGAAGTTAAGTACATGAACAGGTTCCAGTTGGCCTGGAGGGTTCTCAGAAGGCACAAACTCGGAATGGTTTCACTTGTGGTACTCATAATCCTTTATGCGATTGCCATCTTCGCAGACTTTCTTTCTCCTCTTGACCCTTATCAAATGGAACAACAATACTCTTATGCTCCGCCTTCGACCATTCGTTGGAGAGATGAGGACGGGAATCTTACCTGGCCATACATATACGACATGATACTCGCAAGAGATCCAGCTACCTACAGAACCACCTTTCATGAGGGAACATCTCTTGAAGCTATTACTGCAGTTGATTTGGCTTCAGGTGAAGAACTCTCTTTCCGGCGAGGGATCGATGGAGTCCAAGATATCTACCTCACCTTTGAGACAATACAGTTTGCTGCCGATGCTGAAGGTAATGAGGTCCTGCTTAGCCGAAGACCAAGTTATAAAAACAGCCAGACTTTCAGAATCGATGAACTTGAAGCCCTTCTCGGACCGTACAGAACAGAGACAGAGGCACGAGCTGCCCTTGCCACCCTGACATCTGATGCTTACCCTCAGTTAGCAGATATTGGTCCCCCTGTAAAGCTGGTCACTGAGGTTCGTCTCCACCGTGTCTTTGCTGTTATGAAGCCTGAAATAAGAGAAGTTATCGTAGAATCCATGGAAATCATCAATGAAGTCCTCGATGATTTTGAAATGGAACTGGATGAAGCGATTTTCTTTCTGGAGGAACTGGGAATTGATCCAGACATCCTGGATGTTATTGTCAACCCTTCCGTTGTAGACTACGAGACAAGGAAGTACGAAATCAAGTTTTTTATCAGGTCGTGGGAGTATAAGCTCTTGTGGCTCATTCCTTGTGACATTCACCTGTTCGGTACGGAGGCACCTTCTCGACTGAATCTCTTTGGTGCTGACATCTATGGAAGGGACATGTTGTCAAGGATTCTTTTCGGTATGAGAATTGCCCTTTCGATAGGTTTCGTGGGTATAGCTATCTCGTTTGTTATTGGCCTTTCTATGGGTGGTCTGGCCGGTTATTTCGGAGGATGGGCGGATGAGACTCTCATGAGGATCACAGAAATCCTCATGTCTATTCCGAGTTTCTACTTGCTGGTTTCGCTCAGAGCGATCCTGCCAACTGGCCTTGCACCTCACTGGACCTACATGTTGATTGTTGTGATTTTGAGTTTCATCGGCTGGCCGGGAATGGCGCGTGTTATCAGGGGAATGATGCTCTCAATGAAAGAAACTGAATTCGTACAGGCTGCACAGGCAATGGGTTATCCAACGGGCAGAATAATCTGGAAACATATGATTCCAAATACTGCAACATACATAATAGTGTCGATAACTCTTTCCATACCTGCATATATACTTGGAGAGGCAGGACTCAGCTTCCTGGGCCTTGGGATCAATGAACCTTCAGCAAGTTGGGGTTTAATGCTTGTTCAGGCTCAGAATATCCGAGCAATGACTGAAGCCCCTTGGTTATTGTTGCCCGGACTGTTCATCTTCATCGTTGTTATGGCTTTCAATCTGTTCGGAGATGCGATCAGGGACGCCCTTGACCCACGATCGTTGGGATTCTAGAGGGGGGACTTAATCGAGAGAACGAGAAAGGCCGAAGGGATGAGAATGCGAGAGAGTAATCAAAGATACGAGAGGACGAGAGTTTGTCGAGAATGTGAGAGTAAACAAAGATATCAGAATTCGAGAATACGAGAAAGAGCATAATCGAGAGAAGAACAAGTAGTCGAGAAAAACAGAAGAGATGAGAATCATCGAGAACAAAGATTCATTCTGTGTTCAGAACAACTCACCAGTCATTCATCTACAGTTACTGGTTGCTTAAGAACACTTGTTAGTTCTTGGTGCCCAACAGATAGTTCCCGGTTCTCAGTCCCCGTTTCCTGGAGTCATACTTACTACCCGCCAAAGATGGGATTTAGAAGAGTTGAACGCTGTTTAGATTGTTCTGGCCTTTTCTCGGATTCTATTGATACGAGACTCACTTGTCTCGGTGCACTCGTTTTGAACGCATTTATTTCCTTTTCTCGACAAATTATCGTCTTTCTTTCTCTATTATTGTTACTTGCTCTTCTCGCTTTCTCGAGAACTCTCGTCTCTTCGGTCCTTCTGGTTACTTCGGGTCTCTCGTCTACTCTCGTCTTTCAGGTTCTTCTCGTCGCTTTGTTTTCTCTCGATTGAACTTGTCTTCTTCTCGTACTCTCGTCTTCCAGGTTTTTCTCGTTACCTTGGTTCTCCTCGTCTCATCTCATTTATCTCGATTACTCACTAAGTCATCTTCTTCTAAGCGTTCCTGCAGTCTTGCGACGTCTGCCTGAAGGTCGGCTTTCAGGCAAACGCTTCTCCTCTGAAGCTTCTGGTACCTCAAAAGATGCAACGGCAATAGCAACTACCAGAATCAGCACTAAAACGAGGAAGAGCCCAGCAAGAAGAGTGATTCTTGAAACATCGATCAATTCGTTGAGAAATGCTAGCCACCAATCAATGCCCAATCTTGCTACCAGTATGAAGCCAACAATCATTCCCAATAAGGCAGTAGAAAGATTGATTAATGAAACGAGAAGACCTGCCAGGGGTCGTTCCCACTTCAGTGCCTTCAGTTGCAGCGCAAGCCCTTCAATGAAGAGCAGACCAGCAAAGGCAAACTCAATGGTCTCAGGAGTACTTGCAATGTCACTTACAACAGATACAGCAAAACTCGCGACAAGCATGGCAAGAATCAGAAATGACAGACCTATAAGAATGTCTCCAACAAGGATAAGTAGACTCCTACCCAACATGTTTCGCTAGACTCACTTTCTCATTGCCCCAGAGATTATGTGAAGCCCGGCCAAGACAGCGTTTATCAGAACCTTGAAATCACTGTATTCAGCGCGAACACTGAAACCATCGACACGCTCAATCGTAGGCATAAGACACAGGTGATCTGCAGCCTCCGTTGAAGCAAGTTCCATTTCAAGAAGATACGGCTTATCAAAACGTATAATAGGCATCTGCTCTCTGTTGATCATGAGCAAATTCTTTGCACCATCTTCAAGTCTTTCTCTAAGTTCCTTAACAGAAGGCAATTTCGCTGCCTGCCTGCCAAGTGATTCCTTAGTCTCTACAAAGACATAATCTCCGCCCAATAGCGTTTCTCCAAGCTGTATA
>DLVL01000137.1:4471-7051 GCA_003444085.1 Kosmotogaceae bacterium | reverse complement strand
AGATTCATAGAGTTGGGGGGAAGGTATATCACCGTTGGTTCGGATGCTCACAGCAAAGATGTTGTTGGTGAAGGAATAGATGAAGCGCTCAGACTCCTCAACAAGCTGGGGATCCCGGAGGTCTTCTACTGCAAGCATGGGAATTATGTACCGCTTTCAGTCACTTCTCTCATCTCTGCTTCCGAGGTCTGAAGGAAAAAAGTTGGTGGTGCATGTGACAGAATTTCGGATTGCCAGACCAGAACTTGCTGATGTGGATGACCTTCTAAAAATTATAAAGTCAACCGGTTTTTTCGATGACCTGAATCCTGAAAGCGAGGAATGCCGCCATGATGCCGAAAGCGTTCTTAATAGTATCATGCAGTCAAGAGACAGAGTCATGATGGTAGCAAGGGACGAGCAAGGCCACGTGATCGGGTATGTCGCAATGCACTTTGTGCCTTATCTCATTTTGCGTGGAGAAGAAGGCTATTTGAACGAACTTTTCGTTATGAGTTCGTATCGTTCTCAGGGAATAGGTTCAATGCTCTTGGAAGCTGCGGTAAACGAAGCACGTGATCGTGGCTGCAAAAGGCTTCATTTGATCAATTCGAAGAGGAGAGATTCTTACAAGAGGGGCTTCTACTCAAAGCGTGGTTGGCGAGAGCGTGACTATTGTGCCAGTTTTGTGTTAAACCTCGAAGAAAGACATGAAAATTCTGAATCAGTGACGTGATTTCAGTGAAGATACTTCTGGTAGAAGACGAAGAAGACCTTGCTCTTATGATTGCTGAACTCCTTCGAAAAGAGCTCTTTACTGTTGAGATAGCCTATGATGGTGAACAGGCATTCTACTACATTGAAAACACTTTCTTCGATTTGGTCATACTGGACATACTTCTTCCGTTGGCTGACGGTTGGGCAGTGCTACAAAAACTGCGAGAAACAGGTTCTTCAGCACCCGTTCTGATGCTTACTGCTCTGGATGATGTCGAAGACAAGGTGCGAGGATTCGACCTCGGAGCTGACGACTATCTTGTAAAGCCTTTTGACATGAGAGAACTGGTTGCAAGGGTTAAGTCTCTTCTGAGAAGAGCTGTGTCAGGCGAGCCCAGTCACGAGCTGCGCGTTGCAGATTTAGTTCTCAATACGCGTACCAGGGAAGTAAAGAGAGCTGGACAAGCAGTTCATTTGAGACGGAAAGAGTATCAGATTCTTAACTACCTGATGAGCCGAAAGAACCAGGTAGTTTCCAAGGAAGAACTTGAGGAACACATCTGGAGCGAAGAGGACTTCAACTGGTCTGATGTGCTGAGAACACACATTAAGAATCTCAGAGCGAAGATCGACAGAAAGCACCGCAAAAAACTAATAAAGACAATAAGAGGCGTTGGTTATGCGATCTCTGACGAGTGAAAAGAAGGTCATTCGTGCAACAAGGCTGAAATGGACATTCGTGTTCTCCATGACTATCATCACTTTGGTCTCTGCGTTCTCTATCCTGATATATGGTTTGATGGTTCGCGTAACAGCTGAGCGCTTCGATGAGTCGATAATTGAAAGGGCACAACGGATAGAGAGAAGACTGAGAATAATTCCCATTCCGTTGCATGAAGAGGTCCTTCTGGGGATCTCTGATGCTGCTGCAATAATCTCTTCAGAAGAGGAATTCATTCAGTTCATCACGGCTAGTGGAGAAATTATTGCTGGCGTAGGTGTTCACGTACCTTTGTATGGTGTTCCCGAGGAAGGTTTCGAAGACTTGCGCGTGCCCTCGGTCAGTGATGAGAGGACTGAACATGTTTACAGGGCCTTCACCACTGCATTGAAGACTCCTGGGGGCAGGACAAATCTGTATGTAAGAACGGGGATAGACATTACTGATCTTCGTCAACAACAGCGACTATTCTTTGTTGCTATGCTGCTTACGGTAATACTTTCAGGGGCTGGAGCATGGGTGATGGGGTTCATTCTGTCATCGTACATTCTGAAGCCACTGAGCACTAACTACGAACGTTTGAAGCGTTTCTCGCTACTCAGTTCACACGAGCTCAAGACACCCTTGACTGTTATCAGATCTGCTGCCGATCTTCTCGCTGCTGATGAGGACCTGACGCCCGGATCACAAAAGAAAGTAACTGCTTTGAAAAGTGCCGTGGACCGTATAGAATCACTTGTGTCACAGCTCCTTCTTCTGTCGAAGAGTGAGGAATCAGCTTTCATGAAGAAGAGTGCACGACGTTTCAAGTTGAATCCTATGCTTGATGAGATTATGAGAGGCTATCAAACTCTCGCACAGGAGAAAGGAATAGAACTGGAACTCCGATGTGATGACACCGTAGAAGCCAACACCTCCGAAGAATTTCTGAGGATAATTATTCAGAATCTTGTCGATAACGCTTTTCGTTTTACTCCCGGCGGGGGACGTGTAGAAATAGTAGCAGGGTATCTTAGAGACAAGCTGAAAATCTCTGTTCGTGATAGTGGCATAGGCATAAGAAAAGCAGACCAGAAGAGGATTTTTGAGAGATTCTACAAAGCGGGGTCGACGAGACTGGAACAGAGCGGTTCGGGGCTTGGGCTCTCTATTGTGGGAGAACT
>DLVL01000137.1:0-4342 GCA_003444085.1 Kosmotogaceae bacterium | reverse complement strand
TATGGTAACGGAACACTTCCTTCAAGGATCCAATGCTTTCCTGACAGGCCCAGTCAAAGAACAAACATCGGTCCTGAAACATAAAGGACCTGCCCTCTCAGAAATGCATAAGTGTTGCCAGGAAGATAAAAACCGATGGTAGGAGCTAATCTGAACATAGGCAATTTAATTGATTCACCGTTACCCAGCACGGTCAGAAGACCTGCTCCTGAATAAACAGAAATCACTGGCGAGTCTGTTAGCTTGAGTCTTCCTCCAGCTTCAAGGTACAGGGGGAAAGCGCCCTGGACAAGTAGCAAAGGCGAAGTTGCGATAGTCAAGACTCCTTCCGCATTTTCTGCTAAGCCATACCTTGGTTGTGCTCCAACGAGCCACAGATCAGCTCTCTCCTTGGTGACAAGCATCTCAAGACCAAGACCGGTGTCAAAACCACCTGCAGGCAAAAGAGTTGGTGGAAGCAACAGACTTACTTATTGGAAAGCAACCGTCAAAAACCATGGTCAAAGCTAAAATCAATCCGATAACTAATGATTTCTTCATACCGAACCTCCTTGATATATGCAGTGTGGCATCATCCACTCATTTCTGAAAGCATTCTTGAGAGTACTGCCGTGCGGAACTGAAGGTTCTTCTTCACGCAGATCATCTGAGCGGATATTCCTTATCACGAGTTGTCTCAGACAAAGGGGCGACACCTGAGATGTGCCCCATCGAATGGCACTTGTTGTCGTGATTGCACCAGGGTCGCCTCAAATACTCGAGGACATGAAACAGCAGGATCTATCATGGAATCATGATCAAGAAAGTATCAAAACCGTGCGCCAGCTGTCAGGAAGAAACCGAACTTTTCATCAGAAATCGGCAGAGGTGAATGCATACCTTGGCCGAGCTTCAAATGCCCACGGGAAGAAAGCCTCACCAACAACTACCTCAGCACCCACACTAATATCGAAGCCTCCAGCAGGAAGAAACGTGGGTGGAAGCATCAGACCGATAGGAAGACATCCAGCAAAGAATATCAACGAACCAAACAATAAGCCAAGAATCAATCGCTTTTTCATAATATCCTCCTCGTTATGAGGAATGTAGCACCAGGCACACGAGACAGCGAAGCTTTATAAACAACACTAATAGTGGGGTTTGTTATATCTTGAAGCAGAAATCATTGTATGCTTGTGAATGGAAATTCCACCGTCACTATTTATCCATACATTAGTATCTTTTTTGAATGGTTGCATAGAAGGAAAAAGAAGGCCCCGAGAGGACCTTCTTTTCCGGGGATGGGGTGAATCAGGTTACTGTTCTTCCACTATTCTCCTGAGTACTTCTGCGTTGTCTTCCTGCAGGAAGATCAGGTAGATCATATCGGACTGTTTGATGGTAACGCTTTGGTGCATCTCTCTAGCCTTAGGAAGCATCTGTTCAAGCGTTTGAAAGCTCTCGCGCAGTCTTTCCTGGATAATCTTTCTAGCATCTTCTGGCAGTGGTTTCGGTGTCCCTTGTCCTGGCATTTCTTCAATCAGTTCAAAGAGGTCTCTTCTGGGAAGGTACCTGACACTAGCCCCTGACTTGGAAGGACTATGTCTGTGATAATTCTCAGGGAATGTCCAGGAGTTACTGTTCGGTAGTTTCCAGACAGTTGAATCGGCTGATCTGCTCCACGGATAATTCATGCAAGTACCCTGAGCGAACCGACCGAAGGGAAAGAATCTTCTGCCAATTGCCGATCCCAACAGTTCGTACATCTTCTCTTGTTGGGCGACAGTGACGATATTGCGCATAGAAACGACAAAATCCTGAACGTAGGAACGTGATTCAACAGCAATCTGTCTGGCTTCTTTCTCTGTTTCCTTTGACTTGTCAATATCTCCTGCTACCGCCTCTTCAACGGCAAGTTCCATAAAATGAATCGCTTCATCGAAGGCTTCCAGTAATGACTGGCGGGTGCTTTGTACAAGCCGATTGATCTCAAACAGCTGTTGTTCGGTGAACCCAACTACATGAATGAATCTCGCAAACTCAGCTTGCCTGGAAAGAGAGTTTCCTTGCTGCAGATAATCGTCTCCAAGCTTCCTTGGCCCGACAAAGGACAGCGATGTCGAAACAACTAGCAAGACAACGATCAGAATGACAGTCAGTTTTCTCATCATATCACCTCCCGTGTTTTCTCATCACAATACTACGCGCTGATCTGTGAAATATCCGTGAAATTGCTCGCAGTGTTTGCTGATCCAATCGGTTCTACCCTCACATTCATATCGGTTGCATAATCCAAGGGGAAACGCGCCTCCCTGCTGCACTCCGAGTTATACCATTATGAATTGTTTCGGGACTCTGGTTGCGGAAGAAGACCGGGAGCATATCAAGAGCTTGCTCATTCTTCTGGCTTCAGCAAAGTGCTCTCTGATTTTCTCAAAGACCGACAAATTTGAGAAGACCGTTCTGTTTTAGTTTTCGGGCTTTTTGAGCAGTACGAAGAAGTGCGAGCTCGTTCTCTTGTCGAAGTATTCTCTGATCTTGCGCAAGCTTATTATCTCGAAGCCCTTCAGTAGCTTTCTCAGCTCGGTGGCATTTACGTAGTAGTGTGGAACCCTATCCTCTATTCCTTCACTCTTTACGATTGTTCTTCTGTCTATCCTTCTTCCCGCTGTTCTCCTGAACGAGCTACTGTCAGACGAGTTAAAAGTGACATAGCACTCTCCACCAGGTTTCAACACTCTTTTCATCTCTGACAGGGCTTTCTGAACATCTCTTCTGTAACCATGGTAGATCACATAAAACGCGACAGCATAATCAAAGTACTCGTCTTCATACGGCAGCCCAGTTATCAGAGCGCGTCTTGCGTCGATCAGGAGTTTCTCCTTCATCGCTTTCTCTTTCAAGGACTTCAAGGCTTCTGCCGATGAGTCAATGGCACTCACTTCATACCCTGATGCAGCGAATAGCAGAGAATGCCGACCGATCCCACAGCCCAAATCGAGTATCTTAGCTCCATTACCTCCCCATCGAGCCAGAAGGTAATAGGCTTCAGGAGACGGCTGCGACCAGAGATCCTTGTCTGCGAGTTCCCAGTTCCATTCATTCTTCATCAGGCATATGGTCCTTATCAGGGTCTCCTGTGATTAGCGGCAAGCTCTCAAGAGATGCAGCCCGCGCAACGATCCTGTCTGGAAACTTCTCCAGCCTTGTATTGTAGAACGTTGCTATTTCATTGTAGTAATCCCTGGCCAGAGATATCCGTTCTTCTGTACATGACAGCTCTCTCTGAAGAGAGGAATATGCCTCGTTTGCTTTCAGCACAGGGTAGTCTTCAGACAAGTCCTTCAATACAGAAGCAGTCTCCTCGGGGTGCTGTTCAAGTTCCTGTCTTATGGCAGAAATTCTTTCCTGGACAGTAGTTTCGTGCTCCATCGTTCCCCTGACGATATTGACAAGTCTGGGGACAAGGTCATGTCTGCGCCTTAACTGTATATCGATCAGCGATGTAGCTTGTCTAACGCGTTCTCTGAGAGATTTCATGCCGTTGTACACTATCCAGAACCAGCCGAGAAACCACACTCCGACGTAAAGCAATGCAAACCATATATAAAGAGCAAGAGAAGCTCTTCCAAAATGCGTTACCAACCCGGATATCCAGATGGAAATCATGAGAGCGACCAGTCCCAGCAGCATGATCGACCAGTACTTCACGGTGTGGGAAGAGCTGGTTCTTTTTTCACTCTTAGTTGAAATGAGGAATATTGGAGCTTCCGAACTCCAGGCTATTTCGGGAGCCACTTTGTCTGAACGCTCTCTTGCCTGACCGATGACATACACACTGGCACCAACAGGGATATGTGTTTCTGAGAATCGTCTTATATGATCTGAGTTCCTGACCTCCGATTCTGGACCTTTCCCGAAGTAAAGAGGGTCGTGTCGATCACAGGTTTTTTTCAATGAAATCTCGCCATGGATTTTGGCTCCTTCGGGGTCGATCTGGACGCAACCAGTGTCATCACAGACATCAAAGACCGTGAAGTCACCACCGCCAGCCACTTTGGTCCAGCCGCTCTCACGTCTTGTGCGTGTCTTAGTCTTTCTCTGTGCATCTCTATATGTTTCCCTGACTGTTCGCGACCATCGTTCATGCACACTCCAGCTGTAGTAAACACAGGGTGACTCAGATAGATAGCTTATGAGGGGACCTGCTCTAACCACTTTTCCGCAGATCTCCACAAGTCCCATAAATACACCCTTCGCTTTGCTGGTCGGGGTGTCTGTAATGATTCTTCTCTTCCTGAAGTGCGAGAAGCCCATGTATTGTGAGACTGCAGCCAGAACGACACCGATTAACAAGACAATT
>DLVL01000078.1:1596-3199 GCA_003444085.1 Kosmotogaceae bacterium | reverse complement strand
CTCAAAGATCAACTATTTGTAGTAACAAGAATGCTTATGTTCAGCGAGCCACAGGTTTTGTCATCTGAGCAGGTGAGCATATTTCTCGGCAAAAACCACGTGCTCTCTTTCCAGGAGCGCCCAGGGGATTGTCTTGAGACCTTGAGAAGAAGAATACGCGAAGGAAGAGGGATTATCAGGCATATGGGGGCGGACTATCTTTGCTATGCTATTGTGGACACACTTGTGGATAACTACTTTCCTGTTGTCGAAGCCCTTGGAGAGAAATTCGAGTCACTTGAGGAAGAGATTGTCTCCGGGTCGAATAGCACACCTTTAGCCTCTTTCTATAACCTGAAGCACGAAACAGTTGCGTTTCGAAGACTCATATGGCAAATGAGAGCCGCTGTAGGAGCCCTTATGAGAAAGGGAAGCGGACTCATCAACCAGGAGACAATACCATTCTTCCGCGATTGCTACGATCACCTGATACACATGATCGACATTACTGAGACATACAGAGAGCTTCAGGCTGAGATCATGAACATATACCTCACTTCGGCGAGCAACAGAATGAATGAGATCATGAAAGTTCTGACGATTATTGCTACTATCTTCATTCCGTTGTCGTTCATTGCCGGAATCTACGGCATGAATTTCGCCCACATGCCTGAGCTGCAAAACAAGTACGCTTATTTCATTGTGCTGTCTGCAATGATAGCAGCAGGCCTAATGATGCTGATGGCGTTCTGGCGTAAGGGATGGCTTAACAGAAGCAATACTCCTCCTTCTTACAAGAAGAAGGTTCGCAGAGAAGACGATGACTAGGTAGAGGTACTTCTGCTATTGTCCGGGAATATAGAGGTCGAAGCGTTGGCCGATATTGGTTACTTCTACAGAAGGCATCACAACAAGTTTACCGCTTCCGAACCCCGAGAAAATCAAATAAACGTTTTCAGGAGAAGCAGTTCTTATATAGGCTTCGCGCGAAAGCATTACGGTGTACTTGGTCTCTACAAGAGGTTCCTTGAAGTAGAAGAACTTCTCGTCAGATAGCCCAGGACTGAAAGTCTTCTGAAATGTGTAAGCTGCATCAGCAGCACTTCTCTTGAAGCCGATCCATACATCACGGTTACCTGTTACGAAGACTCTGAAATATGGCCTGTCCGATTCTTCCTGAAGCTCTGTGAGAATCAGATCAAGGTCTCTTTGAGCATTCTGAAGAAACTCCCTCGCAACAATGTGCTGTTCAAGCATGCCGCCTGATACAAGTAAGCTCCTCAACGAGTCGATTTGCGAGGTAACTTCAGCAGTCGTGTCCTGAAGATTTCGCAAAACACTGTTTTCAAGAGATGCGAATTCTCGTGCAATCTTTGCTGAACGTTGTATGGCCGCAAGAGAAAACGCAAATGCCACCACAGACATTATTATCAGCGTTAGACCGATTACAAGAGCGACCTGGACACGACCAGCCTTCATCAGATCATCCTTTCTCGCAGGCGAAAAACAGGTGTTCTGCACGTCCGAGTAATTCAGATTCTCTGCAGAATCTGTACTCCCATTCTGCCACTTCGGATAGTGAACTTGCAAGCCTGCTGTTGACGTACGGACCCAATACCACCAT
>DLVL01000078.1:0-1362 GCA_003444085.1 Kosmotogaceae bacterium | reverse complement strand
GTGTGAGAGAGAAAATCTTGCAAGAACGCATAGGCACTATCTACTGTGAACAAGAATCTTCCGCGTTCTCTCAATACCCTGTATACTTCGGATATAGCTCGTTCATGATTTCTTGTATAAGATATCACGTCGCCCATTGCCGTAACATAATCAAAGCTTCTGTCATCAAAGGGAAGACACTCAGCCCTTCCATCAATCAGCTTAATCTCAACACCATGGTCTCTGCTTTTTGCCTGAAGAACAGATAGCATCTCTTTCGAAGGATCCAGTGCAGTTACATCGAAGCCCAGAGCAGCGAAGTGAATGGCCCATCTGCCTGTACCGGTGCCAAGATCAAGGAGTTTTCCATCAGCGTGAACAGAGTCACTTACCAGCTTGTGAAGTATTTCGTGATAGAGGTGCCAGTAGGGTTCCTCATACTGACCATCGTAAGAATGCGCTATATCATCATAGTACTCCCAGGATTCATTCATCGAGATTCGACTCAACCCTGTTCTTACCCTTCCTCTTAGCCTGGTAGCAAAGATCGTCTGCTAGCTGAACCAGTTCTCTGGCTGAAGAGGGTTTCGCAGTGTTAAATGATGCAACCCCAAAGCTACCAGTCACTTTTATCTCCGGATCGCTTTCAGGTAAGGCCACCCTTAGTCTTTCAGCCAACCTCGTGGCCTCGGCCAGATCAAGTGAAGGCAGAAGAATCACGAACTCCTCTCCTCCAAAACGGCATAAAATATCACTTTCCCTGCAAGACTGTTTAAGACTTTCAGATACTCGACGGAGTGTGCTGTCGCCTCTCATATGACCGTAACGGTCATTTACTCGCTTGAAATCATCAAGATCGCAGAAAATGACAGAGTAGTCCTCTTCGTATCGTTTTGCTCTTCTGAATTGCTCTTTCATTCGAGCTTCCAGATACCACCTGGTATAGAGGCCAGTCAGCGAGTCATGCATTGCCATCCTGTACCTGATAAAGTTCTTGAACGAGAGCTCCAGGATCGTTTCTACAAAAGTCATTTGGCGGAAGAACCTCGCAATAAGTTTATCTGAAACAGAGATAGATGGGTTGAAAAGAACAATCTCAACCTCACCAGCAAATCCGACGAAGAAGACATACTTGACACAAAACGGAGAACTCGAATAATGGCCTTCCAGGTCTTCCGGGATCTCATCTTCACCAATAGTTACTTCTTCGGTCTCCTGCCACCTGAGTACACAGCGCGCGGTCCTCGCAGGGTAGAAGCTCAAGAGAAATTCAAGCATTGCTTTCATGCTTTCACTGATGCTGTTCATGTCACTCAAAGAGGCTGCCAGATTCTGCGAGTTGACTATGAAATGAGAGATCTCTTCAACCAGCTCCAGAGTATT
>DLVL01000044.1:15058-17987 GCA_003444085.1 Kosmotogaceae bacterium | reverse complement strand
CTGAAAGCCCAACAATCTCTCTTCGAGTTCTGAGAGATAACCAAAATCATTGGGAGTAAGCACCTTCCTTTGGACAACAGAGAAATATATCTCGATTTGATTCAGCCAACTTGCATGAATAGGAAGATGCACCAGCTCAATTATGGGCCATTGCTCTTTCAGTCTCCTATACGCTTTCTCTCCTCGATGAGAAGAACCGTTGTCAACGATCCAGAATACACGGCTAGCTGAACAATACGGTTCTTGACACATAACCTGTCCCACCAGTCGATCGAAAGAAGCTATCCCGCTTCTTAATTCACAACGCCCAAAGACCTTCGCTCTTCTAACATCCCAAGCAGCCAGATAAGCCCAGGCTCCTTTTCTTTTGTACTCATGCTCAACCAGCCGGCATACCTTCTCACCTGGCAAGATGTGGATCGGTGGGTTGAATGCTATCAGAAAACCTTTTGCTCACCTGCATATGCAGTTTGAACAGAAGATCCCATGCAAGACGATGGATATGGATTATATGAATACGAATCAATCGGCACATGGCGGAAGGGAATTTGGATACATTGCCACAAGAATGGGGATCAAGCGAAAAGTAATCGCTGGCCACTGGAGAGACGATAAGGTTCTTGAAGGTTTGAACGACTGGATCAGGGCGGCATTGGGCTGGTATGAGTTGCAGAACCTAAGAATCGCCAGATTTGGCGATAACATGAGGTATGTTGCTGTCACTGAAGGGAATAAGGTTGACGCTCAGATCGAGCTTGGATATGAAGTGCATGGCTACGCACTTGGAGATCTACTTGAGTACATCAATGGAGTGGAAGAGCATGAGGTCGAAAGGTTACTGAGACTATATAAAGAGGAGTACTGCACTATAAAGGGCTCAGTTTCTGATGATGAGATAATGGCATCTCTTCGCGAAGCAGCAAAGGTTGAAATAGGAATGCGGCAGTTTCTTGAACAAGGGAGCTTCAAGGCATTCACGACGACCTTTGAGAACCTTCATGGTCTCGGACAATTGCCAGGTCTGGCTTGCCAGCGCCTCATGAGGGATGGTTATGGCTTTGGAGCAGAAGGAGACTGGAAGTCAGCTGCCCTGGTGAGAATAATGAAAGTGATGGCTTTGGGTAATGATTTGGGGACTTCTTTTATTGAGGATTATGTCTATCATCTTGAGCCCGGTAACACGAAAGAGTTGGGAGCCCACATGCTGGAAGTCTGCGAATCGATAGCTAACGACAAACCCACTCTTAAGGTCCACCCTCTTTCCATAGGAGGGAAAGCTGCCCCTGCAAGATCGGTTTTCACTGCCAAGGAAGGTCCAGCAATACAGGTTTGTATGGTCGGGTTTGGGGACAGGTTCAGGGTGATTGTCAATGAAGTAGATGTCGTGAAACAGGAAGAGGATATGCCCAGTCTGCCTGTTGCCCGTGCGTTGTGGGTTCCCAGACCTGATCTTGCAACGGCAGCTACTGCCTGGATACTCTCTGGTGGTGCACACCATTCCTGCTTGAGTTATTCTGTGAGCACTGAACAGATCGAGGACCTCTGCGAGATCCTTGGCGTGGAGCTGGTGATTATTGACTCAAGCACGAACATTCGAGATCTGAAGAGGAAATTGCGCGACAACGAGATCTACTATAAACTGAAGAACATCTAACAGCCTTCGCTTTCCAATATGGAACGGCTTTCCAATAAGGAATGATAGAAGAAACACATAAACGTCGAACGAACTCAGTATCTCGCTCTTCTCGAAGCTTCTATACGGGAAAGACCGAGATTTTTCGTATAGCATTGCTTGAATGATTTAACTATGTCATCTCGATGATCGTGTTTTTGCACTCTGAATCGCAAAAACTGACAACTCGTTTCTCTTCAAGGTGCGGGAACCTGATACGCTGGGACGATCAGCATCATGTGTTGAGGCAAAGGGCTCAAGATCCTTTACGTCAGAGCTGGTACCAGATGGCGGGAATCTTCAAGGCTAGCGCACTTCTGGCATCATCTCCAGAACAGACGTCTAAGAATACTCTCATATTGTCGGTGACTACAGGCTATAATTATTCTAGTGCATCAAAAGAAGGGGGCGCTTATTATGGTACGGGTGGTTACGGACAGTTCGTGTGATCTCCCAGGGGAACTTCTCAAGAAGCACAATATAACATTCGTTTCTCTCAATGTATCAGTTAACAACAAAACCTATAAAGAGGATGTGGAAATCAGTCCTGAAGAGTTCTGGGATCTGATGAGCAAATCTGGTGAGCTGCCCAAGACTTCTCAACCCACCCCGGCGGATTTTGCAAATGTCTTCACCACAATTCAAGAGGAAGGAGATACCCCTCTGTGCATAACAATCTCTTCGGGATTGAGTGGAACCTATCAGTCAGCTGTCCTGGGCAGAGAACTCAGCGGAAACAAGGCTTATATCTTTGATTCGCTTGCAGGATCAATCTCGCACGGAATTCAGGTGCTGATTGCGGCAAGAATGGCTGAAAAGGGTAAGGACCTTGAGTCAATCCTTCCTGTCCTTGAAGAGTATAGAGAAAACGTCAAGATCATAATTCCCCTGAAGACTCTTGAGAACATCGTCAAGGGCGGGCGCCTGAGCAGAGTTCAAGCCAGCATAGCCAATTTTCTTAACATCAAAGTGATCCTACACGGGGTTAAGGGGAAAGTTGAGCTACTCAAGAAAGTGAGAGGCACGCGGCGCTTCAGAGAAGCAATCCTGGAGATAATTGACGATTCTGCAAAGACTGGGAAGAAGATATTTGGCATCACGCACGTTGACAATCTGGATGATGCAACCTTCTTTGCAGACGAGATCAAGAAACGCGTTGAAGATGCCGAGGTAATAATCGGGAAAATGGGTCCAACAATAGCCACTTATGCCGGACCCGGAGGCTTGATACTGGCCCTGTGAAAGAATTCCACTATT